>JAFLTF010000033.1 GCA_022510585.1 Lachnospiraceae bacterium
CAATTTGCAGCAGATTTACAGTCTGTCCCCTTTGGCCACTCGGGAATCCGCCCATTTTATTATATCGTTTGTCTCACAATTACCATTTATATCATATCACTATACAAAATGCAAGAAATTTTTTCCGGTATTTCCCGTATATTCCGGCTTGGTTTCCGTATGCTGCAACACAATAGCTGAGGTCGGCGGCAGTGTGATCTCCACCTTTCCCGCAAGAACGGGATATTCTTCCGGCTCTGTCGTAAAACCCTCCCTGGTTGTAAGCATCAGCCGTTTGAGCGTACATTCCTTCGGCGTACCCAGATACCATACGGTCAGCTCTTTGGTTATTTCATATTCATTATTATTGATCAATATCACTGACTGCTGCTCTTTCGTAAAACGACCATAGCCGATCACATTATAATCTGAAACCATGTGTCTAAGGGATCCCGACAAGAATTCCTGATTGCGTTTATGAATTTTTATAATTTCCTTGTGAAACTCGATCAGTTCCAAATCCTCATGTCCCCAAGGATAAGTCCGCCTGTTGTCCGGATCTGTAAAGCCGCAGACTCCCGCTTCATCACCATAATAGATCGTGGGCGCCCCGGGCCATGTCATCTGAATTACCACAGCCTCTCTAAGCACGGCCTTATTGATTCCTGTGTTTGCAGCCTCCGCTCCCAGCGTATTGGTACGTCCGACTTTCCTGTTCGTGCGGGTCAGGAATCGGGAGTGGTCATGGTTTGACAATTCATTCATGGCAGTCATTAATGACGGGGTTGTCATATTTGCGCCATGATATCTCATCGCATCCCAAAAGCTTGCTGCATTTCCCCGTAAATCTTCCCGATAATCATCGCTGTGCTTCTGCATACCGGTCAAAAACCATGTCACCGGCTCCATAAAAGCGTCATAATTCATGACGGTGTCCCACTCTTCTCCCTGCAGCCAGTCCTTGGCACTTCCATAATGTTCCGCCAAAATGATGGCTTCCGGATTCGCAGATTTTACCGCTTTGCGGAACTCTTTCCAGAAAGTGTGATTAAACTCGGGGCTGTGACCCAGATCTGCCGCCACATCCAGCCTCCATCCGTCCGCGTTATAGGGCTTTGACACCCATTTTTTCCCGATATAGAGCATGTAGTTAAACAGATCTCTGGAATTTTCATAATTTAGCTTAGGCAGGGTATCGTGTCCCCACCAACCGTCGTATGCACTGTTATAGGGCCATTTTTCGGCAATAAACTGAAAATAGTTATAATAAGGACTTTCCTTGGTAATGTAAGCCCCTTTCTCATAACCCTCCGCCTCTTCATAGATTCGTTCACGGTCCATCCACTTATTAAAAGAACCGCAGTGATTGAAAACACCGTCCAGAATGACCTTCATACCCCGTCTGTGCGCTTCCTTCACCACCTTGGCAAAAAGCGCATTGCTGGCCTCCAGGTTTTCCTTATTGGAAACACGATTGATGTATTTCGAGGCAAACCTGTTCTCCTGCTGCCCGTACTGAAGTACATCCCCGGTTTCGTTTACAATCTTTCCGAAATGAGGATCTATATTATCGTAATCCTGTATGTCATATTTATGGTTGGAAGGAGATACGAAAAGCGGATTGAAATAAATGACATCCACACCTAAATCCTGGAGATAATCCATTTTATCCAGAACCCCTTGCAGATCGCCTCCATAAAACTCTCTCACTCCCATGACCGCAGGATATTTATTCCAATCATCCACTTTGACAGTTCCATCTCCGATATAGCGATATTCATTCGTCAAGACATCGTTGGTGGGATCTCCGTTACAAAAGCGGTCTACATAGATCTGATAAATGACTGCGCCTTTTGCCCATGCCGGTGTCTTAAATCCCGGAATGATCTGGAAATGGTAGTGCTCATTAATATCTTTAGCCATCCCCCTTGTATCATAATAACAGACTATCTTCCCTGCATTGACTTCAAAATAATAAACCAGCTTTACATTTTCCAGCTGCTCGGTATGAGAATAATAATCAAAGTAGGCATCCGAGTCCGTTTTTAACATCAGATGCTTTTCGCCTTTGCTTACAAAAAAAACTTTATCAATATTATTTTTTGCAGCCCGGAACCGGATCGTTATTTCCCCATACGGACTCGGTTCCGCCGGAGTAACATAATTATCCGTGGTATCACTGAATAATGCATTTCTGTTAAACACAGGGCGCATTGACGCTATATATTGATAATTCTGCTCTGCCTTCCAAAATTGACTGCTCTCCATATAAGTAAGCCTCCACCCTATACAATAAGACATATATGGTTATTCTATACTATATGTTGTAGATATTCAAGTGCCCTATACAAATTATCCTATGATTAATTATTCTATTGTACAAAAAAAATATGCATAAATGTAAAAAAGACAGCTGGTATCGCTGTCCTTTTTAGAGAAGGTATTTCTTTCTTATGGGGTATAGCAAAAAACTATAATGTATTGGGGGTTACAAGTGTATATTAACATAGCCTTGTAAATGCCACAATACTAAGGTTTCACAAATATTACAAATTCGACACTTCATTTTTGTGCAAAATTCACAACTCATTCAAATAACGCTTCAAACTCCGCCCTGTTGATCCTTTCTTTTTCTAACAACAACTCTGCACACTTGTGGAGAACCGTTTCATGTTCTAAAATAATTTCCTTTGCCTTTTGATAACATTCATCAATAATAGATTTCACTTCTTTATCAATTTCTCCGGCAACGATCTCACTGTGGCTCTTGGCATGTGCCAGATCTCTTCCGATAAATACCTCGTCATCGTCATTGTCATAATTGATTACACCGATATTATCGGACATGCCATACCTGGTTACCATCCTGCGCGCTGTCTTTGTCGCTTTCTTAATGTCGCTGGAAGCGCCTGTCGTGATATCGTCAAAAATAATCTCTTCGGCGATCCGGCCGCCTAAAGATACCATGATATCCTCTTTCATCTTCCCTTTTGTTAAGAACATTTCATCCTTTTCCGGAAGCGGCATGGTATATCCTGCTGCCCCGATTCCGGTGGGAATAATGGAAACCGTATATACGGGACCCACGTCAGGAAGCACATGGAACAAGATCGCATGTCCCGCTTCATGGTAGGCCGTAATCTTCTTCTCTTTATCGGAAATGATGCGGCTCTTTTTCTCTGCACCGATACCGACCTTGATAAAGGATTTCTTGATATCTTCCTGCCTGATAAAGACTCTTTTCTCCATCGCCGCATTGATTGCCGCCTCATTTAAGAGATTTTCCAAATCCGCACCAGTGAATCCTGCCGTTGTCTGTGCGATCTGCTCCAGATCAACGTCATCCGCAAGCGGCTTGTTTTTGGCATGTACTTTTAAAATATCCTGCCTTCCGCCTACATCCGGCGATGAAACACTGATCTTTCTGTCAAAACGTCCCGGTCGTAAGATTGCGGGATCCAGAATGTCAACGCGATTTGTGGCCGCCATGACAATAATTCCTTCATTGACGCCAAAACCGTCCATTTCCACCAGTAATTGATTCAGGGTCTGTTCTCTTTCGTCATGTCCGCCGCCCATACCGGTACCCCGGCGTCTTGCCACCGCATCGATCTCATCAATAAAAATGATACAGGGCGCATGTCTTTTTGCCTCCGCAAACATATCACGGACACGGGAAGCGCCCACACCTACAAACATTTCCACAAAATCAGAACCGGAAATACTGAAAAACGGTACGTTAGCTTCTCCTGCAATGGCTTTTGCAAGCAGGGTCTTACCGGTACCCGGTGCGCCTTCCAGCAGAACACCTTTCGGAATTCTGGCGCCTACCTTGGTAAACTTTCCGGGTTCTTTTAAAAACTCTACTATTTCCGCCAGCTCCTCTTTTTCTTCCTTCAGTCCGGCAACGTCATCTAACATGATCCTATTATCGCCCAGAGAAAGTCTTGCCCGGCTCTTGCCGAAATTCATCATCTTTCCGCCGTTTCCGCCCGAAGAATTCTGGGAATTGAACATTACAAAGAAAAAGACACAGATAATAGTAACCAACAAAATCGGAAATACGCTGTTTAAAAACCAGCTTTCTTCAGGTACCGCCTCTATCGTAGGATCCAGACCGTATTTTCTGATCAGATTCTCTATTTCCACAACATCGGTAACATAAAGAACTCTCTCTTCACCGCTTTTTAACGTGATTTCCACAGAACCTGTCGGCGTTTCTCTGTTCGGACAGATATTGGCGATCGCTACATTACCGTCTTTTAACTGGGCTTCCAGTTCTCCTCTTGTATATCCGCTTCCCTGCGCTCTCAATGTTCCTATCCAGACCGTTAAAAAAAGCAGCATGATGATCACAACAAAATATAAATAAAAGTTTCTGTTATTCTTATTCAAAATAAACCTCTTTCTCTACAATAGAAATCCTCCCGGAATCTCCATTGTTATGAATCAAATTTTACAACACCCACATACGGCAGATTCCTATAGCGCTGCGCATAGTCCATTCCATAGCCTACAACAAACTCATCCGGAATCTGAAATCCGGTATAGTCCGCTTCGATATCGATCACCCTTCGCTCCGGCTTGTCCAATAAAACGCAAAGCTTCACATCTGCAGCGCCTCTGTCTTTTAACACATCAAGCAGATATCTTAGGGACCTTCCGGTATCTACAATGTCCTCTACGACCAAAACATGCTTGCCTTCCAGGGATTCCTCCAAATCCTTTACGATTTTGACGACCCCTCCGGACTGTGTACTCTCACCATAACTGGAAAGAGACATAAAATCGATGGAAACCGGAACGGTAATCCTTTTGGCAAGCTCACACATGAAGAAACTGCCTCCTTTTAAGATACATATCAGGTGTATGTTTTTTCCTGCGTAATCTTTGCTGATCTGTTCGCCCATCTTCCGAATCCGCTCGTCCACCTCTTCTTCGGATAATAAAACTTCCACTCGCTCAGCCATTATTGTCCTCCTCTTAAGCGCACCTGTAAGATACGTTTCGTGTTTTCATTCACCTTGTAATACTGGCTGATGCGATATCCCGGTACCCACAGGATATGCGGACCGTCCGCCAGTAAATAAATGCGCTCCCGCTGCATTTTGGGGATTTTTTCATTTATCATGTATTCTTTCAGAGATTTTTTACGCAGCGCTTTGTCTATCGTAAGATAATCTCCCGCTTGTCTGGTCCGTAATAATAAAACCGTAGTTATTTTATCATAATCAAACCATTTCGTATATGTTTTTTCCGGAATAATTTGTCCTTTTTTGTAAAAAAAATCTTCCTGCGGCAAAAATTGAAACTCCAGCACCCCCAATCCGGGAACCGTTACCTCTCCCGGAACGGCAATCGGAACGGGAGGATAGCCCTGTATCTTCTCAGGGATATCGCAATCTTCTTTTTCCGGCCTCCTATTTATGACAAGCGTGTCATATTCTTTCTGCACGATCAGTCCGTAAGGAAAGATGAGCTCTTTGCTTCCGCCTGTATTGATGATCTTTAATAACGCTACAAGATGTTCCCCGGTAATATCTTTTCTATGGGATGTCAACTGTTCGATGCACTGCAGCAGGATCAGTTTTTGCAAAAAAGGATCCTCTGCCCGAAGCCGGTTCAGATCCAGGATCACACTCCCCTTATCGTCCTTTTGGGGAATCGCACATCTTTCATAAGCAAGAATAGCCTGCTTATGCACATACTCCTGTGTTTCGGCAAGAATCTGCGAAGCGTCAACGATATGGGATACGGCATTCTTACAGATCTGCTCTTCCGCATAAGGAAGGATATGATGCCTGATCTTATTTCTGGTATAAGTATCCTCATCATTGGTACTGTCTATACAATATGTGACTCCGCTTCCGGCAAGATACGTTTCGATCTCCGCTCTCTCCAGACATAATAGGGGGCGGATCACCCTGTCCCTTACCGGACGGATACTTCCGAGACCACGCAGACCGCTGCCCCGGAACAAATGAAACAGCATCGTTTCCGCCCTGTCGTTCCTGTTATGCGCAACGGCAATCTTATACGCACACTGATTCGATGTTTCTGCCGTTTTTTCTTCTCCCAGCTCTTCAAACGCCAGGTATCGCAAAATCCTGCCGGCTTCTTCCGGTGAAAGTCCATTTTCCTCAGCGTACCTTTCCATATCCACCTTTTTCAGGTAGAAAGGCACCTGTAAGCTTTCACACAATTTCTTTACATAGTCCGCATCCTGATCTGCATCCGCGCGCATGCCATGATGCACATGCACCGCATACAGGTGAAAATCCATTTCTTTCGCCAGTTCGCAGAGCATAAGCAGCATACAGACCGAATCCGCTCCGCCGGATACACCCGCCACAACAACATCCCCGCTTGCAATCATCTGATACCCGGCAATATATTTTTTTACCTTTTCGTAAGTTTTTCTCATAGATTCTTCATTCGCTTCCATAAATCTATCATACCACATTTTCAAGCACACTGCCAAATGCCTACTACAAGCACCGTCATATCATCCCTGATTTGCCCTCTGCTCTGATGGAGACAATAATTAAGAATCCGATTGGCGATCTCTCCCGGATTGGTATGAGTGATTTTGCCGATAATTTCCGGCAGAACTTCCTCACCGGCTCCCTGCGAAAGAGCATCCGCTATGCCGTCGGAAAGCATAATGACATAATCTCCGTCCTGCAGCTGTCTGCGTATGCATTCCGGCTCTATCTGCCCGAAAACCCCAAGGGGCAGATTTCTTGCGCAGAGCCTGTCCACCAAGTGTTCTCTTTTGATATAGGTGCTGGCTGCGCCGACTTTAATAAAATTGCAGGCACCGGTATAAAGATTCATCTCACAGATATCCAGAGTCGACATCTTCCGGTCCTGTTCCCCTGCTGCCAATGCTCCGTTGATGATCTGTATTGCCGCTTCTTTTCGAAATCCCGCTTCTAAGAGCCTCTCCATCATCTCTACAACTTTTTCGGATTCTTTACAGGCATCCTCACCCGATCCCATCCCATCCGAAAGGATTGCCGCCACACGACCTTGTCCGATTTCACAAAAGGAATAATTATCCCCTGAAATTTTCTCGTTTTCTTTCACTGCTCTGGCAAAACCTGTCAGAACATAATATGCCGGCTCTTCCTGAAAATAATATGTACCCCACTCTCTCCCTATAAACAAAGGATTTCGTTTGGATGAGAGGATCCGAACATTCATAATGACCGAAATCAAATCTGCTACGTCATCCATCATAATGCTCTTATGCAGCTGCGTTTTCAACGTAAGATTCAGCTCCAGATGCCCGTCTTCATTTTCTAAAATCAGAAAATTCTTTAACAGTATCCCCGATTCCCTCAGATAATGCGCCATCCGCCTGTATTTTCTTTCCCTCACGGGACGATACCGATAGACCTC
Source organism: Lachnospiraceae bacterium (assembly GCA_022510585.1). GTDB lineage: Bacteria > Bacillota > Clostridia > Lachnospirales > Lachnospiraceae > UBA3282. Next base: position 7,384 of record JAFLTF010000033.1, read on the forward strand.
CTGTGCGACATCCGACATAATATACGCCATTTCTTTTAAGTGATCCGCCAGCAGACCTTTGCTTTCGCATAGTTTTTTCTGCCAGAGGTATTCCTGTCTGTCTTCATCTTCTTTGCAGATATCCGGTTCATCCTCTTTCGCAAAAAGCTCGGCCAATTCCCGAAAAGATTCCGCATAACCTAAAAGTTTCTGCCTGCCGTATTCCGGTATCACCGATACTATATTTTCATCCGCAGTGTCCATCTGTTTTCTCATATCATAATGCCCCTTTCTAATAAATCAATATATGTGGGGCCTGTCCGTATTATTCACCAATCTTTATAAAAAAACAGATTTTGGATCATGATTCGTTCCAAAATCTGCTTATTTTTCATCTTTAAAAATGATTTCACCCTCATATACCAGTCCGAGTTTATCTTTTGCTACCTCTTCCACATATTTCTTCGTCTGTGTATATTTTCCGTATTCCTCTATTTCTTCGGTACGTGCTTCTTCTGCAGCAATTTCTTCAAGTAATGCTGCCTCCCTTTGTGCATACACTTCTTTTTTATCCTGAAGTTCTACGCTTTTAATTGTCACCACGACCAACATCATCAGTACAACGATTGTCACCAGAATCATTCCTGTTCTATTCTGGCGCTTCTTACGATATGCCGCCTTTTTTGCCATAATACTGCTCCAATCAAATTAATGTTTACATAAAACCATTTTAAGCATTTTTATGCAAACCGTCAACCTATTTTTTAGGAAATTTTGACATTTTTTTATTTTCTTTTTCAAACTTACCGTCAATTTCTTAAGTTTTAAAAGTATCCATTTTATTGGTTTTACTACAATTTGTACAATTTTTAATATTACCCACACAATCTTGTATATGCATGTTGACATAATATGTATAAATCGATTGCTGATCAGCCATTTATAGCATGCCATTCCAATCATTGCTCCAATTACTGTAAACCACCGCAGTATACCGTTATTTTCCCGGTAGAGCATATAAAAAACGCCTAAACCACATGCGACCCAAAACAAGAAATCTTCTGCCGAAATCCAGAAATTGTTGTGCTTTATCAGTTTTCTAAGAATCAAAAACCAGTCATAAAAAAAGGTAATCACAATTCCCATGAGAACGGAATGAAGAAAAAAGGTAACTTCCTGTATGATATCCTGACTCATATATCACCTACTTAAACAATCTTGCCAACAGAGAGTCTCCCTTGGTGTTATATCCGGCAGTCTCCGAATAGGTAAGGCTGTCGATCCTGCCGTCTACATCCACCTCGCCTTTGTCTAAAGATAACCTGCTGACATGCAGTTCGTTTCCTTTTATCATTAACATTCCCTGTTCTGTCTCCAATAGGATTTCATTGATATCAAAAGAAAGTACATCATTCACGCCGCTGATAGTACATGTCCTTCTATTGGTGAGCATCAGTTTATGCGCCCTTTTATTAATATTGTTTAAATCCTCCATACATACCTCCCTGAAACTATATTCCAGTTAAATATATGCATAGGATCTATGGAATATTCAGATTACGTGAGATACCGGTAGAGTTCCTTTGCTTCTTCCTTACGAACGGTTTCCTGCACATCCAGAACCTCCACCTTTACCTCTTTGTTTCCGAACTGTATAGTAATGATATCTCCTTCTTTGACATTTGCGGATGCTTTCGCCGGCCTGTCATTAATAAAGACTCTGCCTGCATCACATGCCTCATTTGCTACAGTACGCCTCTTGATCAGACGGGAAACTTTTAAATATTTATCTAATCTCATAGATGACGACCCTCCTTTTATGACGAAAAAAGACCCATATGATAACACATACAGGTCTTGTTTTTCCTTTTCGCTTTACAAATTACATATTAGTTAATGGAATCTTTTAAAGCCTTGCCAGCTTTGAACTTAGGTGCCTTAGATGCCGGAATTTTCATAACAGCGCCGCTCTGAGGATTTCTTCCTTCTCTTGCTGCTCTCTTGGTAACTTCAAAAGTACCAAAACCAACTAACTGCACTTTTTCACCTTTCTTCAATTCTCCAGCAACAACATCTGTAAATGCCTTTAATGCCTTCTCTGTATCCTTCTTGGATAACCCTGCCTGATCAGCCATAGCTGCTACTAATTCTGCCTTGTTCATTTTAAACTCCTCCTCTTAAATGAGTTTTCATTATTTTTAGAAGTTTCTCTTTTGAAACATCTATACTTAGTTATAAATGTTCTCACCGTTGTTGTCAAGGTAAAATTACCATTTTGTATGGATTTTTATGATTTTTACTATATTTTTGTCGTTATGTCAACTTGTCTTATGTCTTTATTACGTTCTCACCGACGACTGTCATTTCCACTGACCGTACTTCCTGACGAAGAGGAAGTCGACTTGGAAGAAGTTGTCCTGGTCGTTTTGACAGAGGTACTGCTGCTGCCTTCTTCCCGATAGGTTTCTTTTTCCAGATCCGTGAAAGAATAGGTAATATCCTGTCCGTCATCATAGAGATAGATCGTATAGCTCTTAGACACATAGCCGGTTTTTCTAAGCGTAACCGTATGACTGCCTGTTACTTTCACAAAGCTGACCGGAGAAATACCCACATAACTGCCGTCCAAATATACTTCAACCTTGGGAGGGGAATCTATATAGACCTTATTGCCGGTTACCGCATTGGCAATCTCGTCATCGCCATTCTCCTCTTCTTTAGCGCTCGCTTCATCTTCCCCAGATTCTTCTGCTTCATTCGCTTCTTCCATCACAAAGCTCAGCCTTGCATATTCAGAACCAACCTGAATATACTTTGTCAATGTCTGATAGCCTTCCGCTTCCAAGCGGACACGATGTATTCCATAAGGAAGCTCTACTTCATTTTCGATGTCCACAGTCTCTCCGTCAACACTTACTTTTGCTGCAGGAGGCTCCACTGAAAACAGGATCTTCCCTGTCTTATCCTGGGCAATCTCAAGATCTCCCGCATTTAGTATGACCTCTTTATCTCTTTCGATAATTACATCTTTGACACAGTTTGCATTACCGTTAGACAATACTACCTGGTAGCTTCCCTCCGGTACCGTCAGCAGCATGTTTTCCGTAATCTGCTGGATCACCGCGTTACCTACTTCGATCCAGCCGCCGATAAGTGCCTGCTCATTGGTAAGACGCAAATATCCATGCCCCTTCTCTACCTTGATACTGCAAATCTTATGATCGATACCGCTGATGGTAAGGACATCCTTTTTGACCACATCCATAACCTCTGCCCGTTTGCCTTCAGACAAAACCACAACCTCATCCGGAAGAGAATATGTATTGGAACCGATAGAAGCTGTCTTATTGATACCGCCCAGATCATAGTTTTCAATATTGTCAAAAGTCCAGGCCTGCGGAGACAGCTGTACGCTTGCCAGCTTTTTCTTACTCTTTAAAAACGTGACATCTACAACGTCCCCTGCTTTTATCTGAGACATTGACATGGGGCCTTCGTATTTATCCTTCACATAGGTTGTCCCATCATAGGACAAGGTATATTGTCTGCCTGTTGCAATATTCATAAATGTCACATATTCAATATCCGTATCTACGGAAACCACTACCGCAGTGTCTGCAGAGTCATAACCGCCGATTTCCGTTACGACAAAATCAGATTCCGTCTTAGTCCGGTCGTTTTCCCTTGCAAGACCGATGTTGCTCGCTTGGGAAGTACAACCGGTAATCATAAGCGCCATCGCTGTCATAATAATTGCAATGCTTGATAATCTCTTGTATATTCCGTTCATTTTAATTATCATACCTCTTTCTTATTTTCTCTTAAAGACAGTCTCCAAAAAATCCTTTTTTTCTTTTTCCTGTGCTAAAAGTCTTTCCAGTTTCTCCATATTCCGGTTCGGGATCCATGCCTTACCGGAATTATAATAGAAATTGACGATCTTCCAAAATTTTTCCGGATAGGCAAAACGGTAATACAGCTGCATATAATCTTTTTCCGACAAGGTCTTCTCGGCATCATAGGAACTTAAGAGTGTATCTCCGAGTGTCTGTGACCAGTTATTCTTTTCTAATAACTTACGCATAAAAAGATATAGATCCCTTACGGGATTATCCCGGATGCACTTTTCAAAATTAATGAGTGCGGTACCGTCCGTTGTCTGTATAATATTATGATACTGGTAATCTCCGTGACATACAATAGGAAATTCTTCCAATTCTTTTGTTTTTTCACTATATATATAATAACGCATTTCCTCAGTAATTTGCAAAGCAATATCAAAAAAATAATCATAATGTTCCATCAGATAAATTTCAAAATTGCTTTTCTGGCTTTTTCCCCGTAGGAAACGATGTACTTTCTTTAACTCCCGATTATGCTTTTCATATTCTTTCTCAATATGAAATATGGGTTGAGAAGTCAGTCCGTCCCATTTCGAAAGATCGGAAGCCTTGTGCAGCCTGGCAAGGATCCGAACTGCCTGTCTGCACTCTTCCAGCTCTCTGTTATTACATTCCCTTCCTTCGAAATATGTTTTAACAATATAAGGAATCCTATCCTGATCATAGACGAGCAATTCTTCTTCCTTCGTTCTCAGAATAGATTCTACAAGCGAAAAACCCGCATCCTTAATATGTTTCAATAACGTATCCTGAAAAAGAATCTTATTCATAGGTCCGCTGTATTCTTTTAGAATAAGCAGTCCTTTATCCGATTCACAAAGAATCGCTCCCCTTCCTTTCCAAGTACGATGGACTTCTATTTCATAATTGTCAAACAAACTGACAGCTCTGTCATTCACGAAAATACCTCCCATAACCCCATCTATCCTATCTTATGTCGAGGTATGGAAAAGTATGATTTTTTTGTAGCTTAGCCCTTAAGCGGCAGCAGGGAGAGCAGATAATCCTTCTGGTTATACCCTGGATCGTCCAGAACGACCTGAAGCAGTTTATGAAGGGTTTCTCCGATTTCTTTGCCCGGTTTCATACCCATAGCGATCAGATCGTTACCCGATACTGCCAGGTCCTTCAGAGAAAGACAGTCTCCTTTTTCCAATATCTGATCATAGATCACTTTAACTTCTTTAAGGTTCTGAAGCTTTTCTTCCCTTAAGTATCCACTCTGTGCCATTATATCAGCATATTTGACGGAAAACAACAGCGCAAAGATATCTTCTCCGATTTGACTTATTGCATGTCTGACATTTTTTGTAACAGGCTCTATATCCCGGTCATGATACCTTACCAGTCTTTTGACTTTATCGATGATTTCATTGCTGAATTTCAGCCTTCTTAAGATCTTTTCGGTCATTTCTTCTCCCACAAGAGCATGACCGTGGTTATGTGTAATGCCTTCTTCATCGACTGTAAGCGTCTGCGGCTTTCCGATATCGTGAAAAAGCATCCCCAGACGCAGAATCTTATCCGCATCCACATAAGATAAAGTATGTAAGATGTGTTCACCTACATCATAACAATGATGGGGATTGTTCTGTTTGGTTTTCATACAGAGATCAAACTCCGGAAGTATATAGGCGGTAATCCCTGTTTCATATGCGATCCTTAGATAATCCGGATGATCCGAAACGAGCAGCTTGACTAATTCTGTCTGAATCCGTTCTGCGCTGATCTTCTGCAACGTAGGGGCAAGTTCCTTTATTGCCTCTCTCGTCTTTTCTTCTATTCGATAACCCAACTGTGCGGAAAAGCGCACGGCCCGCATCATGCGAAGTGCGTCCTCTCCAAAGCGTTCCCTCGCATCCCCGACGCAGCGGATGATCCCTTCTTCCATATCCCGTATGCCGCCAAAAAGATCGATCAATCCATCCTTTTCATTGTAGGCAATCGCATTGATGGTAAAATCCCGACGCCGCAAATCCTCCGCCAGATCAGATGTAAATGTCACTTCCTTAGGATGACGGCTGTCTTCATATTTTCCATCAATGCGATAGGTAGTAACCTCAAAACTTTCCTTCTCTATCACAACTGTAACCGTTCCATGCTGGATGCCGGTATCAATGGTTCTTTTAAAAAGCTTTTTTACTTCTTCCGGCTTGGCCGAAGTTGTGATATCCCAGTCATTAGGCTTTTTCCCCAGAATAGAGTCCCTGATACAGCCGCCTACTGCATAAGCTTCGTAGCCTGCTGCCTGAATGATCTCTATAATATGGTGTACTGTTTCAGGTAACTGTATCTGCATAATATTCCTCTATTCTATACCTTTCAGCCTGCACATAGATCAGGTTATCTGACCCTCATCCTCTTCTTTTCCCAAAGATGCTGTCAGATCTTCAATCTCCTTATCGGATAATCTATCCCTGTTTCTTTCGATATATTCTCTTTTCTCATCATCTGACATATTGGAATATCTATCCTCTGCCATCTGATTTGCAGAATATACAAATCCAAGTCCAGCTGATGTTTGACTGTTATAATCCATAATATCTTCATTCCCTTCTGCACTTTTTATATGTGCACATATAAGCTTTTCGTACGTTTATATATGCAGTTATAGGGTGCACAAAAAGAATGAATTTATACTTTTAAGCCTTTTTAGTCCTTTTCATCAGCCGGATCTTAGCCTTTTCCTCCTGAGAAATCTGGTTGGATTCCGTAATTTTCTGCAATGCCTTATTATAAGTAAAATCATCCAATACGGTATTATTTGTCCGCATCTTTTTTAAATAGGAGTATGTTTTATCCGGTTCATATACATAACAAATGGAAATTGCCCACGCTAATGCCATCTCCACATAATAATTATCTTCCCGCAGCTGCCAGGTTTCTCCTATTTTGCCAAAGATATCAAAAAGCTCGTCAAACCATGTATCCCGGATAAAATAATTAATGATCATAACCAGCCCGAAACGGACATCATAGCATCTTTCGGATACCAGATAGTCTTGTATAAATTCCCACATTTGCTCCGGATACTCTTTCGTCACTTTCAGTCCGGTACAAAAACTGTCACAAGTGGACCAGTTGTTTATCTTAGGAATATATTTTCGGATATAATCCTGTATCTGTGTAAGAGAAACAGTATTTGCTGACTTGCGCGTTGTGCTCTCCGATCTCACCTTCAAACTCCCGATGACCATCCCTTGTAAAAAGATTTCTTCCAAATATTCCGTACCATCATGATCTTCGGTATAATTGTTTAACGTTTCATCCAGATAAGCCAGTCCATATGTTCTTCTTATCTGTCCGGCATACTTTCGAAGCTTCGGCAGCCTGACCCCTAAAAGATTCTCTACTCCGGGAAGCAGCCCGGCTGTAAAACTTTGATACTCCGGTTCCGCCATTTTTATAAGGGCTGCCCGAATTTCCGGGAGCATATCCGTTTTATTTGCGTTTTCCATGGCCATATTGACTCTTCTCCTAAAGCGGTATTGTACTTTATTTTACAATAAAAACCGAAAAAAGAAAATAATCTTCGCGGAAAGATTGACAAATCTCTATAAAATATTGTATTATCTTAATTGTTCGTAGCATTAAACGAAGCGTGGCTCAGTTTGGTAGAGCGCTGCGTTCGGGACGCAGAGGTCGCAGGTTCAAATCCTGTCGCTTCGACGAGAAAAAAGTCTTGAAAAAGATATTTCAAGACTTTTTTCAGGCCATTGAAAGGGCAAAGCATATCTCTTCCCTTTCAACATCTTGGGAAAGAAAAGAATTGTTTCTGCCACTGTACCTTACTAAATCTTTTTCGATATCCGCATGATTCTTTCATTGACGGATTTTTCTTTCCCAATTTTGATTCCCCTTTTACAAAATTTATTTTACAACAGGAAACGTTACCAAAGTGTTACTTTTCAGGCAATTTTGGGTGTTTTGGGAGAAAAAAATGTATTTTTATTAATTTCCAACGGCAATATTATTTTTAAAATATGAAAAGCGCAGGCTCTTAAGCCAGCGCTTTTTCTATTTTTTCTTCCAACTCGTTCTGAGATACAGCTCCTATTATCGTTTCTTTCACTTCCCCGCCCATAAAAATCATCATGGTCGGAATCGACATGATCTTGTATTTCACGGCAAGTTCATTTTCTTCATCTATATTACACTTTCCTACTTTCAATCTGCCTTCGTATTTTTCCGCAAGTTTCTCGATGATCGGCGCCATCATTTTGCAGGGTCCGCACCAGTCGGCATAGAAATCTACAAACACCGGAATATCTGAGGCAATCACCTCTTTTTCAAAATCTGCAGCTGTAAATTTGTACTCCATTTTTCTTTTCTCCTTTCTGAATTTCACAGTCGTTTTGCCAAATTCATTTGTTTTGGCTAATAATATATTTATAAATCGGGTTTCCCATGGAAGAAAACCTTTCTTCATATTCGGTCATGATATTTCCTTCCATCATGTCCGCATTATGATGGAGATCTTCGGTCATTTGGTCAAGATGCCAGTCTGCTGCTTTAAGCTCCTCTAAAGCAAATGTAAACAATGCCTGATTGTCCGTTTTAAATTCCAGATTTCCTTCTTTAGACAGTATTTCCTGATATCTGTTTAAAAATTCGCGGGAAGGCAGTCTTCTTTTGGCATGCCTGTCCTTAGGCCAGGGGTCGGAAAAGTTCAAATAAATCTTACTTATTTCTTCTCTGCCGAATACTTCCGCAATTTCTTCCGCATCCATTCGAATAAAAAACAGATTCGGCAGATTTTCCGCCTCCATCTTCTGTATTCCACGAATGAGGACACTGGAGTATTTCTCAATTCCGATGTAGTTGATTTCCGGATGGAGCCTTGCCATATCCATAATAAAGCGTCCTTTGCCCATGCCGATCTCTATGTGTATCGGATTGGGATTGCCAAACAGCTCCCTCCAATGATTTTTCCTTTCTTTCGGATCCTGAATCACAAAGCGGCTTTCACTGATGGCCTCTCTTGAACCCGCAACATTTCTTAGTCTCATATCAAATCCTGTCTTTTTATCTTTTACATTCCTGCATTTTTTATAAGAAAAATACAAGTTTATTTTACACCATTTTAAAATTTATGAAAAGTATGACTTTTACTTTGATTTTTACCCAAAATAGTGTATGATAATAAGGTATCTTTTCTTAGACTTGCGCGTTATTGAAAGGTTTTGATAATAGATGTGTCTTTTTCATAAAAAAAGAAGTTTATCACTCTGTCTGTTGACCGTTTTGTTGACCGTCTGCTTTTTTCACAGCTACAGCCTGACTGCTTATGCAACTTATGAAGAACTGGCAGAAGAAGCAGAAGCAAGAAAACAGCTTCCGATCCAATCAAACCAGATAGAAAACTGGCCTGTCGGTCCCGAAGTCAGCGCCCAATCAGCTATTCTGATGGATGCTGATACCGGTGTCATTTTGTATGCCAAAAATATTCATGAAGAATTATATCCTGCCAGCGTTACCAAGATTATGACCTGCCTGCTGGCCATCGAACACGGTAATCTGGATGATATGGTCTCTTTTTCCAGAGAAGCGGTATTCAGTGTCCCCGGCGACGGTTCCAATATGGGAATAGACGTAGGGGAATCTCTTCCTCTGGAAGAGTGTCTCTATGGTATTTTGGTAGGTTCTGCCAATGAGGTAGCAAATGGGGTAGCGGAATATGTCGCGGGATCTATCGATCATTTTATCGATATGATGAATGCTTGCGCAAAAGAGCTTGGCTGTCTCAATACCCATTTTGTAAATACTAACGGTCTCCATGACGATAATCACTATACAAGCGCCTATGATCTCGCCATAATCGCCAGATCTTTTTTTCAGAATGAAATGCTTTGTAAAATCGGCAACACGGCACGTTATCATTTTGAACCTACCGCAACACAGCCGGATGATTTTTATAAAGTCAATAAACATAAATTGATAACCGGAGAAATCCCATATGAGGGCGTCCTGGGCGGAAAAACCGGATATACAGACCAATCCAGACAGACTCTTGTTACCTGTGCGGAGCAAAACGGCATGAAACTGATTTGTGTTGTTTTAAAAGAAGAATCCCCGTCACAGTTTACTGATACGGTAGAACTCTTTGACTATGGATTTCAAAATTTTCAGATCCTGAATATTGCTGAAAATGAAGAACAGTTTAATATCGACAAGGTGGATTTCTTTCAAAGTGACAATGATATCTTCGGCAATTCCAAGCCGATTCTTTCTATTGATAACAGTGGTTATGTAATTGTTCCGAATATGGCGGATTTTTCGGACCTGGAGTATACCATTGACTATAACGCTGCGGGAGAGGACCATGTAGCGGAAATCAAATATTTTTATAGTGATACTTTTGTGGGCAGTACCTATATTAATCTTGCCGATTATACGAAATCTACTTATGACTTTGATACGGAGGCCCCGGATTCTACCGATATCAGCGTAGAGAGAGTAGAATCCCCTCCTTCTGAAGACGAAGACACCATATTTATCAATGTAAAAAAAGTTTTGCTCGGCATTCTCATTTTTGCGGTCGTTGTCATCTGTCTGTTTATTATCCGAGCATTTATTATCAACAGGAGGTCTTACCGCCGGCGCAAAAGACGCGTAAACAGAAAAAAACATCGAAGAGAACGCATGCGTTCTAGCCTCGATGATTTTGATCTTTAGCATTTCTCTGCTCCTTTTTTCCGTGGATGGTTTCTGCCTCTTCCTCGGATATGAACTTTTTGGTTTTCACTACATAAACCTGACCGTTTTCAGCCTTTCGAATCCGGATCTTAGCTTTCATATAACCATGTATGTCACAGTAGGATACACTGTAATAATGTTTTCCGTTGGGCGAAAACCAACGGATTTTTTTGCGCAGATTCTTATGGCATAAATAACACTTGGTATTTAATACGCCCTTATCATTCATTGCCTCTATCTTGTCATGAAATCCTCTGGAAATATATTTTTCATAAGATTCCTGCGGCATCGTACCGAAAAGGATATGTACTTCTTTTTCCTTATCCCCCGGAATATGAAAAACATCAAAAGAATACTTATCCAATACGTTTTTATCCAGAAGCGCCAGCACCTTTGCTGTATAATAGGCGTCACTGAAAGCTCTGTGAAAAGGGATATCTTTTTCAATCTTCAAAAAGTCTATTGCATATTCCAGGGACCTTCTGGATTTTCTGTCCTCACAGGCAATGCTGAAGAGTTTCTGCACATCCAGGAATTTGAATGGTCGGTCTGCAATAGGTTCCAGTTGATAATAACGGATGTTTCTTTGCAATTCCGCCAGATCCAAAGGTCCCCATGTGCAAAAGATAAAATCTTCACCCCACCATTTTCTGAAATCCTCCATCACCTCCGGAAAAAGTCTCCCTCTTTCCAGCTGCTCCATTTGGAGATGAATCAGTTTTTTGGTAACATGATGCATCTCATGATAGACCTGCGGCTTGATCAATTCACTGAATTCATCTATCTCTTCCAGGTGGCTGTTTAATTTTACCGCACCGATTTCAATGATTTCAAAAGGAAGCATCTTGCTTTCAGGTTCTTCACCTGTATTGCTCTGATTCCATTCCAAATCCATTATAATATAGTTCATATCGCAACCATACCTTTTTTAAATGTTCCCTGCGGGAATCGAACCCACAACTGGGGCTTAGGAGGCTCCTGTTATATCCATTTAACTAAGGGAACAATTATAACTTAAGAGGCAGCCGCGGGATAATTGATAAATCCCTGCATCCAAATAATGCCTTTAAATCTGCGGCCTACCTGAGGTTCTCCGTATAGATCCATCGCATTTATACAAATATCAAACTGCAGATCATTACAGCTCAACTTCATGAGATAGATTTTTTCCCCTGTCAACTTATTTGTTGTCATGGTATATTCTAAAATCTCACCCAGGATCGAATACTGGTCACATTCCACTCCATATGGCATAAAATAAGTATCTACCAAACTAAAGACATCTTCTTTCAGTATCTTTTTGGAGATAGATGTATAGGTATCCATATCTTCCAGAGTCAGACTTTCGATTGCTTCTTCATCACCTTGTCTTGCTGCGGCAATGAGTTGGTTTCTATTGATGGAAGCCTTCTTGATCCTCTGCACTTCCTTTTCGTTTTTTACGATCGGAAGGATAATGGTTCCTTTGATCGAAAGTCCCGACAAGGTCAACGTCGTTCCTCTGATAGGCAGTAAATTCATATTCTGCGCCTTCACATAAGGAATGATATTTTGTAAATAAAAGATCAGACTGACGCCGACTTTAAGATCATCACAGATCCCGGCATAGGATTCTTTCTCCGCATGACGTTCCACAGAAACATCTTCATAAGAACTGATTCCTCTGCCTCTCAAATAAGGATAAAAGTAATCATATGTGAATTTATCTTCCGAATCAAATTCGCCGCAGACGGCAACACCTATATTTTCAGCAAAATCTTCACAAAACTCTGCAAGTATAGTTTCTTCACCATTAGACGTATAAGAACGATGTGTTGCATTCAGGATGATGTCTGTAACCAGTTTTTGCTGTTCCTGCCTGTCTGTCAGCTCACTAAAACCGATAGCCCGCATATATTTATGCAAAGATTTCACCCCCTTTATCTTCCTATCTGTGAATTTAATCTATTTTTGCTTTCCCGCCCATATAGGGACGTAAAACTTCCGGAATACGGATGGAGCCGTCCTCCTGTAGATTATTTTCCAGAAATGCAATCAACATTCTGGGGGGCGCAACAACCGTATTATTTAAGGTATGTGCAAAATACTTCCCGTCTTTACCGTTGACACGGATTCTCAATCTTCTTGCCTGTGCATCTCCGAGGTTGGAGCAGCTTCCGACTTCAAAATATTTTTTCTGTCTCGGAGACCACGCCTCTACGTCATAAGATTTTACTTTTAAGTCAGCAAGATCGCCGGAACAGCATTCTATCGTTCTGACCGGAATATCCAACGACCTAAATAAGTCTACCGTATTCTGCCATAGTTTGTCAAACCACATCGGAGATTCCTCCGGTTTGCAGACAACTATCATTTCCTGCTTTTCAAATTGATGAATGCGGTATACGCCGCGCTCTTCAATCCCGTGAGCTCCCTTTTCTTTTCTGAAACAGGGAGAATAACTGGTCAAAGTCTGCGGAAGATTTTCTTCCGGCACAATTGTATCAATAAATTTACCGATCATGGAATGCTCGGATGTTCCGATTAAGTATAAGTCCTCTCCCTCAATTTTATACATCATGGCATCCATCTCCGCAAAACTCATAACGCCGTCAACAACTGCGCTGCGGATCATAAAAGGAGGAACACAGTAGGTAAATCCTCGATCGATCATAAAATCTCTTGCATAAGCAATCACTGCGGAGTGAAGTCTCGCAATGTCCCCCATCAGATAATAAAAGCCGTTCCCCGCCACTCTTCCGGCAGCATCCATATCGATACCGTTAAACTTTTCCATGATTTCCGTATGATAAGGTATTTCAAAATCCGGTATAACGGGATCACCGTACTTTTTCACTTCCACATTCTCGGAATCATCTTTTCCGATCGGAACAGACGGATCGATTATGTTGGGAATCGTCATCATATCTTTTTTAATTTTCTCGCGAAGTTCATTTTCTTTTTCTTCCAATTCGGCAAGACGCGCCGCATTTGCAGCTACTTCTGCTTTTTTTGCTTCCGCTTCCTCTTTTTTGCCCTGTGCCATCAAGGCGCCGATTTCTTTGGAAATTTTATTCCGGCTGGCGCGGATATCATCAGCCTCCTGCTGCGCTTTACGAACTTCGGCATCCAGCTCAATCACTTCGTCCACCAATCCCAATTTGGAATCCTGAAACTTTTTCCGGATATTCTCTTTAACAATATCGGGATTTTCCCTCAAAAATTTTATATCTATCATAAATTCTGTCTAAACCTCCATTTTTCTCTGCCTACTATCATATCACATTCTTAATAACTTTGGAAATCCATTTTTATAAATCTTCGCCCATTGCCATATCCAATGCTTTTTTCTCTTCATCACCCAGGTCTATACTGCATAGACCATTTTTAATTTCCTTGATATAAGAATAGCAGCTTTCTGAACTATGAACGGAATTAATAAGATAACCATTGTTATTTTCATCTAAAAGTGCCAGGCAAAAACTCAATTGTCCGCCCATCTGGTTAAAAGCGTCATATTTGATAATGCCAACTTTTTGAAAAGCACTTTCCAGCTTTTTACTTAAAGTACGGATATCTTTTTTGTCCTTTTCTAAAGATACTTTAATAAGCTTATTATCTTCATAGAGACCCATAATATCCTTTTCAAGATTTCCTGCGTTCTTTCCGGACATAAATTTCTTATATTTTTTATTCAATTTTCCCAATCTTATCATCTGAACGATGACAAGGATCAATAAGATGAAAACAAGGGCAAGCATACCAATGAAGATATATGTAATATCCAAATCGCCCAGTCCCATGCTCTTTAGTAGATCATAATTCATTATAATACTCCCTCTTCAGAATATATTTTATTCTTTGGTCAACAAATCAATGATTTTGTCCAGATCGTCATGGCTGTAAAATTCAATCTCAAGTTTACCGGAGCCGTTTCCCTTGGATGCAATAGCCACCTTCGTTCCGAGTGACTGTTTCAGCTTTTCTTCTATATCCTGATAAATAACATCCAGACTTTTATCTTCAATTGTCTCTTTCTTGGCTCTTTCCGGTTTGTTAAGATTCTTAACCAGTTTTTCTACATCACGGACACTTAATTTCTCATCAAAAACTTTCTGAGCAGTCGCATATTGCTGCTCGGGATCTTCAATCATGATAAGAGCCCTGGCATGTCCGGTTGTAATCATATCGTCAATGATCATCTGCTGTACTTCATCACATAATTTTAAAAGTCTCATGGAATTGGTGACAGCTGTCCTGCTCTTGGATACTCGTTCGGCAACCTCATCCTGTTTCAAATTGAATTCTGTCAAAAGTCTTTTATAGGCAAGTGCCTCTTCAATCGGATTTAAATCTTCTCTCTGAATATTTTCAATCAAAGAAATTTCAACAATTTCCTGTTCCGTATAATCGCGGATGATAACAGGAACTTCTTTTAATCCGGCTAATTTTGCTGCACGCCAGCGGCGTTCACCTGCAATAATCTCATAATATGTTTTCCTGTCCTGTACAAGGATGGGTTGTAAAAGACCAAATTGTTTGATAGAATCTGCCAGCTCCTGTAAAGCGTCTTCATCAAAATTCTTTCTGGGCTGTTCACGGTTTGGCTCTATTTTTGTGATCTTTACAATTGTTTCCGATTCTTTTTCCGTATTATTGTTATCTTCACTTTTACTTTTTGTATCTGCTGCTCCAACCGGAATAAGTGCATCCAATCCTTTTCCTAATCCTTTTCCTTTTACCGCCATACTCTATACACCCCTTCAAAATTTTTTATTAATTACTTCGTCTGCCAATGCCATATATGCTTCTGCGCCTGCAGATTTCGGATCATAAAGATTAATTGGCATACCGTAACTTGGTGCTTCAGCCAATCTGATGTTTCTCGGTATGACAGTATTATAAACATTTTGATTCAAATGTTGTTTTACATTTTCCACTACCTGCATAGAAAGATTGGTTCTGGAATCAAACATTGTAAAAACAACACCTTCCATATCCAGATCCGGATTCAATCTTTCTTTTACCAGATTTACGGTATGAATTAACTGACTCAAACCTTCCAGTGCATAATATTCACATTGAATCGGAACCAATACCGTGTCCGCAGTTGTCATAGAATTAATTGTCAACATATTTAAGGAAGGCGGACAGTCTATGATGATAAAATCATATTTATCCTTTACCCAATCTACTTCATTCTTTAATATGTATTCTTTTCTATCAATACCAATTAACTCAATTTCCGATGCTGCAAGATTTACATTAGAAGGAATAATGGAAACACCTGGTATAACATCTTCCATAATACATTCTTTAATAGAACATTCACTGAGAATCAATTCATAAACTGTGTTCTCTAAATCATTCTTCTCAATACCAAAACCGCTGGTAGTATTTCCTTGTGGATCGATATCGATAACCAAAACTTTCTTTCCCTTTGCAGCTAAAGATGCAGATAGGTTAATAGAAGTAGTTGTTTTACCGACTCCACCTTTTTGATTTGCTATTGCAATCGTTCTTCCCATATTTATTTTTTCTCCATTTTATATTTTATTTTCCCCGTTTCTTTTGCCCGAAAAAAATTATAACACTAATCAATCAGATAATCTATAAAAAAATAGTTAAAATAATTATTTTATTTGGGTGGTGGTATTGTTCAGACTCCACATATTCATTAGTAACGTCCAATCATGATATATTCTTTATTCATACCCGCTTTCGCTTGAAGAAACACGTAACGGACACTAGGCTCGAAAAACCCTCGCCAAGTGCCGACGTGTTTCTACAGTCTGAATAAAAAATATATCATGACCG
>JAFLTF010000034.1:0-2280 GCA_022510585.1 Lachnospiraceae bacterium
GTTATAATTTCCTGAAGATATTACAGTTTTTACTGCCTGAGCGAAAGATAGAGCTGATAGCGGATAGTGAAATAGAAAAAGTATCAAAAAATGGAAGTATCATAATACTTACTAATTCGGAATATTATCAGGAATATGATCTGAGCGGTATAGAGGACGGATTTGTTATGGATACCGGAAGGTTGAGAGTCTATAGGAAGAGTGGGCCTGTGTTGTAAATTTCATCCAATTATGATATACTAAGTTCAGACCCAGAGGGTCTGAACTGCAAGAATTGTGAGGAAAGTGTCTATATAAAAATGGATAAGATCATCAATAGATATCAAGCTGTTTGCGGGGCGGTCTGGATTGTAATTTTGTGCAGCATCATTACGTTGTGGCCGCTTCGGCTTGTGAATGAGAAAATTGTTTCGGGAAGCAACAGGCAGATATCCATGCAGTCAGAGGCAATTACGGAGGAATATACCGTCAGGCAGATGTTTGTTGCACAATATGATTATCTACAGGATATCAAAGTCTATCTGTTGAATGAGTCAGCCGGAGAAGAGTTTTATTTTATTCTGTATGATGCGTCTATGAACATTCTTATGAACCAGCCCGTTTCAACGGACGCAATGGATAAGATGCCGGGCTTTTGTACGATACAGGTCAATCAGCGTACGGAAGTCGGCAGTGCATATTATTATCTGCTGCAGGGAATCTCTACAGATTTCTATGTGGCATATGAAGATGCGGAAACTTCCGGCACCATATATAACGGAGCGTTGTATTATGGGGACGTGGAAGATACAGAGCATAATATCATTACGGAATATATTTACAGGGTTCCTTTGAGAAAGGGCAAAACACTGCTGTGTGATGTCCTGTTTGTGCTGTTTGGATTTATGGTACACATAGCAGCTAAGAAATATTATGAAAAGCATCCTGAGAGGAATAAGCTGCTTACGGTAGAAATTCTTTGGAAGTGGTTGTCAACTCCTGTTGTGATTGCGGCAGCTCTGATATCCATGATCGCAATCTGGCCTTTGAAACTGTTTTCCAGAGAGATTGAATGTATCATTTTTTTCGAAGTCGGTGTTTTGGCGGCGGCGGGTATCCTGCTGTACGGGATACATCATAAAAGAGGCACAAAGAGCCATGATATGGGGCTGTCCGTTTTACGTGACAGATGGACAGACTATCTTCAGGCAGTTTTTTTCGCATTTGCGATTCAGGCAGGCGTGCATTACATGAATGGTCTGTATGAGCTTCATCATACCATTGCTTATCGGGAAATGTTGATCAGCTTTGCACTGGCAGTCATTGTAACTTATAAGCGGAAAGAAATCTGCAATCTAGTCAATCTGATCTATGTGGTGATTGCAGCAATAACAGGTGTTTTTTATTATCAACAAAATGTGCAGGGGCTCAGTGCAGAAGAAGAGATTCGAGTAGTAAAACTGACGGTCTGGGCAGGCATCTTTGTCGGAATCGTTATCATCAATACGGTCTCCATTCTGATAAGCAGGCGTTTTCGCCGGATTTTTTGCAAAGATGTCAGCCTGTGGTACGGTATGGTTCTGGCGGTATTCTTTGCACTGATCATTGTGTTTAGGAATACGAGAGGGTGGCCAATTTATCTGGTGTGTATGTTTTCACTGTATTATCTGCGGGTACTGGTCTGGGAGAACAAAGAAAGACTGCTTGGAAACCTGTGCAACGGCATCCTGCTTCATTTTCTGGTAATGGTGGGTTATTGTCTGCTGCATAGACCTTATATGTTTTTTATCTATACCCGCTATCCGTTTGTCTTCCATACGGTGACCGTTACCGCGGTATATTTGCTGCTTGTAGTCTGCGCGGCATTGTCAAAGCTGCTTGATAGATATCGAAAGCAGCCGAAACTGTCCTATATCTGGAAGGAATTGACAGTATTTGGCATGTCGGTGGTCTATTTGATCTTTACCTTATCCAGGACAGGCTATCTGGCCATGATCGTGATGGCAGCGCTGATCATCCCTGTGGTTTGTCTGGGTATGCCGGGCAGGATGAAATCACTTTTTAAGGCAGTTGGCATGATGGCCGGTGCGGTTGTGATATGCTTTACGGTATGCTTCAGTGCACAGCGGATCATTCCGTCTGTGGTGGCACAGCCGATCACTATGGATATCGAGGAACTTCCCGGTGAGATCGTACATGGAAGGGATATGGACTCCAAATACTATATCACGGTACGAAGGTTCATTCAGTTGTTTGAAAACAAGATACTGGGGATCCCGGAAGAAAAATGTCTGAAATCTT
>JAFLTF010000034.1:2380-6780 GCA_022510585.1 Lachnospiraceae bacterium
CAGTTGTTTGAAAACAAGATACTGGGGATCCCGGAAGAAAAATGTCTGAAATCTTTTGACTATGCACAGAAAGAAGCTTATTCCGGAGAAATACTGGTAGCATCGACGGAAGTAACAGGGATGATGATCGCCGGGGAAGAGGAATATGAAGATCAGATCAGTGATGCGGTGGCTTATACCAATGGGCGGCTTGAAATTTTCAAACTGTATCTGCAGGATCTGAATATGACCGGTCATGATATCATGGGTGTTCCTCTGCCCGACGGAACCTTGTCGGTCCACGCGCATAATATTTATCTGCAGACAGCATTTGATCATGGAATTCCAGTGGGGATCGCATTTATTATTTTTGGTTTTTGTACATTGGTGCAGGCTGCGATTTATCACCATAGAAGAAAAGAGGACAGGCCTTGCAGTATATTGCCGCTTGCCCTGCTTGTTTCCTTTGCGGTGGCAGGATTGACAGAGTGGATCTTCCATCCCTGCAATCCGATTACATTCTGTTTATTGTCGGCACTTGCACCGTTGTTGGTTGATGAGCAAAGAAGAGTGAAAAAGAAAAATCTGGATTGACTAGAACAGTCAATATGGAATAGAGGAAAGAATGGAAAAGAAACAACACCCCTTTAATGTGAAATTGTTTTATAGAAGGACCGCGCTCATGATATATGATATTATCAGCGTTATTTTGGCGAGTTATCTGGCTCTGTTGATCAGGTATGAGTTGGATTTTTCCGCTATGCCCTCAAATTTCCTGCGGCCTATTGGACGGTTTATGCCAATCAATATTCTTCTTACGATACTGATCTTTTATTTTTTCCATTTATACAGCAGTCTGTGGGCATTTGCGGGTGAGACAGAGCTTCAGAATATCGTAGTGGCCTGTGTGACATCAACCGTTATGAACGGTATAGGACTTCAATTTTTTAAAGTGTCAGAGCAGCCGGTACCCAATACCTACTATTTTCTGTATATGTTCTTAATGATCAGCTGTGTTTTTGCGAGCCGTTTTTCCTATCGTTTTTTCAGAGGACTCAAGCATAAGCAGCAGAACAAAAAGAATAAAATTGCCGTCATGGTCATCGGTGCCGGAGAAGCGGCCAATGTCATTATTAAAGAAATCGTGAACAGTAATTTTTCCACCATGGTCATCAAATGTATTATTGATGATGATAAAGGAAAATGGGGAAGATATATTCAGGGAATTAAAGTTGCCGGCGGCAGAGACCGGATCGTGGAGTGCGCGGATGTCTACGAAATAGATGAAATCATTGTAGCGATGCCTTCCGCTTCCAGAAGCACCATCAGGGATATTTTGGAAATCTGCAAAGATACGAACTGTAAGCTGCGTTCCCTGCCCGGCATGTATCAGCTG
This sequence comes from Lachnospiraceae bacterium, assembly GCA_022510585.1. GTDB lineage: Bacteria > Bacillota > Clostridia > Lachnospirales > Lachnospiraceae > UBA3282. The sequence goes on from JAFLTF010000034.1 coordinate 3,756, forward strand.
GTGAACGGAGAAGTCAACGTCAGTAAGCTGAGGGATGTTGAGGTAGAGGATTTACTAGGAAGAGATCCTGTCAGTGTAGATATGGAATCCATTCTTGGTTATGTTCAGGGAAAAGTAGTGCTTGTAACGGGCGGCGGCGGTTCCATCGGCAGCGAGCTTTGTAGGCAGATTGCCCAGCATAAACCCAGACAATTGATTATTTTGGATATTTATGAAAATAATGTATATGATATGCAGCAGGAACTGAAAATGAAGCATCCCAAGCTGGATCTGGTTGTATTGATCGCATCCGTACGCAATGCGAATCGGATGAATTGGATATTTACACAATATCAACCGGACATTGTTTATCATGCGGCGGCACATAAGCATGTTCCCTTGATGGAGGATAGTCCTACGGAAGCCATCAAAAATAATGTGTTTGGAACTTTTAAGACGGCCCAGGCAGCTGCAATGAGCGGTGTCGAAAGGTTTGTGATGATTTCCACAGACAAGGCAGTAAACCCGACAAACATCATGGGCGCCAGCAAACGGATCTGCGAAATGATCATTCAGACCTTTAATAAGCATTATGATACGGAATTTGTAGCGGTGCGCTTCGGGAATGTGCTTGGAAGCAACGGCAGTGTCATCCCGCTTTTCAGGAAACAGATTGCGGAAGGCGGCCCCGTGACCGTTACTCATCCAGATATTATCCGATATTTTATGACGATTCCGGAGGCGGTGTCTCTGGTGCTGCAGGCAGGCGCCTATGCAAAAGGGGGAGAAATTTTCGTGCTGGATATGGGAGAGCCTGTGAAGATCTTAACCTTGGCGGAAAACCTGATTCGTCTCTCCGGCTACCGGGTAGGGGAAGATATCAAAATAGAATTTACCGGACTGCGGCCGGGAGAAAAACTGTATGAAGAATTGTTGATGGAAGAAGAAGGTATGAAGGATACCGCCAATAAGATGATTCATATAGGAAAGCCCATCGATCTGGATGAAGAGGAATTTTTTGCACAGTTAAAAGAATTAAAGGATGAATGTGTGATCGAGAATTCGGATATCAGACCGCTGATTCAAAAAATTGTGCCGACTTATCACTATGAAACGACGGAATCAAAGAAAGGAAGTGTCAACTAGTGGGCAGGCAGAGAATCTATCTATCCTCTCCTACGATGCATGGAGAGGAGCAGGAATTCATAAAAGAAGCATTTGATACCAACTGGGTGGCGCCTCTTGGACCCAATGTAGATGCTCTTGAAAAAGAGATGGCAGCTTATGCGGGTGTAGGACATGCCTCTGCATTAAGCGCAGGCACGGCTGCGATTCATCTGGCACTTCGGATTCTGGGAATCGAAGAGGGAGATATCGTAATGACTCCCAGTTTAACTTTCAGCGCCACCTGTAATCCGATCCTATATGAAAAGGCAACGCCGGTTTTTATCGATTCTGAATGGGATACATGGAATATGTCTCCGGAAGCTCTGGAGAGGGCATTTGAGAAATATGGAACCCCCAAAGCCGTTATGGTGGTACATTTATACGGCACACCGGCCAAACTGGATGAGATCATGGAAATCTGTAAAAAGCATGATGTGCCTCTCATAGAAGATGCGGCAGAGTCTTTGAGCAGCACCTATAAAGGGAAGCATACGGGCACGTTCGGAAAGATCGGTATTTATTCTTTTAACGGAAACAAGATCATTACAACCTCCGGCGGTGGGATGTTGGTATCCGACGAAGAAGAACTTACTAAGAAGGCCACATTTCTGGCGACGCAGGCAAGAGATCCCGCCAGACATTATCAACATTCACAAATCGGTTATAATTATCGTATGAGCAATATTACGGCAGGGATAGGACGGGGACAGCTTCTGCATCTTGAGGAACATAAGGCGGCGAAAAAGAAAATTTATGAACAATATCAGGCAGCCTTTCAGGATATCCCGGAATTGTCCATGAATCCCTTAAATAAAGACGGTGATGCCAATAACTGGCTTTCCTGTATTCTGATCAAAGAAGATTGTAAAATAACACCTGATATTATTATGGACGCCCTACAGGAGCTAAATATTGAATCCAGACCCATCTGGAAACCCATGCACCTGCAGCCGGTATTTGAAAAATATGACTTCGTGACAGCAGATGGTTCGGATCACAGCGTTTCAGCGGAAATTTTTAACAGAGGTCTTTGTCTGCCCAGTGATATCAAGAATACGGAGGAAGACATGGAAGTCATTATCAAGACGGTCCGAAAGTGTTTCGGTAAATAGAATGAAGTTTATAGATAAGGCGATTGACAAAATGCCTATCGGAAAAGCATTAACGACCGGAAGGAGAAATCTATGTATAGAAAATGCATCAAGCGATTATTGGATATTGTCATTTCGTTATGCGGAATCATTGTGCTTTCTCCTATTTTTCTGGTACTTGCCATCCTTGTCAGGGTGAAGCTCGGAAGTCCGGTACTGTTTATGCAGGAGCGCCCAGGAAAAGACGAAAAGATATTTAAACTATATAAATTCCGCTCCATGACGGATGAAAAAGATGAAAACGGCAATCTGCTTCCGGATGAAAAAAGACTGCCCCCGTTTGGTAAGAAACTTCGCAGCACCAGTCTGGATGAGTTGCCGGAATTATTGAATATCTTAAAAGGTGATATGAGCATCATAGGACCGCGGCCGTTGTTAGTAAGATATCTTCCGCGGTACAATGAATTTCAGAAACACAGACATGATGTGAGACCAGGACTTACGGGGCTTGCGCAGATCAACGGAAGAAATGCCATCACCTGGGAGCGGAAATTTGAATATGATGTGGAATATGTAAGGAATCTTTCTTTTGCCCTCGACTTTCGTATTTTTATGGGTACGGTCCGGGCAGTTTTGAAACGCGAAGGGATAAACAGTGAGAATAATGCCACAATGGAGGAATTCATGGGGTAAGTTGCCGGAATTGTCAGGGTCTCTTTTCAAATGAGATGCAGAATGTTATAATGAGTCAATAAAAGAAGTGTTTCGCAGGAGTAATATGCTATGAC
>JAFLTF010000034.1:6880-23565 GCA_022510585.1 Lachnospiraceae bacterium
AGAATCAAAATGGGTAAGGGAAATATTATTCTCGCTGGGAATATTGTGTCTGTAGATATTCAAATCGGTGATTTTTGTATTTTCAATGCGGATTGTACGATTGGGCATGACGTGGTTATGGAGTCCTATGTGACGGTATATCCCAGCGCCAATATTTCTGGCTGCGTAGAGATCTGTCATGAGACAGAGATTGGGACAGGCTGTCATGTTATACAGGGTATTAAGATCGGAAGCAACACGATCGTAGGAGCCGGGGCAGTGGTGATTAAGGAATTGCCATCCGGTTGTACCGCAGTAGGAAATCCGGCAAAACCCGTCAAATATCACACGGTAGACTAAAGGGATAATCATGAGATGAGCAGAGTATTGATTTTAGCAAATTTTTCCGGCGGACTGTATGATTTCAGGAATGAATTTGTGGAAGCGCTGTTAGCGGAGCATGAGGTATATATCAGTCTGCCCGATGATGTCAAAACAAAAGAACTGCAGGCGGAGGGAGCGAATATCATTCAGACACCCATGAGCCGGCGGGGGATGAACCCGCTGGAGGATGTTCACCTGTATCGAAATTATTGTAAGATCATGAAAGAAATCCGCCCCGATCTGGTGGTTACCTATACGATCAAACCCAATATTTACGGCGGTTTTTGTGCCCGCAGGATGAGAATCCCCTATATTGCGACTATTACCGGCCTGGGGAGCGCTTTTGAAAAGAATGCCTTGTTTGTCCGATTGATTGTAACTATGTATCGAACAGCCCTAAAAAAAGCCGCCTGTATTTTCTTTCAAAATGCGGAAAACAGAAGTATATTTCGAAAATACGGTATTGCCGGTAGGAAAGACCGGCTGGTCATGGGTTCCGGAGTGAATCTGGAAAAGCATCCTTATGAACCCTATCCGAAGCGGGAAGAGACCCATTTTCTGTTTGTAGGCCGCGTGATGAAAGAAAAAGGCATTTTGGAGTTTCTAAGCGCTGCGGAAAGTTTGCACAGTGACAAAGTATTTTTTGATATTCTGGGCGCTTGTGATGAGGACTATCAGGAAATGCTGGATCAGGCAGAGCATAAAGGCATCATACGTCAGTTAGGTTTTCATAAGGAGGTACATCCCTATCTGACAGATGCAAATGCCGTCGTGATTCCTTCCTATCATGAAGGAATGTGTAATTCACTGACTGAGGCAGCGGCAACCGGAAGACCTGTTATTGCTTCCAATATCAGCGGCTGTATGGAAACTTTTGAGGAGGGAAAGAGCGGCTTCGGTTTTACACCCGGAAAAGCGGAAGAGCTGATTGCGGCGCTGCAAAAATTTTTGGCTCTGCCCTATGAAGAGAAGGCGAAGATGGGGCAGGAGGCAAGAAGGAAGATGGAGAGAGAATTTGACAGGACTTTGGTAACGAGGGCTTATGTAGATGAGGTGAATAAGATCTTGGCTAAGTTCTGATTGCTGAAATAACGTTCAATAATTATCTATTAAGATATATAGTAGGAAGGAGAAGAAGTATACAATGGACTTATATGAGAAAATCGTCAAGGGTGAAGAAAAGATATCTTTGGTAGGACTTGGATATGTGGGAATGCCGATCGCGGTAGCTTTTGCAAGGAAAGTAAAGGTAGTTGGCTTCGATTTGAATCAGGAAAAGATTAAGCTGTATCAGGACGGCATTGATCCGACCAATGAAGTGGGTAATGATGTAATCGCAAAGACGAGTGTTGCATTTACTGCCGACCCTTCCAAACTTAAAGAAGCAAAATTTCATATCGTAGCGGTGCCGACCCCGGTCAATCCCGACCATACGCCGGACTTATCTCCGGTGGAGGGTGCAAGCCGTATTCTGGGACAGAATCTGACGAAAGGCTCTGTAGTAGTCTTTGAATCCACGGTGTATCCGGGTGTGACGGAAGATATCTGTGTGCCGATCCTGGAAAAGGAATCCGGTTTAAAATGCGGTACGGATTTTAAGATCGGCTATTCTCCGGAGCGTATCAATCCGGGAGACAAAGTACATAGACTGGAGACCATTACCAAGATCGTATCCGGTATGGATGAAGAGACCTTGGATACCGTGGCAAAAGTCTATGAACTGGTAGTGGAAGCCGGCGTTTACCGGGCGGAATCCATTAAGGTGGCAGAGGCTGCAAAAGTGATTGAGAACAGTCAGAGAGATATCAATATTGCGTTTATGAATGAACTGTCTATCATTTTTCATAAAATGAACATCGATACCAAAGCAGTCCTGGAGGCAGCAGGGACGAAGTGGAATTTCCTGAAATTCATGCCGGGACTTGTAGGCGGCCACTGTATCGGTGTTGACCCTTATTATCTGACCTACAAATCAGAGGAATTGGGATATCACTCCAGAATTATTCTGGCAGGACGCCGCATCAATGATGAGATGGGAAAATATGTGGCGGAAAGTCTTGTGAAAAATCTGATCAAGACAGACGTTCCGGTGAAAAGTGCGAAGGTGGCGATTCTTGGCTTTACTTTCAAGGAGAATTGTCCGGACACAAGAAACACGAAAGTAATCGATATTTACCATGAGCTGGGAGAATATGGGATTAAGCCGCTCGTAGTGGACCCGGCAGCGGATGCGGCGGAAGCGAAACGCCTGTATGGAATCACTTTTGGCACCATGGAAGACATTCGGGATATGGACGCAGTGATCATTGCGGTTGCCCATAAACAGTTTTTGGAGCTTCGTAAGGAAGACATTACCCGTTTTTACAATTCCGATCGCAAGCGGAAGGTACTGATGGACCTGAAAGGGTTACTGGACAGACAGGAGTATATGACAGAAGATTATCTCTATTGGAGATTATAACGAACTTAGCCAACATAAACAAAAACGGGGTTCAGAAGCGGTGGCTATTCACCCCTTATTTTGTTTATGTTGCCTAAGTTCTGATTGTGGAAATTGAGAGGAGACATCAGGATGGGATTTCGGGATATTACATTTGAAAAGAACAGCGTGTTTCTGGTAGGAGGCGGAGCGGGCTTTATCGGCTCCAATATCTGTGAGGCACTGACGGATATGGGTTATCAGGTGCGTTGTCTGGATAATTTATCTACCGGCAAGCAGGAAAATGTAGACCTTCTTTCGGACAGAGAGAATTATACCTTTATCAAAGGAGATATCCGGGATTTGGATACCTGTATGAAAGCTTGCGAGGGAGTGGATTATGTCCTGAATCAGGCGGCCTGGGGAAGCGTGCCCAGAAGCATTGAGATGCCGCTTTTGTATGAAGAGATCAATATCCGCGGTACCCTGAACATGATGGAAGCGGCTAGGCAGAACCATGTGAAAAAGTTTGTCTATGCTTCCAGCTCTTCGGTCTATGGGGATCATCCGGTACTGCCTAAGAAAGAAGGACAGGAAGGAAATGTTCTTTCCCCCTATGCATTGACCAAAAAAGTCAATGAAGAATATGGCAGGCTCTACAAGGAATTGTATGGTTTGGATACGTATGGACTCCGGTATTTTAATGTTTTCGGAAGAAGGCAGGATCCAAACGGCGCATATGCAGCAGTGATTCCTAAGTTTATCAAACAGCTTTTAAATGACGAGGTACCGACGATCAACGGCGACGGCAGACAGTCCAGAGACTTTACCTATGTGGATAATGTGATCGAAGCCAATCTGAAAGCATGTCTGGCCTCATCCGAAGCGGCAGGGCAGGCATTTAATATCGGTGCAGGCGGCAGGGAATATCTGATTGATATTTATCATGTTTTGTGTGAGGCGCTTGACAAAAAAATCGAGCCGAATTTCGGACCCGCAAGAAAGGGAGATATCAGGGATTCCAATGCAGATATCTCAAAGGCAAAAGAACTGCTTGGCTACGACCCGGAATATGATTTTAAAAAGGGAATTCAGCTTGCCATCGAATGGTATAAAGAAAATCTGTAAGTGGAGCAACCGTAAAGAAAATGAGCAGAAAAATTGCAGTTCGGATGGATGATATCACGCCGGACATGAATTGGGAAAATTTTTATTTTTTTCAAAAACTTTTCAGAGAGGCAAAGATAACGCCGTTACTAGGAATCGTGCCCGACAACCGGGATCCGAAATTAAGCTGCGGGGCGCCCCGTGAAGATTTTTATGAAGTGATGAAAGAACTGGAAAGGGAAGGGTATTGCCTTGCAATGCACGGTCTTCATCATCTTTATACTACGAAAAGCGGCGGCATGTTTCCACTGAATGATTACTCCGAATTTGCAAAGATTCCTTATGAAAAACAGAAGGAGATGCTTCTTCTCGGAAAAGAGAAGCTAAAGGAGCATGGTATCGATACCGATATCTTTATGGCGCCGGCTCACTCCTATGATAAACATACACTTAGAGCATTAAAAGAAACCGGTTTTACGAAGATCACCGACGGATTTGGGAGGGCACCTTATCTGGACAGAGGGCTGACCTTTTATCCGATTTCTTTTCTGTTAAGCAGGAGCCTGAAACAAAAAAAAGGCGTGACTACCCTTGTGCTGCATGCCAATATGCTCACAGAGGCAGAAAAAGAGCGGTATGCAAAGATCTTCAGGGAACATGGAAAAAACATGATCTCCTACTCCGAGTATTTGAAGATAGAACCGGTAAATAGAGGCATTTTGGGCAGGATGGCAGAATATCTGTTAGCAAAAAGCAAGTTTATTCTTGTCAGATTAAAGAAGTAATATTGACATAGGAACGGAAAGGAAAAAGGCAGGGCATGAGATACAAAGTGGTTGTGTTTGGCGTGAAGGATACTTCCGAAAATATTGTAGAATTTATTCATCATACGATCTGTCCTGTGGATCTGGTGATCACCATAAGTCCCGAAGTGACTAAGACAAATCAGGTATCGGGATATAAAGGTTTGTCTTTTTTGACAGAAAAATACGGGATTCCGGTACATGAAGCAGACAGTTATTTCCTGACAGACGAAAAAACGCAGAATTTTATGCAAAGCAACGAATTTGATATCGGGATTTCCATGGGATGGCAGAGACTGATGCCGCCCTCCGTATTGGAATGTTTTCGATACGGCATTTACGGCTTTCATGGCAACTGCGGTTATCTGCCTTTCGGCAGAGGGCGCTCTCCTTTAAACTGGTCTATTATTCTCGGAGATACCAGATTTAATCTGAATTTATTCCGTTACGATGAAAAGGCGGACAGCCCGAATATTTTTGCAACGGAAATGTTCTCTATTACAGAGCATGATGATATCAGGACGGCACAGTATAAGAACATGATCTGTTCCAAAAATCTGATCCGAAAGCTGCTTGCGGCATATGAGGAAGGTAATATTTCCATCCGCACCGATTCCAAAGACTTTGATTCCTGGTATGGGAAGCGGACTGCGGTGGACGGTAAGATAGATTTTCATGAAAGAACCAGAAATATTTATAATCTGATCCGTGGTGTGGCCGCACCGTTTCCGGGTGCCTTCGCTTTGCTTGGAGAGCAGAAAGTCACCGTATGGGAGGCACATCCCTTTGATGAAATGATTGATTTTTCAGCTTATGCGCCCGGAGAGGTCATTGATATTTTTGATAAAAAACCGATTGTCAGGACAGTGGACGGTTCCTTATTGATCGATCGCTACGAGTGTGTAAGAGAGTTACAAACAGGGGATATTCTCACATAATAATTTGAAAAAGATAAAGGAAATATCATTATGTCAAATCCAATACGCATACTGCATGTCCTTGGCGGGACGGGTCTTGGCGGTGCAGAAAGCCGCATTATGGACTTATATCGGCAGATGGACAGAGAAGAGATACAATTCGACTTTCTTGTGCACAGCAGCGCCGTAAGGCGGGCAAAAGATGACACATCTGTCAGAAAACCGCAGTTTTATGATGAGGAAATCAAAGAGATGGGAGGACAGATTTATGTACTCCCTAAATTTAAAGTATACAACTATTTTGCTTATCGGAATGCAGTGCGTGCTTTTTTTGCAAAGCATCATGAATTTCAGGTGGTGCAGGGACATATGACAAGCACGGCCTCCATATATCTTCCGATAGCCAAACGTGCCGGCATACCGATCACGGTGGCACATTCCAGAAGTGCGGGTACGGGAAAAGGGCTTAAGTCGATCGCGACAAAAATATTAAGAAAGAATCTTTACCGAAAAGCAGATCATTGCTTTGCCTGTTCCAAGCTTGCGGGCATCGATGCCTTTGGAAAGAAGCGGGTGGATGCAGGTAAAGTTAAGGTGATCCACAACGCCATTGATGCCGGGAAGTTTATTTATCAGCCAAAGATGCGCAAAGAAATCAGAAAACAGTTAAATATCGAGGATAAACTGGTGATAGGTCATGTGGGCCGGTTTGACCTTCCCAAAAATCATCCCTATTTGATCGAAGTTTTTGCTGAACTCTATGCCCTGCGGAAAGATGCCGTGCTGCTCTTGCTGGGGGATGGACCGGAAAAAGAAAACACAGTACAAAAATGTGCGGAATTGGGAATTAAAGAACGTGTGTTATTTTTGGGAAACCAAAAACAGCCGGAAAACTATTATCAGGCATTTGATTTTTTCCTTCTGCCTTCTTTTTATGAAGGCCTTCCGGGAGTCCTGATAGAAGCACAGGCAGCGGGTCTGCGCTGTCTTGTGTCGGATACGGTGACGAAGGAGGCACAGGCTGCGGATCTGGTAACTTATATGAGTATAGAAGAACCGGCCAAAGTCTGGGCAGAGAAGATCGTAGCACAGATGGATTATGAGAGACGAAATACTTATCGGGAGATAGTAGAAAGCGGATTTGATGTAAAAACTCAGGCAAAGGCTTATAGAAAGTTTTATCTGAATGGAGACTGCTCTGCATTATGAAAAAAATTTTATTGATCGTACCGGCCCTGCATCAGGGCGGTTTTGAAAAAGTCTGTGTTGCGACAGCCAGATTGCTGCAACCGTATTATCAGGTACAGATTGCAATTTTCGATTCCAGAAATATCGCTTACGATATCAAAGGGATTCCCGTGACAGATCTGCATCTGCCAAGCAGAAAAGGCGCATTTGCCAAAGTGATAAATGTTCTGAAAAGAGGGCATCGTCTTCGGAAACTCAAACAGAGGGAGAAGATCGATATTGCCTACAGTTTCGGGCCTACAGCCAATTTGGCCAATATTGCCTCCGGCAAGGCAGCAAAGCTGTGGCTTGGGATCAGAAGCTATATGGATATGGGAAATCCCGGGCAGATTCGTTTATTCTGCCGTCATGCGGATAAATTGATCTGCTGTTCCGAGATGATCCGTGATGAGGTGGAAAAGCGGTATGGCTGTAAGAAGGCAGTTACCTTGAGTAATCCTTTTGATAAAAAAGAAGTAGAGGCGCTTGCACAGGCTGAAGAAACGCAGCTTCCCTGGGAGGACGGAAGGATTCTGGTCTCCATGGGAAGGGAAGATACGGTGAAAGGTTTCTGGCATTTGATCAAGGCTTTTTTTCTTGTTCACGAGAAGCTTGTCGATACGAAACTGCTGATCATCGGAGAGGGCGAATTCAGCGCCTATCGTGAACTGGCAGAGGGGCTTGGGATTGGAGATGTCGTCTATTTTACCGGACTGAAAAGGAATCCCTATCCATACCTGAAAAAATCGATATTATATGTACTCACCTCCTATAATGAAGGATTCCCGAATGCGATGGTGGAAGCCATGGCGCTTGATGTGCCGGTGATTGCCACGGACTGTATGACCGGACCAAAGGAAATTCTGGAGGACCGGTACGGTATTCTTGTGCCGAATATGAGTCCGGATGCGGATTTTGACCCGGCAAACATTACGGAGGAAGAAAAAAGACTGGCGAAACAGATAACAGATCTGCTGGAAGATGAGGACAAGCTGGCACATTATAGTGAAATGGCAGGAAAGCGTGCCGGAGACTACAGTGCGGAAGCCTATGTGGAGAAGATAAGAAGCTGGGTAGGCTGAGAGGGGGTAGTTCATCATGCGGAAGATTGTATTTCACTTAAATTGTCTGGAACAGGGTGGGGCAGAACGGGTTGTTACCAATCTGGCGAATCAGTTTGCGGAGAATGGCTATCAGGTCGTGATTGCCACGGAATGGTACGGAGAAAATGAATTCCAGCCGGATCCAAAGGTAAGACGCGTCCATGTAGGACTCAAAGAAGAAGATAAGAAAAAGCACCATATCATTCAGTTTATTCTGCGTGTAAAATATTTAAAAGAATTTTTGAAACAAGAAAAACCGGATATCTTGATCCCTTTTGCCAGAAAAGCGATCTACAGGGGATTGATGGCGGCATATTTTAGCAAAATTCCGGTGTTGATCTCCGTTCGCACCGATCCGGCGGTCCACTATATAAGAATTAGCGATAAAATACAGATGGCCCTGCTCTTTCCGAGGGCAGATGGCTGTGTGTTTCAAACAGAAGGTGCAAGGGATTTTTTTGCACCGAGGTTACAGAAAAATTCCCGTATCATCTTAAATCCGATCCACCCTAAATATATCGGTGTACCGGCACCCGGGAAGCGCAGTAAGACAGTAGTGCAGTCCGGGCGGCTGGTGGATTTTAAGAACCAGCCCATGTTGATCAGGGCTTTTGTGGAGGTGCATAAGAAACATCCGGAGTATGATCTGAAGATCTATGGCGGAGATTCGTTTGACGGAACCAAAGAAATCCTGGAAGCTTTGATCGCAGAGAACCATGCAGAGGATTATATTCATCTGATGGGGGCCAGCGATACGTTGGAAGAAGATATGCGGGATGCCGCGCTCTTTGCTTTTACTTCCGACTGGGAAGGGCTGCCCAATGCCCTGATGGAGGCGATGGCTCTCGGATTACCGATCGTAGCTACCGACTGCCCCTGTGGCGGACCGAGAACGATCATGACAAACGAGGTGGACGGGCTTTTGATCCCGATCAAAGATCAGAAGGCATTAGAGGATGGTATCAACCGCTTGATCGAAGATCCCGGTCTGGCGGAAAGACTTGGGATGGAAGCCCGTAAGATCATGGATAAAGCAAACGGAGAAGCTGTGTTTGAGCAGTGGAGAGATTATGTTGAGCAATTGTGTCAAGGTTGCCATATCAGCTGATCCTGTATATAATGAGGTATATATGAGTCGTAAACAATTCATGCAAAGCAGTATTTTCATATTGATTTTATTACTGGCGCTTGTGTGTGTGTCTTATATCGTTCGGACCAATGGAGACGTGAAAGACCGTTTCTCCGGATTTTATGCGGAAAAAGATAATATACTGGATATTGTTATGATTGGTTCAAGTCCCGTTTTTCCGTTTTACTCGGCTCCCAAGATATGGGGGGACACAGGAATTGCCGCTTATCCGCTGTCTTCTAATGTGCAGAGGCCCGTGGCAATGAAGTATCTGGTGGAGGAAGCAGAAAAGACGCAGTCGCCCTCTCTCTATATCTTTGAAATGCGTATGTTTACCATGGATGATGAGGGCTTAGCTGAAAATATGGCATATACCAGAGGTGTGACAGATAATCTGAAATATTCATGGAACCGTGTCAAAACGATTCAGGCGATGGTGCCGGAAACAGAGGACCGTCTCAGTTTTTATGTGGATCTGTTCAAATATCATACCAACTGGAGAATGTTTGCATTTGCATCGGAATGGAAGAATTGGAGATATCATAAGGTAAGCGATTTAAAAGGATTCTATATGAAGGATGAGGTGGGTCCCACAACCAGACCAGCGGCGGGAGGCACATCGGGAATATTAGAGATCCCCGACAGTCAGGAAGCCTATCTGAAGGATCTTTTGCAGTATTTACAGGAAGAGGATCTGCAGGCGCTGTTCATTGTATCTCCTTATGGGGAAACGCCGGAAGAACAGAAAATGTTTAATTATATGGCAGGCATCGTAAAAGAGGCAGGATACGGCTTTCTCAATATGAACGATCACTATGATGAGATCGGTATTGTGTTTGAAGAGGATTTTGCGGACTACGGCAGTCATACCAATGCGGTTGGTGCAGAAAAGTGTACGGAATTTTTGGAGGAATATCTACTGGAGCATTATCAATTCAGCGATAAGCGGGGAGATGCGCGCTATGCTTCCTGGGACGAGGCCTATGAGCTGTGGCAGCAGAAACTGGGGGAGGCGAAATCGACGATAAGGGAGCGCATCATCAATGAAGATTATGCGGAAAGGGAAGAATAGGAGGCACTTATGTTTTCATATGAGGATTACAGGGAGATCATCAGGATCATAAAGTCTACGGGTAGGTATGCCCACTATGCGGACGCCTTGGGAAAAGACAGGTTTATTATCATGCGTCATGATGTGGAATACAGCGTGGAAAGAGCCTATGAGCTTGCCAGAGTAGAACAGAGTATGGATTTTACTTCCACTTATTTTTTCCAGTGGACGAACAACTCCTATAATGTGTTATCCAGAAAAAACATCAATATGATCAAAGATATGCGGGAAAGAGGGCAGCATATCGGGCTGCATTTTGCCTTAAACGGCATGACGGATATGGCAGAGATCCGAAGGAAGATTCAAATAGAAATAGATATGTTAAGTGAGATGTTTGGGTTCCCGATCAAAGAATTTTCCATCCACAGGCCTTCCAAAGATGTACTGCGGGAGAATATCAAGCTGGACGGTATCCTCAATGCATATCAGGATGATTTCTTTACTTTTGCGGAAAATATTACGGAAGAAACGCCGGTCGCCGTAAAATATATGTCGGATGCCAATCACATCTGGCGGTATGGTTATCCTGACGAAAAAAATATTACTAGTTATGATAAGGTGCAGATTTTGGTGCACCCCTTTTCCTGGTGCAAAGAAGGGTATGATAACTTTGATAATTATAAGTCGCTGGTGCAGGAAAAATATGTGGAAATGATAGATTCCATTGATCAGGAATGTAAAGATTTCGGAGAATACAGGGACTATTTTCTGGAAAGATACAATAAATAGCAAATGATATTATAACTAATGTTATTTTGTGGCAGGAGACAGATATGTGCGGGATTTGCGGTTATGTCAGTAAAAAGAATATAACTTTAGAGCAGCTGAAAGCCATGAATGATACGATGTACCACAGAGGGCCGGATGACAGCGGTGAGGAAATTTATGAGGCACGAGGCGCATATCAGGTGGGTTTTGCCCAGAGGAGGCTGTCGATCCTGGATCTGTCGGCACTGGGACATCAACCGATGCATTCTGCGAATAAAAGGATTTCCGTTGTTTATAATGGAGAGATCTATAATTTTCAGGAGTTAAGGGAAGAATTATCGGATTATCCGTTTCGATCCAACTGCGACACGGAAGTGATCATTGCTGCCTATCTGAAATGGGGAATTTCCTGTGTGGACAGGTTTAATGGGATGTTTGCCATCGCTTTGTACGACAGGGACAGTGACGAGGTCTATCTGGTGAGGGACAGAATCGGCAAGAAACCGCTCTACTACCTGCAACAGGAGGATGGCATCGTCTTTGCCTCAGAACTGAAAGCCATCATGGCATATCCCGGTTTTCCAAGAGAGATCCGGCAGGAGGTATTGTCACGTTTTCTGTATCAACAGTATATCAATGCGCCGGACAGTATTTTCCGGGATGTCTATAAAGTAGGGGCGGGAGCGATCCTGCGTTTTCGTGCAGGAGAAATCAAAACCTGGAAATATTGGGACGTCAAACAAATCTACAGAAAGCAGGCAGGCAGGCCGGTGGGAAGCTATGAAGAGGCCAGGGAAGAGTTAAAGGAACTGCTGAAAAAATCCGTGGTATCCCGCATGATATCGGATGTTCCCCTGGGTTCTTTCTTAAGCGGAGGATACGATTCCTCACTGGTGACGGCAATCGCGCAGGAACACTCCGATACCCCGATCAAAACTTTTTCCATAGGATTTCACGAAGAAAGATATAATGAAGCAAAATATGCGAAGGCGGTCGCCGAATATCTCGGAACAAATCATACGGAAGCCTATATAGATGAAAGTGACATGTTCGATCTGGTAGACAGTATTCCGAAATATTATGACGAGCCTTTTGCGGACAGTTCCCAGATCGCCACCATGTTAGTTTCCGAATTGGCAAAAAAGCAGGTAACGGTTGCCCTGTCCGGAGACGGCGGCGATGAATTCTTCTGCGGTTATAATATTTATGAAAATATCAGGCAGGCGCAGATGTTAGATGGACTGGGAGCATTGGTACACGGGATCTGTCATTTGCCGGGGATGCGGCAGCTTAAAGCGGAAGAGAGACTGCCCTTTAAAGTGCGCGTGATTGCCGGAAACCGGGAAAAAGAATGTCAGACCCAGTTTGGCGCGGGAAACTATATCGTCATGGCAAAAGCGATGGTTCAGAATACCCGGCAGGAAGAACCGCTGCCGGTACATTATTTGGTTGAAAGCGAATATGGGATCAAAAACTGGCAGATCCGCAGGATGTTGTTGGATATGGACACGTATCTGCCGGGAGATATCCTCTGTAAGGTGGACAGAGCATCCATGAAATATTCCCTGGAAGCCAGATGTCCGATCTTAGACAGGGATGTTATGGAATTTTCCTACAGGATACCCCATGAATATAAATACGCGAAAGGGGATAAGAAACATATCCTGAAGGAGATTGCTTATGATTATATCCCAAAAGAACTATTGGAAAGGCCGAAGGTCGGGTTTGGTGTTCCGCTGGATAAGTGGCTGCGTGGTCCCCTGAAGGAACAATTATTAGATTACAGCAGTTATGATTATTTGAAAAAACAGGGGATCTTTGATGCCGATTATGTCTCAAATACGATTCAAAGTTATCTGAAAACCGGAGACGGCGGGCCCGCAACGGGAGCAAATTACTCGAAAATGGCATGGCCTTTCTTCGTATTTCAGCAGTGGTATCAATTTTATTGCGGTGGTGTAAATGGACAATAAATTAAATAGTGATTCAATTAGTGGGCCCAAAAACAGGGAATTTGAATCAAATAAGAGCAAAATTAAAAAAAATAACACAAGTAATGCAGGAAAACTTGCATTTTATATCGGTTCACTGCATAAAGGCGGAGCGGAACGCGTCTTTGTCAATCTGGCGGAATACTTTTTGCACCAGGGTTATCAGGTTGTCATGGTGACACAGTACCAAAAGGAAGATGAATATGTACCTGCTGACGGAATTGGCAGGGTGATTTCCGATATCACGCCGCAGGAGACCACAGAGAGCAGAATCCTCAATTTTTATCGCAGACTACGTAAACTGCATCGGATCTGGAAGCAGGAACAGCCTGATCTTGTATTGTCCTGCGTGGGAAAAAATAATTTCATGACAGTTGTTACTACTATGTTTACCCGCACAAAAGCGGTGGTTTCCGTGGTAGGAGAGGCAAAAGAAGAATATCCGACGAGGTTGATGCGAACCCTGGCGAATCTTTTATTCCCGCATGCAGCGGGTGTTATCCTGCAGACAGAGCGTTCCCGCGCTTTTTTTTCCAAGCGAGTTGGGAAAACGGCTGTTATTTTACCAAATTCCCTGAATCCTTTGTTTATCAGACCGCGTTTTCAGGGAGACCGTGAGAAGCGGATCGTATCCGTAGGACGACTGGATGAAAATAAGAATCATGAGATGATGATTCGGGCCTTTGCAAATCTGATAGCGAAGTATCCGGAATATACCTTAACAATATACGGCGAAGGGGAGCTGCGGGAGTATCTGCAGGAACTGATCCTTGTACTGAAATTAGAAGAAAAAGTGTTTCTCCCGGGCATTATTCCTGATGTGGCGGAAAAAATAGAGAAAGCGGCGTTGTTTTTATTGACTTCTTATTCGGAAGGAGTATCCAATGCTTTGATTGAAGCCATGGCGCTGGGGCTTCCCGTTATCGCAACGGATGTGCCCAGCGGCGGAACGGTGGAACTGGTACGGCACGGCGAAAACGGATGGATCATTCCGGTAGGAGACGCGGCCGCATTGGAAGAAGCGATGGACAGGATCCTATCCGACTCCGAATTGGCGGACAGACTTGGAAAAGAGGCGTATAAAATACAAGAGCGGCTTGCACCTGAGCGTGTGAATGCGCAGTGGAAGGCATATTTCGAGGCGTGTATGAAAAAATAACGGAGGTTTTTCTATGTGTGGAATTGCCGGATTTTGCAATGGGGATTTTGACTGGCAGCAGAATATCAACCGAATGAATGACAGAATGGCTCATAGAGGGCCGGATGCATCAGGTATCTGGGCATCGGAAGACAAGCAGGTCGTACTTGGCCATAGAAGGTTATCTATTTTGGATTTAACTTCCGGCGGGGCGCAGCCCATGGAATCATATAACAAGCGTTATGTGATTGCTTATAATGGAGAAATATACAATCATGCAGAGTTAAAAGAAAAGTTGATAAAGGAAAAGAAAGTGACTGCTTTTAAGGGCACTTCCGATACGGAAGTGCTTTTGGAAGCAGTTTCTGCATATGGAATGGAAGAGACCCTGAGAATGAGTAAGGGGATGTTTGCAATTGCTTTGTACGACAAAAAAGAACGTATGTTATTTTTATCCCGGGACAGGGTGGGGGAAAAACCCTTATATTATGGTTTTGTGGGAGATCAAACCTTTGCATTTGCATCGGATATCAACTCTCTGAAAACTTTGGACAATTTTAAGAACCCGGTGAATAAGGGGATTCTGGAGACCTATTTTAGATATGGATATATTCCCGCTCCCTATTCCATTTATGAAGGTATTTATAAATTGGAACCCGGAAAAATGTTGGAAATGAAATATCCTTTTCGGGAATATAAGATATCCACATACTGGTCTATGAAAGATGCCGCCTATTATGGACAGACCCACCTTTTTAAAGGTTCCGAGGAGGAAGCGGCAGAGGAACTGGAGCGGCTGTTAAAAGCTGCTATCCGCGGACAGATGATAGCAGATGTACCGATCGGTGCATTTCTTTCAGCGGGGATAGACAGTTCCACCATTGTATCTTTGATGCAGGATATCAGTGAGAGGAATGTCAGAACTTTTACCATCGGTCTGTGGGAAAAAGAATTTAACGAAGCTGAAATCGCCGGGGAGATTGCGGCACATTTGGGAACGGAGCATACGGAACTCTATATTACGGAGCAGGATGCCAAACAGGTCATTCCTAAGCTGGGCACCATGTTTGGGGAACCTTTCGCGGATTCTTCCCAGATACCCACCTATCTGGTCAGCAGGATGACCAGGGAGCATGTAACGGTATCCTTAAGCGGTGACGGCGGCGACGAACTTTTCTGCGGCTATCAGACCTATGGTTCCATCGATCGTATCTGGAAAAAAGCAGCAAAGATCCCGACATTTGTGCGTAAACCCGTAAGCGCGGCGATTCTGCACAGTCCAAAAGGGAAGAGCGGCGCTCTGGCGACCAGAGCCAGATTGCTTGGCGCTTCCGGTATCGAGGATATGTACAGACGCTCGGAAATTGCAGAGGGGATCAATCTCATATCCAAAGAGGTACTGCGAGAGCTTTCCGGAAGAGGAAAAAAGGAAGATATATCCTGCCCGACAGCTATGGATACTTACCAGGATGGTTTTCTGCCGGATGAACAACATAATTTGATGTTAATGGATATGCTTCAGTATCATCCGGATGATATCCTTGCAAAAGTGGACAGGACCGCCATGGCAGTTTCTCTGGAAACCAGAGTGCCGATGTTGGATAAAGATGTGATTGAATTTGCCTGGAGTCTGCCGATCGCATATAAAAAACAGGGTGATGTCACCAAAAAAATATTACGTGATATTTTATATAAATATGTACCGAAAGAACTTGTGGAGCGTCCGAAAACAGGGTTTGCGATCCCTCTTCATCAATGGTTGAAGCAACCGGAACTGCGAGAGTGGGCGGAAAGTCTGCTGGATGGCAAAACAATTAAAGAACAAATGTTATTAAATGTGGATGCAGTAGAGAAAATGTGGGAAGATTTTATCGAAAGAGATATCTGGCGCAGTCAGATATGGTATGTTCTGATGTTTTTGGCAGCGGAATTTTAAGTCAGACATGAAAAGTATTGCTAATAAACAGAAAGGCGTGGTCATAGGATGAAAGTTTTGAAACCATACAGTCCGGTGAAGATTCCGGTAGAAGAGCAGAAAAATATGATATCCGTTATTGTGACGGTTTATAATATAGAAGAATATGTTAAGCGGTGTGTGATTTCCATATTGGAACAGAGCTATCGGAATCTGGAAATTATTCTGGTAGATGACGGTTCTACGGACGGAAGCGGCCGGATCTGTGATGAACTGGCCGAAAAGGAAAATAGGCTCCGGGTTTTGCATAGATCAAACGGGGGTCCGGCAGATGCCAGAAACGCCGGAATTGCCGTTGCAAAGGGAGATTTTATCGGTTTTGTAGACGGAGACGACTGGGTCGAGCCGGATATGTACGAGAGAATGATGGGTGCCCTTCTGGAGCAGTGTGCCGATATGGCGATCTGTAGATATAAACGAGTATATCGGGATCACATAGAGGATGATTCCGTGGACAGGGCAGTTGTATTTGAAAAGCAGGAAGCATTACAGGTCTATGTGGAGGAACGGGAAGAATTTGATATTCAAAATGCGGCATGGAACAAGCTGTATCGCAGAGAGATATTAAAAAATCTGAATTTTCCGTCCGGGAAATGGTATGAGGATATCATGTTTGCAACGATGGCATTGAGCAATGCCGACAGATGCGTTTACCTTGACACTGCCTGTTATAATTATATAATAGACAGAGAAG
>JAFLTF010000035.1:0-19576 GCA_022510585.1 Lachnospiraceae bacterium
TTATACCCCATTATTCTCCTCATGACAAACTATTTATTTCAGAACTTTTTAATTTATACCAAATCTAACTCAAACCAAAATTCTACACCATTGTCATAATTTTGAACTCCATATTCTTGATTCATGGACTCCATGATTGCCTTAACAATGGAAAGGCCGATTCCGGTTCCTCCATATTCCCGTGTTCTTGCCTTATCAACCTTATAAAATTTCTCCCACAAATGCGCCAGACTTTCTTCCGGTATCGGATCTCCGGTATTAAAAACGGATATTTTTACCCGCCCCTCGTTTGTTTGCAGTTTGATATCAATGATCTTTTCATACAAGGCATAATTAATTGCATTGGTAAAATAATTTGTAAAGACCTCTTCCGTCTTAAACTCCTCCGCCCATACATAAATCGGATCATAATTTTCCATACGGACAGAAATCTCTTTCTGCTTTGTCATGATTTCCGAAGCTTGAATCACATTCTTAATCAATGAAACAATATCAAATCGTTCCATAGTAATAACATCGTTACCAAACTCCAGTTGATTCAGGGACAAAAGTTTTTTTACCATTATATTCATCTTTACCGCTTCATCCATAATGACGTCGCAATAAAAATTCCTGCTTTCTGCATCGTCATTGATACCTTCTTTGAGCCCTTCTGCATATCCCTGGATGAGCGCAATCGGTGTTTTCAGTTCATGAGATACATTGGAAAGAAACTCTTTGCGCATCTCATCAATTTTATTTTTTCTTTCAATATCTCTCTGTAATTCATTATTTGCGCTTTTTAATTCGGAAATCGTTCGTTCCAAAGTATAAGATAACTCGTTGATATTATGTCCTAATAAAGCAATTTCCGTCCTGCTGCCACCACTGTATTTTGCCTCAAAATCAAGATGTATCATTCGCTCAGATATCTGTGTAAGTTCCATGATCGGCTTAGTCAGTTTCCCTGACACCAATAAGCCGCATATCGTGCTAAAAAAGGCGGCAGCCACACCCACATATGCCATAAATCTATTAGCCAGCTTTACGCTATCCTTAATGCTTTCCATGGGATTGCGAAACATAAACAAATTTCCATTGTCAAGAACTCCCCACATTTCTACATATTCCGTTTTGGTTCTATCATCCAGCACGATCCTGATGGTAAAACCGCTTCCTTCTTCCAAGGTTTCTATATTCTGGGAGTTTTCCATGCCAAATATATTATTCAAAAGCTGCCTGCTTAAGATTTCATAATCATTTGCCGATGCCTTCAGTGTCTTTGTTTCCGCATCCAGTAAAATATAACTGATATTATCTTTACCGCAGATTTTCTGAAATTCAATATCGAATTCCTCAGTACCGATCAACCCTGCATTAGAGGCGTCGTTTAAGTAATTATAGGCATTCATTAAAACATTCTGCTTATTTTTCACATAATAATCTTCCAAAAATGTATTGTTGACAAACCAGCAGAGTCCTATCGTACCTATCATTAGAATACAAAAAACAATTGCAAACTGCCTTTTAATTGTATACCTCATTTTAATCATCCTCTATGACATCAAAGGCGCAGCCTCTGGCCCATGGACTGCCGACATCGCAGCGGCCATGGTGATAGCTGTGTTTCACTTCACCCTCTGCACATTCATCAGATACTTCAACTTTCAGTCTGCTCGCTTCAGAAGCCGCAAAATTATCCAGCATTGCTATTATCTGTTCAATATCTGTCTCTTGTGTTTGTCCAATGGAAATATCCTGTCCTTTTTGTTTTCTTTCCAATAGTAAATTGTCTCCTTTCAATCTACTTCAAATTTGTATCCCATTCCCCAAATAGTCTTAATCAGATCACCTTTATTACCCATCTTGTTTCGCAGTTTTTTTACATGTGTGTCAATCGTTCTGGCATCCCCAAAATAATCATAATTCCAGACACTGTTCAGGATTTTTTCTCTGGACAGGGCAATCCCCCGATTCTCTACAAAATAGGATAATAACTCAAATTCTTTATAACTCAAATCAATCTGTTTACCGTCCAAAGTCACAATATGCGCTGCCTTGTTGATGGTAATACCGCCTGCTTCTAAAATTTCATCCGCATTGATCTGATTGGTACGCCGCAAGATTGCTTCTACCCTTGCCACCAGAATCTTGGGACTGAACGGCTTGGAAATATATTCGTCAACGCCCAGTTCAAAGCCCTGTAATTCATCCCTTTCATCGGATTTTGCAGTCAACATGATAATCGGAACCTTAGAATAGGAACGGATTTCCCTGCAAACCTGCCAACCGTCCATTTTGGGCATCATAACATCCAGAATAATTAAGGCAATATCGTTCTGTTCAAAGAATAAGTCCAATGCCTGACTTCCGTCTTCTGCTTCCAGGACATCATAATTACTTTTTACCAAAAAATCTTTGACCAGTTTCCGCATACGGCTTTCATCATCTACTATCAATATCTTCAGTCTGTCCATTTGAATCCCAACCTTCCTTATCTTTAAAAACAGATATTATATTACGGATTGATACGAAGTTCCTGTTCCGCTTCACGCACTGCGTGTTCCCGCTCGGTCAATTCCTGCTCCCACTGTGAATACTCGTTGACAATTTCTCTTCTATAATTAATCATATTCGGAGAATCACTTTTCAGAGAAATATAAAACATTGCACAGATCATCACAACCATGAGTATGTTTAACAAAACCGAAGTTATAAATCTGTTTTTGTATTCCGGCTGTCTGGATGCTATACTTCGCCTGATAGACCGATTTGCCTCCGTTTTATTGCTGAATGTCACATTCAATTGAATCGGTCTGATCTTTTCTGCTTCAATGCCGCAGCGTTTCAAATGCTCCTGCATTTTCAGCAAATAGGAAAATCCGATCGGAGTCTGAAAAATCTTATTATCCAAGGCCTTATGATAAATCACAAGCACATTCTGTGGTTTTCTATAATCCAGATTGTCCTCCAGATTTTTTATTCTTTTGGCATCCAGCCTTGCCGTTTCCGCATCCGCTATTGTAGCAAAGCGATATCCTTCTACGATCAGATCGTCTTTTGTCTCCATTCTATTATTTCACCTGCCTTTTTCATTTTATCAAGCCTGTGCTTACATTAAAACGCAAAAGGCATAGCTGTATTGACTATGCCTTTTTATACCCTCAGGTAAACCTCACAATTTTTTCATTACTATTTAGCGGTTTTTACCTTATTCCCAACCTTCGTACGAAGCAGATACCAAAAAGCACTTGCCAGGCAGATGGAAGAATAAGTACCGCAGATAATACCTGCCATCAAAGGAAGCGCAAACTCTCTGATAGAAGAGACACCAAACACCTCCAGAGATGCTACCATAAAGAAGGTCGTCAAAGAAGTGAATACGCTTCGTGACAAGGTCTGAGAAATACTCTTATCGATCACTTCTTCCAGATTGCCTTTTCTACCCATCTCGCTCATATTCTCACGAATACGGTCAAAGATAACGATCGTTGCATTGATAGAATAACCGACGATAGTCAGCATACATGCAATAAAGGTATTACCTACGGAAACCCTGACGATCGCATAGAATGCAAGTACTACCAGAATATCATGTATCAGAGCAAATACCGCGCTTGCACCAAAACGGATATCTTTAAACCGGAACCAAATATAAACCAACATGCAGACAGCCGCTGCTACAATTGCTATAATTGCATCAGATTTCATTTCTGTGCTGACGGTCGCACTGATCGTCTCCGCTGTTATGGCATCCTCGTCCACACCAAAATTATTTATCATAACATCCGCAAATTCTTCTCTTTCCGAAACATTCAGTGTTCTGGTCTTGATGATGATCTGATTGGAGCCGGCCACCTTCGTTGTCTGAACATTTCCGTCTCCTGTAATATCTTCAATCAATGGAACGATATCCGCATCGATTTCCTCAATAGACATATCCTCGTTCATATTCACGGTAGTGGATGTACCGCCTACAAATTCCAGACTGTAATTTAATGCAGAAACACCTCGTCCTTGATTAACGCCCATTACTACAAATCCTGCCAGGATCACTACTGCAGAAAGCGCAAAGAACGCCTTTTTACGAGATAAGATCTGCAATACCTTTTTCTCCTTGGCTACACCGTATGCCTTAATACTCTGAACGCCCAGTGCATAGAGAGCATTCAAAAGGAATTTCGTAATCACAAGCGCCGTAAACATAGAAAGAATGATACCGAGTGCAAGTGTCTGTGCAAAACCTTTGATACTTCCGGTTCCCTTCAGTCCCAAAACAGCCGCTGCGATCAAGGTCGTGATATTACCGTCCAAAATCGCGGACAACGCTTTGGAGAAACCGATCTTAATCGAAGACTGCACCGTTTTGCCGGTAGCCAGTTCTTCTCTGATACGGGCAAAGATGATAACGTTCGCATCCACTGCCATACCGATGGAAAGGATGATACCTGCAATTCCCGGAAGGGTCAGTGTTATTTCAAAAGCATCCAAAAGGATGATCATCAAAGCAGTATATAAGCAAAGTGCAAAACTTGCTGCAAGCCCCGGCACATAATAAACGATGATCATAAAAATCACAACCAGTGCAAAACCTACAGCAGCCGCAATCAGGCTGGTTCTGATCGCATCGGAACCCAGCTGTGCACCAACCACATTGGAACGCAGCTCCTGTAATTCCAGTTTCAGACCACCGATACGAATGGTAGACGCAAGTTTCTCAGCCTCCTCGTAGCTGTGCTGCCCAGTGATCACTGCACTTCCGTCTGTAATTGCAGCCTGTACATTCGGTACGCTCACAAAATCACCGTCGTAATAAATTGCGATAGACTCACCTGCCGCCAATGCTTTGGTAGTCGCATCCGCAAAGGCCTGTGTTCCTGTCGGTGTCAGACTCAGCTGCACTACAAACTGGGAATTCTGCATGCTATCCTGCTGTGTTCCCGCCTGAGCGCTTGCAATATCGGTACCGGTCAAAACAATGGAACCATCCGCCTGTAATTCTTCTATCGTCTTCAACAATTGATATTGCGGATCCAGATTTCCTTCCTCATCGATTCCGTAACCGGCCAATTCGTAATTCTGATTTCCTTCGCTGTCAGACTGAGCAATAAAATATAAAGTACCCGGCTGTCCCAGTTCTTCCAGAATGGCATTTGCATCGGAAACACCGGGGATCTCAATATTGATCCTGTCGTCTCCTTCCTGATAGACCTGAGCCTCCGTACTGTAGTTTTCAACACGCTGTTGCAGCTTATAGATCGTATCACTCATGTCTTCTCTGTCCGGTTTCTCATCTCCTACGACCTGATATGTGATACTGACGCCGCCGGCAAGATCAAGACCTAATTTAATGCTGGAAGCGGAGCCTGACTGATCTGCACCGACGCCGAAAACAGCCGTATAACCCAAACCGGCAAGCACCAGTACAAAAACAAGCAGACCAATAATTGCTTTGTTCTTTTTCATCTTCTACTCTCCCTTTCTTTTGCTATGAGGAACAATTTTATTCCCCGTGCTGCGCTAAAGCAGCTTTTATCATAATAGCGCATTCAATGCGCTTTCTCTGCAATTTGCAGCCAAGCTCGTATACATCATGTATGCTGTCGTGAAACTGATGAGCGTTTGCATTGCAGCCGCCGCTGCAATAGAACTTGGCAAAACAATCCCTGCATTTTTCTTTGGTATACACATTGCAGTTTTTAAATTCTTCCCTGATATCCGGACGGGTGATCCCTTCCTCCACATTTCCCATCAGAAACTTGTCCTGTCCCACAAACTGATGACAGGGATAAAGATCCCCCCAAGGGGTGACTGCCAGATATTCACTTCCGGAACCGCAGCCCGAAAGCCTCTTGGCTACACAGGGCCCACCTTCTAAATCTATCATAAAATGGAAAAAATTGAAAGCCTTTCCTTCATTTCTTCTTTTTAAATATTCCAGAGCCAGCTTATCATACTCCTTAAGGAGTGCCGGGACATCTTCTTCCCGCAAAGAGTAGTCCGCATTTTCTTCTGCCACTACAGGTTCCACGGAAATCTGTTCAAACCCAAGGTCTGCCAGATGTTTCACATCCTCCGCAAAGTCCGGATTATTTCTTGTGAAAGTTCCCCTGACATAATAATTCATCTGGTTCCTGCTTTTTGCCGCTTTCTGAAACTTAGGTACAACTTCTTCATAACTACCCTGTCCGCCACGGCGCGGCCGCATCCTGTCATGGACTGCCTTTCGCCCGTCAATGCTTAAAACAAGGTTTCCCATTTCCCGGTTTACAAATTCCAGGATTTCATCATTTAATAAGATTCCATTAGTGGTCAGCGTAAACCGAAACTTTTTGTTATGCTCTTTTTCAATGCTTCTGCCGTATTCTACCAGCCTCTTTACAACATCCCAGTTCATGAGAGGCTCTCCGCCGAAGAAATCTACTTCCAGATTCACCCGGTTTCCGGAATTGGCCACCAGAAAATCCAGCGCCTTCTTACCGACTTCAAAACTCATTAGCGCTCGTCTTCCGTGATATTCTCCCTCTTCGGCAAAACAGTACTTACATGCCAGATTGCAGTCATGGGCAATATGCAGACACAGCGCTTTCACAACAGTTTCCCTCTGCTTAAATTCGGAGATGTATTTCTCATAAATATCTTCCGTAAAAAGCATTCCGGCATCTTTTAGTTCTAAAATCTCTTCCACCGCTTCCGCAAGCTGCTCTTTAGAAACTGACACTTGTGTCACAAAAAGCCTGTCCACAATTTCTTCTTGCTCTGTGATATGTTCCGACAAGAGCTGCTCCACAACCGGTATGGCATCATATACAATATCATCTACTACATGCACGCTGCCGCTGTTCACATCCAGTACAATATTGAAGCCGTTATTTTTATATTGATGTATCATAGCATTTCCCAAACCTCTGTAACCATACAGTCCGCTATCCGATAAAAAAGTCAGGCCAGACAGCCTGACTTTACTTACCACTACTGTACTTGCTCATTTCCTGCTTATTTAGCCTGTTCACAACTTTGATTGCCAACCGTACAGGATGTCTTGCAAGCTGACTGGCAGGATGTCTGACATTCGCCGCAGCCGCCCTTTTTCATAGATTCTTTCAAATCTCTTGTGGTCAACGTTTTAATATGTTTCATATGCAGCCTCCGTTCTTATGTTGTAAGCTCAAAGAGCTATTTCCATAACTTGAAATAGTATATCACAGTTTCTCCCTTATGAAAAGAACTTTTTTTGATTTTTGATTCTACAGACATCAGCTTATCATGCCGCCCAACATTCCGCTTCCTGCACACAATAAAAAGACGGTAAGCAGACTGCCCATTGCATCATCGACTCCTCGATTTACAATAAGAGAAACTACCGTAAGGATCAGAAAATAGATACAACCCATTGCCAGTCCCCACAAAAATTTCTTTTCTCCCGCTCTTTTGCCGGCAATAAAGCCTGCCAGAAAAGTGACCGCTATGTAAATAAGGATGATACAGATGGATACCACTTTTTCCGATAATCCGAAACGATACAATAAAAGAGCCAGAAAAAGTAAAAGTCCGGCCGTCAGAAGATAAGCGGCAAGCATGCATTTCATGATAAAGATGATTTTTCCGCTGTCTATGATTTTTTTCCCCAAAACCCGCTCCTTTCCATCCGATTGGATAAAATGATACTAAAAAGATATTAATATATATTCCGGATACAGGAAAAACTTGACACAATATTCTCTATCATGTAATATTTTCTACTAAGAAACATATGTTATAAGATTCTAAAGGAGTGTGAACGTTTCATTGGATACCACAGGTGTCATACAACTCATTGCATTATTTATTCTGATTCTGCTATCGGCTTTCTTTTCGTCCGCAGAGACGGCTTTTACCACTGTAAATCAGGTGCGTCTGCGTACATTGGCACAGGAGAATTCCAAACGTGCCGTCCGGGTTCTTTCCATACTTGAACAATACAGTAAAATGCTCAGTACGATTCTGATTGGAAATAACATCGTCAATATCAGTGCCTCCTCAGTAGCTACCACTCTTGCGATTCGTATGTGGGGCAGTTATATCGTCGGTGCGGTTACAGGTATATTGACTCTGATCGTCCTGATCTTCGGTGAAATCATTCCCAAAACCTGGGCAATGAACAATTCGGAGAAAATATCCCTGCATTACAGCGGCATCATACGCCCCTTAATGTTTCTGCTTACCCCTGTTATCATTATCATCGACAAAATAGCAGCAGGCATTTTGTGGATCCTACATATAGATTCCGACAACAAAATTATCAGCATATCCGAAAATGAGTTGAAAACCTATGTGGATGTAAGCCATGAAGGCGGCGCCATCGAATCGGAAGAGCGGGAAATGATCTATAATGTATTTGACTTCGGTGACGCCGTGGCAAAGGATATTATGGTCCCCAGAATCCATATTACCAGCATTTCCCTGTCCGCAACCTATGATGAAGTCCTATCCACCTTCCGGGCCTCCATGTTTACAAGAATTCCTGTTTATGATGAAGATCCTGACGATCTGATCGGTATCATTAATATCAAGGATTTTATTCTGGTAAAAGACAAAGAGAAATTTCAGATCAAAAAACTTCTGAGAAAAGCATATTATACCTATGAATATAAAAAGATTGCAGATTTGATGATGGAAATGCGTGAAAAATCGCACAATTTAACGTTTGTTTTGAGTGAATATGGTGTCACAGTGGGTATGATTACCATGGAAGATCTGGTAGAAGAGATCGTAGGGGAGATCCGGGATGAATATGATGCCGACGAAGAAGAACTGATCAAAGAGACCGCACCCGGACAATTCCTTGTAGAAGCGGGTATGAAACTGGATGATATCAACGATGCCTTAGAAACCGACTTAAGCTCAGAGGATTTTGATTCTATCGGCGGTCTGATGATAGAACAGTTAGAGCGGCTGCCGGAAGATAATGAATCCATCCTTCTTGAAAGCGGCATCGGACTGCAGGCGCAGGGCATGAGCAAAAACCGTATATTAAAGGTACTGATCACACTTCCCCAGGAAGATACTGAAGAAGAGGAAGATGAGAATACGACTGTTTCGGAGCAGTAATCAAATTAAGATGCAGAGCCGGATGACAGATTCATAATCGTCTCAATTTCTGCTCCGTTTTCCGGCACCGGTCCGATCACTTCATGTCTTCTGTCAGCATAGATCCGGCCGATCTCATTTCCTTTTTCTGCCTTCTCTATCGTGTAGTATTCTATGCTTTCCGTATCCTTGTTCCAGACCAGATAGATGCGGCAGCACAATCCTTTTGCCATATTTTTCTCCGGCATATCAATTCTCGTGATCTGCAGACTATCTGTAACATTCAGGGTCAACAGGGAAAAATCACTCTCTGTATAAGGTACTTTGATTTCTTTCGGATAAACGGATGTGTATCTTGCCAGAAGAAAGCTTCCTTCTTCTTTTTGCAGCTGCTCAAGGCCTTCCTTTTGTTTCTCATAGAAAAATACAGGCAGCAGCTCATAGGAGATTCGTCTGTGCGCTAATTCATGAAACTGTTTTTCTGTCAGTTTCACTGTCTTTGCCTGCAATTTCCTGCTTCTTTTTAATGCAACTTCCAAAACCTGTTTTGAAAGGACAATACTGTGTGTAAAAGGGTTCAACACGATGGTGTCAACCTTGTCTGAATTGGACATTACCATGGAAACACAGGCAAAAAAAGGAATTGCAAGGACAGCCGGACTCTTATGATCTGTCGGAAGATATTTCTCTGAAGAGAAAACAGGAAGCGCCTGCTCTCCGCTCTCTTTCTTGATCAGGCAGGGAGTGACTCTGGCATCTTTCGGCAATTCCACGCCTTTTCCGGCCTTAGCCTGTTTCATCGTCGTTTCATCCAGGTTCTCCGGCATCAGGGCAGGTACCAATAACACGGACTTTTCTACTAACTCCATTAATTTTACAAAATTATCCTGGGATCTGTCTTTTGCAAACGTTTCCAAAACCTCTTCCAATTGCTTATTATCTATCATCCTGCTTTGCTCCTTTATCACTGATTTATTTATTGCCATATTTTCTTACGGATCCACAGAAGGAAGCACCGTCTCTTTTTTCTTACGTTCCGGAAGCTGCGCCAGAACAATGGCAATAAACATGAGCAGGCATCCTGCCAGCTCTCTTCTGCTTAGCTTCTCATGCAATAGTACCCAGCCTGCCAATACGGAAACCACCGACTCCAGGCTCATGATCAACGAGGCAATCGTAGGGTTCATCCCTTCCTGCCCCACGATCTGGAGTGTATAGGCTACCCCACAGGACATGACCCCCGCATATAGAATGGGCAGCCACGCTGCCAGAATTTGAGATATATTCGGTTTTTCGAATATAAACATACATACTGACGATAATGCCCCGCATACAAAAAACTGAATACATGACATCTTCACCCCATCAATTTTGGGAGAAAAATGGTCCACAGTCAGAATGTGAAAAGAAAAAGTAAAAGCGCAGACAAGTACCAATGCATCCCCTTTGGATAACCGAAACGAATCTTTCATACATAAAAGATACAGACCGCACAAAGCAAGCAAAACCCCGCACCACACCTGCAAACCGGCCCTGCGGTGCAAAAAAATGCCAAATATCGGTACAAGGACAATATACAGTGCCGTAACAAATCCGGCCTTCCCCACGGTTGTATATTGGATGCCAAATTGCTGAAAATTGCTGGCAATAAAAAGCAGCAGACCACAGATCGTACCGCCTAAAACCAAGGATTTCAACTCCCTTTGGGTCTTTTGTCCGTTATTCTTTTTCTTTCTGAAAATTTTCATAAACCCTATGCAGGGAATCAGCGTAATACCTCCTATCAGGCAGCGAACCGCATTGAATGTAAAAGGCTCTACATAATCCATACCGGCACTCTGCGCCACAAAGGCAACGCCCCAGATAAACGCCGTCAAAAACAAAAGGCAAGACTGCCTGATCACAAATCTATCCATACCGCTCTCCGCTTCTGCCCATATTCTTTTCGTTCCTGTATTTTTCAAATACCGGAATAGTTCGAATACTTGTCTGCAAGTTTCGCATAGCTGCAGAGTCCCATTCTATACCATTCACATTTATGACAGGAAGTCTCAAAGATCTCTTCCGTCAAATTCTGTGCCACATGTCCCAACAATGCCGAAACGGAATAGGACCGATCGGTCTGAAGCTGCAATGCTTGTGCCAACCGGACATCCTTGGAAACCACATGGTTATCCTCAAGACTGCAGCCTTCCTTGGTCAGATTCGGACATTCCTTACAGATTGAATCCTCACCGGAGATAAGTTCCACTTCCCTTTCTTCTCCCTGTGAGGACGTCTCCCACAGCCACTGTACGATCTTCTGCATGTTCTCACAGAAACTCTCACTGTAGCCTTTTCCCACAAACAAGGCGCTGCAAAATAAATGATGTACCCGCAAGCGCAGCATCATAATAATCCTGCTTTAATAAGCCGCGCCCTGATGGCAGATCCAACTACAAATCCGAGTATCACGGAAATGACATCTTTGATCAGATAAGGCGCCGAAGCCATCAAAAAGGATTCCAGAAATCCCATTTTCATAACGATCATAAACTGAATGACCCCAAACAGATGACAGGCAAAAAGTCCCACGATACCAAGTAAGGTTCCACCTATTTTATTCTTCATCTGGGTTCCGATCCCGCACAGAAGCGCCATCATGATAAAGCCCCAGATAAAGCCGCCCGAATAATTTAGCAGTATCTGTATCCCGCCGGAAAATTCAGCAAAAACAGGTACACCGACAGCACCCAGGAGAATATATACCAGAGTACTTGCCGTCCCTAATCTCCAGGAGAGTACAACGCCTGTCAACGCTACCGCAAAGGTCTGCAGTGTGATCGGCAAGCCGGTCGGCATCGGAATGGCAATCTGCGAAAGAACGGCCAAAACTGCGGCAAACATGCCTACACTGACAATTTCCACCGTTGTAATCCCGGTTCTGTTTACTTTTTCATCCTTTTTCATGGGTCCATTTGAAAACTGCTTCATATTCCCGCTCATACTTTCGTCTCCTCATTTTCTGCATTCTCGGTTTTTTCTTCAGGGACAACCGCAATTCGCAGTTCTTCCAGCTGCTTTGTATCCACGCTGCCCGGTGCCTGTGTCATCAGACAGGATGCATCTTTGATCTTCGGAAAGGCAATGACCTCACGGATATTATCCGACCCAACTAATAGCATGACGAAACGATCCAAACCGTAAGCCAGTCCTGCATGAGGCGGGACTCCATATTGGAAGGCACTCAACAAGAAACCGAACTGTTCCCACGCCTGTTCCTTCGTAAAGCCCAGCACCTCAAACATCTTCTCCTGAATGTCATCCTGATGGATTCTCACGGAGCCGCCGCCCAGTTCCACACCGTTTAATACGATGTCATAAGCTTTGGCACGGACGCGTCCCGGGTCGGAATCTATATACTGCCAGTCCTCTTCCATGGGCATGGTAAACGGATGGTGCATCGCCATGAATCTGTTTTCTTCCTCGCTCCACTCAAGCAGCGGGAAGTCCACAACCCAGAGGAAATGGAACTTTGATTCATCAATCAATCCAAGCTGCTTTCCAAGCTCCACACGAAGAGCGCCTAACACGTTGTATACAATCGCATTTTTATCTGCGGCAAACAGAAGCAGATCTCCTTTTTCCCCTTTCATGGCAGACACCAGAGCATGAAGCTGCTCCTCTGTCATAAATTTAGCAAAGGAGGATTTGTAAGTCCCGTCTTCCTGTACACACAAGTATGCCAGCCCTTTTGCCCCATAGCCTTTGACAAAATCTACAAGGGCATCGATTTTTTTACGGGGCATTGCCGCTTGCCCTTTTACATTCAGACCTCTGACGGAGCCGCCGTTTTCCAATGCGGAAGTAAAGACGCCGAATTCACAACCTGCCACTACCTCCGATACATTCACCAGCTCCATTTCAAAACGGGTATCCGGCTTATCGGTTCCGTAACGTTCCATAGCTTCCTGCCATGCCATCCGCGGCAGGGGCAGCTGTACCTCCAGACCGATCGCCTCCCTGCATATGTGTTGAATCAATCTTTCATTGACTTCGATGACGTCATCCACATCCACGAAGGAAAGCTCCATATCCGCCTGGGTAAATTCCGGTTGTCTGTCAGCACGCAGATCCTCGTCACGGAAACATTTTGCGATCTGAAAATATCTGTCGTATCCGGAACACATCAAAAGCTGCTTATAGAGCTGGGGTGACTGGGGAAGCGCATAGAAGTTTCCCGGATGTACCCGGCTCGGCACCAGATAGTCCCTTGCACCTTCCGGCGTGGATTTACACAAGATCGGGGTCTCGATCTCAAGAAAACCTTCGTTTGACATAAAAGCTCTCATTTCGGATACGATCTTGCTGCGAAGCATCATATTCCGCTGCAGATCGGGGCGTCTCAAATCCAGATAACGGTATTTCAAACGAATTTCTTCTTTGGTTCGTGATTCACTCTCAATCGGAAACGGCGGTGTCTCGGATTCCGATAAGATACGCACTTCTTTTGCGCGGATCTCAATCTCACCGGTGGCAAGATTCTCATTTACGGCTCCGGAACGTTTCTCCACCTTACCGACTACCGCAATAACAAACTCACTACGCATTTTCTCAGCCTTGGCAAAACTCTCCGATCCGCAATCACTTTCTTCAAATATGATCTGTAAAATACCGGAGCGGTCCCTTAAATCCACAAAGATAATACCGCCTTTATTTCTCTGTTTCTGCACCCACCCCATGACCGTCACTTCTTCGCCTGCATTTGCCAGGGAAAGCTCCGCACATCTATGGGATCTTTTCCATCCTTTCATGGATTCAGCCATTTTTTCATCCTCCTCGTTGTAAGTCTCAATTTTTTAATGGTTCTTTATAAAATTCCTCAAATACTTCATAACCCTGTGAGATCAATTGCTCTTTCTGGAACTTCTTGTTCTTATTCATATGGGCTACCAGAATCCGGTTGCCGGCCTCACGCTCTTTCTGAGCCTTTGCCATCACTTTGCAGAGTTCTTCGGTAGCGAGACCTTTTTCCATCAGATAAGCTATCTTTTTTCCTTCTTTGGGAACCTGGAATCCGCTTTCCAAAAGCAGCAGAATGATCCTTTCAAAACCGATGGAGAAACCGCACGCCGGAACATCTTTCCCGGTAAACTTACCTACCATCTTATCATATCTGCCGCCTCCGCCGCAGCTTCCTCCGAACTGAGGCATGGCAACTTCAAAGATCGTACCGGTATAATAGGACATCCCTCTTACCAAGGTTGGGTCGAATTTTAACTCAAAGAAGTCCCCTTTCGTGGCCTGTACACTGTCAATGATCTCCTGAAATCCTTCTTTCACTCCTTCAGGCAGGACATCGGAGAGTACATCCGTAATATAGGCGATCGCATCCTCCGTTTCTTCCATTCCCTTAAAAAGACCTAGGTATTTATCTGTCTGCGCTTTGGTATAGCCGGCTTCCAGCAGTTCCGCTTCCACCCCTTCGATTCCTATTTTATCCATTTTATCCAAAATAATGAAAACCTGGTCATAGTCATCTTCCGCAAAGCCGCTGTATGCCGCCATCGCTTTCAAAATCTGTCTGTCATTGATCCGAATCTGAAAATCCTTAAAACCTAATTTCCCCAGCGTCGTCGTTGTAGCAAGAATCAGCTCTATCTCGGCCAGATTAGAGGGTTCTCCCAAAATATCGATATCACACTGCATAAATTGACGGTAGCGTCCTCTCTGCGGCCTGTCCGCCCTCCATACATTCCCCATCTGCAATGCCTTAAAGGGGGATGGCAGTTCGTTCATATGATTGGAATAATAACGAACCAACGGCACAGTCAGATCATAACGCAGTCCGCCGTCTACCAGATCGTCTTCCGACCTGGCATCTTCCAGGCGCAGTTTATCGCCTCTTTTTAAAATTTTAAATATCAGTTTCTCATTTTCACCGCCGGCTTTACAGTTCAGATTGGCAATGTTTTCCACGCAGGGAGTCTCAATGGAAGTAAAACCGAACTTTTCATAAGTGTCTTTAATAACGCTTATGACATAGTCCCTTATTTCCATCTCCTGCGCCATAATATCTTTCATACCGGTAACCGGCTTTTTACTGAGTGTCATAAAAGCCCTCCTAAAGTTGACCCGTTCAGTCAATCACAAAAACAGTCTTTGATTCTAATTTTTCAACCTATTGTACTATCTTTTTTGAACTTTTTCAAGCGATACCTTCCTGTATCATCTAAATTACAAATTACTCAAAAACAAATTTTTTGTATAGTTGCATTTTTTTAGTTTCTGTAATATAATAAATCGCTAATTATTACATGAAAAATATAATTTCTATTTGATGATGATTAGTAATGATTTTCTGCAGCAACTAAGGAGGAAACAGGATATGAAAACCAGAAAAATCAGCATTGCCTCTCAACTCTTTGTATTTATACTGGGTGCGGCCATCGTGGTTGCTTTACTCATGGGGACTGTCGCCTACATTACTATGGGGAATTTCCTGAGGCAAAAAAACATGAACGATGTTGTTGAACTTGCAGTGATCGCTGCTTCGAATGTTGACGGGGAAGTTTTTTCCAGAGCGGTCATGGGAGAAGCGGAAGCACTTGAAGAAGTAGGGGATTCTTTAAGTTTCTTTTTGGAAGGGGATTCCATAGCCTACATATACACAATGATGCCAATGAATGAGGACTATTTTCAGTATGTTGTAGATACGGACCCGGAGGCCGCTGAACCCTACGGCACAGAATACGATGCAGAAGATGCCATGTTCGAAGCTATGAGTGGCATTCCTTCTGTAACTCCAGAACCGGTGACCGACGAGTGGGGAACCTTTTACAGCGGCTATGCTCCCATATCCTACAATGGACAGGTATTGGGATTTGTGGGGGTTGATTATGAAGCTTCTTCCATACAGGCTTCTTTAAACAGCCTTGTCCGTAATGTCATCATTGCGGTTGTAATCAGCATCCTGCTTGCGGTTTTAACAGCCTTAACAGCTTCCATCAGAATGAGACATAATTTTATGAAAGTAAATGATAAGATTCTTGAAGTTGCTTCCGACGACGGCGATCTGACCAAGGTTTTAGAAATCAATTCCGGAGACGAATTGGAGATCATCGGACATAACTTGAATAAGCTTCTGCAAAAGACAGGAAATACAGTCAGAGATATCAAGAATGGCGCTGACAATATCGAATCAAAAATGGAGCGCATCAATTCCCATGTATCCGAATCCGTCACTCGAGTTACCAATGTCAGCAATACGGTCCAGTCTATGGTAGCATCCTCCGAGGAAATCGCAGCTTCTATCGGAACAGCCAGCGAACAGGCGGATTTTGTATATAATGATATCAGGAATATGGTAGAGATCGTCACGCTGAATACAAATGTCCTGCGGGAGATCAATGACTTCTCCGTAGAACTGAACAATACGGCGAAAAGTTCCTCCGAAACAATTGACGTAAAGAAAAAAGATATCTATATGAATTTACAGAAAGAGAAAGAAAAAGCGGATGCCGTTTTGCAGATCAAAGAGTTGTCGGATGATATCTTAAGCATTTCCGGGCAAACGAATCTGCTGGCATTAAATGCTTCCATAGAAGCTGCAAGAGCAGGTGAAGCAGGAAGAGGATTCTCAGTCGTGGCAACGGAGATCGGTACTCTGGCAGGCAACACAAATGAAGCTGCCAATAAGATCCAGCAAATGAGCAACGATGTGGTGGATGCGATCAAAGGTCTTAGCAGCCTTGCGGATCAGATGCTTTCGCTCTTACATAGCGATATCTCCTCCGATTATGAGAAATTCGATCATATCTCTGAGAATTTTAAAGATAAATCGGATGATGTCAGACAGTCCATGGAAGAACTGCAGCAAAAGACAGAACAATATGCGGATTCTCTGGAAAGGATCAAGGATGCCATGATGTCCGTCAGCGCCGCATCTCAGGAGAACAGCGCCGAAATCACCAATGCATCACATCTTCTGGTATCCATTGATGAAGATATGAAGAAGATCGGTATCTCAACGGAGGAAACCTTCTCCTCCATTTCCGAAATGAGAGACAATCTAAACAATTACCGGGTATAGAGCCAAAGAGGGTATCCCAAAAGTCATGAAACGACTTGAGGGATACCCCTTTTTAACTGTAAAATATACTCCTGCCCTTCCTGCACTTTGTATTTTTCTTTAAAATTCCCCTGATTGATTCCTAACTCAATATAATTGGTAGAAGAGTCAAATAAAATGGGCGATCCTACCGGCACAAAACCAAAAGACTTGGCATATAGCACATCTTCTTCAAAAAAAACTTTTCCCTGATCGATCAAAGTCACATGCACCATATCCCCATGCGCAAAACCGCCCGCTTTAAAATCCGTTGAAAGTACATTCAGGGCAATGCTTCCGAAAGGATCACTGACGCTGCTTACAACACCCTTCACGGTATCTTCTTCCATACGCGCTTTTATCAGCTTCTCCTCAAATATCACAATCTCTTCCGCCGGATAAGCAGGCCCCACCTCTTCAAAAGTAATTACACCCGCTGCCAGACGAGCCGCCGTATAAGCAAAAAGATCTCTCCCATGGAATACAGCGATATGCTCCGTACCGGGATATCGATTGACGGATTCATCGATTTCACGAATCTCTCGAATCCCAATCTCGTAAAAAATATGAGTCAACGTACCGTTATCCGGGGTTACCACATAATTTCCGTCCGCAAGAAGCGCTACACTGGCCCGCCTGTCCGTTCCCACCCCCGGATCAACCACGGATACAAAAACAGTCCCTTTGGGCCAAAAAGGCTCTACATAAATCAATTCTCTGGAAGCTGCCAGAATATTATATTGCTCGATCTCATGGGTGATATCTACACATTCCAAAGTAGGATCTACTTGTTTACAGACGCCCCTCATGGATGCTACCGCACCCCATTTCAAACCAAAATCCGTTTGCCAAACAATGCAAGGCTTCATACTTTCTTTATCCTTTCCCGTTATCCTTTATAATAATGCCAGTTTTTTCATTGCTTCATAGTAAATGGAAAAAGCTTTTACACAGTCCGCCAAGCCAATCGATTCATCAGCCTGGTGAACCCGATTTTCCATCCCGGGACAAAGTGGACCATAGGCTACGCAATGCCCGAAAATCTTGCTATAGGATACGCCTCCCGAAACAGAGGGTTCACTGAGCTCCCCTGTCATTTCCCGATAGGTATCCAGTAAAACTGACACAAACACATCCTTTACATCGTTCATAATAGGCGGCGAATCATAATCCAACGAAACCTGCAAAGCACATTTTTTTGCTATTCGCTCTGTCAAATCTGCCGCATCCATTCCAAAAGGATATCTGGCATCCACTTCTCCGTAACATTCACCGCTTTTGATACGAAATACGCCCAGATTCATGGTGAACCGTGACTTTTCTTCATCCCTGGCAGTGATTCCCAGCTGACTGCCGTAAGGGTCCCGAAAGCACTGATACAGATTTTCCATGACAGGGTCTATTTTGCTAAGCAGATAAAGCAAGTCTACCGCCGCACTGTGCCCATCCTCCGGTCTGGACGCATGACCCGCTTTTCCTTGCACTCTGACTACAAGGCAACCCGCTTCTTGTTCCACTACAGCGTCAATTCCGTTCTCCTCACAAGTCCGATTTAACCAACCCGTAAATTCGGCCGGACCGGCAAAGTCTGTGTCTGATCCTATTTTCAATCTAGCTTGTGCAGTCGGTGCAATCACATTACACTGCACGCCGCAATCCATCTCTTCCACAATTCCCTCATAACGGCCCAAAACTCTCCACATCAAAGCGCCCTTTTCCCCAATAGACATTGGAAAGATACCATCCGGCGTAAATGCAAATGCCGGCTTTCCGGCCTGTTTCAGATAATAGGCCATATCATCCATGGTACGCTCTTCATCACAGCCAAGCACAATGCGAAGTTCCCGTTTAAAAGGTAATCTTTCCTCTTTTAGCTTCTTTAATGCAAGATAGGTTAAAAAAGCAGAGGTTTTCATGTCCTGACTTCCTCTGCCAAACAGTTTTCCATCCTTGATCACCGCCCCAAAAGGGTCCACACTCCAACCATTACCGGGTTCTACAACATCCAGATGAGAAGCTATATCAACACGCTCCTTTGGATCCCCGGCAAAAGCCCTGATTCCAATGGCATGCCCATCGTATTCTAACACCTCGAACCCATCTTGCATGGCCAGCTGCCGCATATAGTCCAATGCAGCAGCTACGCCCTTCCCGTAAGGTAAATCTTCTGTCACCGTGGCAGCATCATAGACGGAGGGAATCCGCAACAACTCCTGCAACGCATATAAATGTTCGTAAAAAAAATTTTCTAAATCCATGGTGCCCAAACCTCATGTTCTGACGGAAAGAAAATCCTTCCGATGATCACTGCAATAATTGCAAGATAGAACAGTATGTAAATAACCTTCATTTTCCGGTCATTTGGTGTTTCCTCATGCTCTGAGTAATAAGTCCTGGTCTTTCCTCTTCCATAACCACGAAGATCCATGGCATTGGCAA
>JAFLTF010000035.1:19676-22941 GCA_022510585.1 Lachnospiraceae bacterium
TAATAAGTCCTGGTCTTTCCTCTTCCATAACCACGAAGATCCATGGCATTGGCAATATTTCCGACACGGTCAAAAGAAACAATGATAAGCGGTACCAAGATCACAACATTCTGCTTTAACCGTTCAAACAACGAGGTCTTCTTTGCATCCAGCTCCATTCCCCGCGCCTGCATGGAGATCTTGACGTCGTTAAAATCTCTGGAAATTTCCGGAATATAACGAAAAGCAATGGATACAATAGTCGCCACCTTATATGGCACTTTAATGGAATAGAGTCCCGCTGCCATCTCGCTGGGCGTTATTGACTGAATGAAGGTCAGTGACACCAGAAACGTAGCCATAAATTTGGAGAAACGTACCAAAAAATACCACATGGTCTCAGCCGTAATAATATAGCGGTCCGTAATCTTTAAAAGCAATGTGGAACCTCCCACAATACTTGCTCCATAGTCCGGCGAAACAACCCATACCAAGAACAGATTAAATAAATTCGTGATAACAATAAATCCGATAATTCCAGCCATCAGCCTCCAGTTCGGCTTAATGGAGATCAAACCAATCAGCCCCAATAGGAATACCGGAAGCAGAATGCGGATATCCCAGGTTGCAACCAACAATATGATCAGTGCAAAGAAAAGTCTCACTTTCGTAGTTCCTGACAGCTTATCCAGAAAGGTATCTCCAGGAATCACATTGATAAATAATCTTTTATCCAAGTTCATGTTCCCGCTCCTCCCTTTCTTTTTCAATGAAATGACGGATATAGGTTTCCGGATCCACTCCCACCTGATTAGCCAGTGTCACAAGAGAGGTCTGTTTCAGATTGGCTTCCTGAATGATCTCGCTGTTGGACAACACCTTGAAGACAAAATCATCCGCAATACATCTGCTGTCCGCAAATACAATTGCGCGATCCGTATATTCAATCGCCAGATGCATGTCATGTGTAATAAATAAAATGGTGATCTGGAATTCCTTATTCAAGTTTTCCAGAAAATTCATGATCTCGGTATAATGATGATAATCCTGTCCGGCTGTCGGTTCATCCAGAATAATAATATCCGGCTTTAATGCCAATATGGAGGCAATGGTCACACGCTTCTTCTGACCATAACTAAGTACCGACACCGGCCAATTTCTCATAGGGTAGAGACCGCACATTTTCAATGTTTCCTCCACTCGCTGTTTCACCAGTTCTTCATCAAACTTATTCAAATCAAGGGCCAGTCTGACCTCATCCATGATCATGTCTTTTACCAGCATCTGATTAGGGTTTTGCATGACATACCCGATCAATTTCCCGATCTCCCGGATGGACAATGCTTTATAGTCCTGCCCATTCACTGTGATACTGCCTTTTTTTGGACGGATGATGCCACATAACATTTTAGCCATTGTCGATTTCCCGGCACCGTTTTTGCCAATAATGGCAATCCGCTCTCCCTTATGAACTTCAAAGGAAACGTCATCCAGCACCTTATTCTTATCATAAGAGAAGTCAACATGATCTACTTTTAACAGCAGTTCTCCCCGTTCCGGTATCTCATAAGGTTTCGAAGCCTTCATCTCAGCCATAATCGCCGGTTTGTAAGCCGGAATATCCAGTTCTTCAATATTATCCAGATGGCTGGTCTCAGTAAATTGAATACCTGCATTTTTCAGCGCAGAAATATATAATGGTTCTCTGATACCGTGTTCCTTTAACAGACCGGTACGAAGCAGTTCATCCGGTGTGGAATCCAACAAAATGGAACCCTGATCCATCAATACGATACGATCCACAGAGCGGTACAGCACATCCTCCAGACGATGTTCAATAATAACCACTGTTTTGTGTTGTTCCCTGTAAACCTTATCAATGAGGTCCACTGCCGTCATTCCCATAGCAGGGTCCAACGCTGCCAGAGGCTCATCAAAGAGCAATACCTCTTCCTCATCATGTAGAATACCCGCTAACGCTACCTTCTGCTTCTGTCCTCCTGATAATTGAAAAGGAGGCTGTATCAAAAACTCTTCCATCCCTACAATTTCAGCCGTCCGCTGAACTTTGGGAAGCATCTCAACTCTTGGCATAGCACGGTTTTCCAGTGCAAAAGCGATATCCTCACCCACAGACAGTCCTACAAACTGAGCATCCGTATCCTGCTGTACCGTACCCACATGCTTGCTGATCTCAAAAATACTGGAATCCTTGGTCTCTATCCCGGCCACCTTTAAGGAACCCTCGATCACCCCTTCATAGGAAAAAGGAATCAGTCCATTAATACAATTAGCGAGTGTGGATTTTCCACACCCGCTAGGACCTAAGATCAAGATCTTCTCGCCCTCATACAGGGTCAGATTAATATTATGCAGGGTCGCTGCCTTCTGCGTTTTATAACGGAAGGTAAAATCTTTAAATTCAATAATAGGTCTTTTCATTTCTTCCTTAATCCTCTGTGGTCAGATTGGTCTTTTTCGCATTACGCTTTGCAAGGATCACCAGAAGCGGAATACCAACTACGATCAACACAATACCATTGGATACAATTGCGGAAAAAGCCTGAAGCCAGGTGATCGTCAACTCAGAAGAGTAGAACAGGACTGTCAATACAGGCGTTACCAGACCAAAACCAACGATATTACCAACCAGAACGGAAATCACATAGAAGATAGCATGCTTTACATTAAAAATACCGTCTTCGATCCTTGCTCCATAAAGCGGAATCAGTCCTACGAAAAATCCCAGTACGAAATTACCGATAGACCAGTCAAACCAGAATCCCCAGCCGCCGATCAAATCAGCCAATACGTTGCCGATACCTGCTGCCAGTGCTGCGGGAAGCGGTCCAAACAAAGCGGCTACTACTGCTACCACGATCATGGCAGAGGTCAGGGAAGTGTTGGTAAACACTCTAATTCCACCATATACCATCAACACGCCAAACAAAGCGGCACCGATAGCAACACCTACGATTGTCTTGGTATTCCATGTACCAAGCAACAATTTTCCAATACTCTTTTTCTCATTAGACATTTTTATACTCCTCCCTTTCATTTTGCTGTTACAGCAAATTTCATCGACCATATTTTATCATGAATCACATCATATAACAATATAGAATTTTTTTATACTACATTATAGGAGGGAGCTATAACGGTTTTCTGACCAGGCAGTTATTGTAAATAAGTGTTTTCTCTATATCATATTCTTCATAAATTTGATGTACCTTTGATGTAGTAAACACATTTTGATGTACTTTTCAGGAAACAGAAAACCCTTATT
>JAFLTF010000036.1 GCA_022510585.1 Lachnospiraceae bacterium
TTTTCGGTATCTTCCAAAGGGTGTTTCGGCTCACTGACATGATAACAGGGCAGTACCATTCCCAAATCAAACAATCTATTCAGGCTGTTTTCATAGCGCTCCATTCTGGCACTTTTTCGGATATTTGCCAGTAAGAAACGCTTGTTTGTTTTCCCCAGCTCGGAAGGAATAAAATCAAAGATTTTCCTCATTTTCATCCGATCTGTACCCGTAACGTTCCCGGAGGCTTTGCTCAATTCCCTTCTGTATTGTTCCAAAATATCCTTCTGGATCTTCGTTACTTTTTCCATATCGTGGGAATCCACAAAAGCCATTACAGCCTCAGGCATTCCGCCCACCAGTGCATAATACCGGAAAAATCTCTTTAACATTTCATGGACGCTCCCACTCACATCCCATCCCCGTTCAAAGCAGTCTTTCACATATTCTATGGTTTCCTTTCTGATCCCATTGGCATCGATAAACTCCTGAAAATCCAGCGGGTACATGGGATGCGATTCCTCAAAATAAGCAGAACGGACTGCCCTGCCCGCTTCCACTATGTCATATCTTCCATCCCGCACAAGCACTTTGACGGCCTCTCTTACCTGCTCGCATTCCTGAATTTCATCCAGAAAAAGCAAAGTCTTTCCCGGTTCTATATTTTGACCGATATGGTCAATAATATTCTCTATAATCTTATCTGCCTTATCTGTATCGGAAATGTTTGCAAAAAGAGCCGCCGCCGCTTTATCTTCCTTGAAATTGATCTCTGCCAGATTTTCATACTGTTCTTTTCCGAACCGGCGGATACTGTGGGTTTTTCCGATCCGACCCGCTCCCGTAACGAGAAATGCCTTTTTCTTTTTCTTCTGTTTCCATTCTTCCAATTGTCCCGATATCTTTCTTTCCAACATAGCAATAACCTTGCCTTTCTCATGCGACGTTTTTCTCATTTTATCATAAAAGAACACAGCCGGCAATTCATTTCTTTTTATGAAAAAATCCCCGTCGGCTGTGCCGCGGGGATGATCTGTTCTTCCGTATGATCATTAATTGCTGTCAAAAAGAGCATTGCTCAGACTTTCTATATCCGAAGTATCCGGAGAATAGGTCCTGCCGCTTAACTTGATTCTTACCGTCATATCTTCCGGAGCCTCATAGGTTACATTTTCAAGGGCGCTTTTAAGGCATTCCTTATAAGTATCGATCTGCCACTTATAGACATCCTCCAGTGTCACCTCTTCATCGCTCTCCTCCCATATAACTTTTTGATCCTCTGAACGCGCATTTAAATTTTCCAATGCCGGTAAGAAGACGTTCATCTTCTCATAAGTGACCGTTACCACATAGGAATTGTCATCCTGCTTCTCTGCTTCTCCCACAGTATACTTTGCCGCATTCAGAATATCTTTCACTATCTGACGATACTCATCCTTCTGGGCATCCGTAGGATTTGTTCCGCTTAACATTGCATCTACCTGAAGGTTTATGGTCTGGTTATAAAGTTCGGCCGCTTCCTCAGCTGTCCCCACCTTCTGGCTGACCAGTAAGGATGAGTCGTTCTTATAAGAATTGTCCAAGATTGCCTGTAAATATGCCGACGCATCA
Organism: Lachnospiraceae bacterium; assembly: GCA_022510585.1. Classification (GTDB taxonomy): domain Bacteria; phylum Bacillota; class Clostridia; order Lachnospirales; family Lachnospiraceae; genus UBA3282. The sequence goes on from JAFLTF010000036.1 coordinate 1,591, forward strand.
AAAGAAGTACCGCAGCCTCCCAGCCAAACTACTGTCATAGCACATAGGAACATAATCGCTAACTTTCTCATGTTTTTTCCTCCCTTAAAAATTTTCCATCCTTTAACTTTCCTGTCCCAGCTTTACAAGCTTTGCCGCCTGATCCGCTGCGATACAGGCATCCAGAATCTCCTGGATATCGCCGTTTAAGACCTTATCCAGCTTATACAGCGTCAGGTTGATCCGATGATCGGTCACACGCCCCTGCGGGAAATTGTAAGTTCTGATCTTCTCCGAACGGTCCCCGGTACCGATCTGGCTTTTTCTCAGTTCCGCTTCCGCATCATGCGCCTTCTGTTGCTCTATATCGTATAATTTTGCACGTAATAACGCGAACGCCTTGGCTTTATTCTGAAGCTGTGATTTTTCGGTCTGGCTGTAGACAACGATTCCTGTGGGATAATGGGTCAAACGGACCGCTGAGTCGGTGGTATTGACACACTGTCCGCCGTTTCCCGAAGCACGCATGACGTCAATACGAATGTCTTTTTCGTCAATCTCCACATCCACCTCTTCCGCTTCCGGCATTACCGCCACGGTAATGGTCGAGGTATGGATCCGTCCGCCGGACTCGGTTTCCGGCACACGCTGTACACGGTGCACACCACTTTCGTATTTTAATACGGAATAAGCCCCTTGCCCCGTTACCATAAAAGTAACGCTCTTCATACCGCCGATTCCGATCTCTTCTACTTCAGCCGTTTCCACTTTCCAACGTCTGCCCTCCGCATAATGGACATACATACGATAGATTTCCGCCGCAAATAAAGCCGCTTCATCGCCGCCTGCGCCCGCACGGATCTCTACGATCACATTCTTATCGTCATTCGGGTCTTTTGGCAACAGCAATATTTTTAACTCATGCTCCAATTCCTCCACCCGTTTTTTGGCATCGGACAATTCTTCTTTGAGCATTTCCCGCATTTCTTCGTCCGATTCGCTCTCCAGCATGGCAAGACTGTCCTCGATATCCTGATTACATTTCTTATATTCCCTGTATGCTTCAACAATCGGCGAAAGATTGCTCTGTTCCTTCATCAGGGCGCGAAAACGTTCCTGATTTTCAGCTACGGAAGGCTCACTCAATTCATTCATGATCTCTTCAAATTTTCTCAGTAAGTCTTCTAACTTATCAAACATTTTTTTCGATTCCTTTCTGACGCATCACATTCTACCACGCACAACCCGGTCCAGTCCTGCGAAATCCTTAACTACTTCCACTTCCGCATAACCTGCCGTTTCCATCATCTCTCTTACGGCCTCTCCCTGATCATAGCCGATCTCCAAAAGAAGCTCGCCGCCGCCCGCAAGGTAATTGCCTGCCTGCCCTATGATCTTACGATAAAAAAACAAACCGTCTTCTTTCCCGTCCAGTGCAAGTAAAGGCTCATGCTCACGCACTTCCGGCATCAGCGTCCCTATTACATCCCGCTTAACATAAGGAGGATTGGATACGATCATCTCAAACTGTTTCGGATATGCCGCCGCGCTGTCTCCTTCCGGCTGCCTGTTATCCTGAAACAGCGCAAATAAATCACTCTGTATAAAAAAAGCGTTCATCTCTTCCTTTGTCTGTCTTAATCGATCCAGATTCTGCCCCGCGACCCGGAGCGCCTCTTCTGAAATATCAATTCCCAGACCGGTGCAGCCATTGGAATAATATAGCAAACTCAGCAATATGCATCCGGAACCGGTACACATATCCAGGATACGCATCCCGTCGTGCAGATGAAGGAGCGCCTCTTCCACCAGAATTTCCGTATCCTGCCTCGGAATCAGTACCTGCTCGTTCACAAGAAATTCCAAGCCCATAAATTCCTGGCGACCGGTGATATGCTGCAAGGGGATATGATTCTCTCTTTTAGATATCTGGTTTACATAACTATCATATTCTGCTGCTGTCACTTCTCTGTCGCCGTGTGCAAGCAGCGTATTACGATCCGTCCCACACACATACTCAAGCAGCAGCCTTGCATCCAACTCAGCCTCTGCAATGTCCGCCAGTCGAAGTTTCTCCACACCCCACTCATACACCTGTCTGTAGTCAATCATGCTTTTCCTTCTTGCTCTTCTTGATCTTCATGTTCCTCTTGTTCTTCTTGTTCCTTCGTATCTTCTTCATCCTTCAACCAGGAATCATCCACTTCATATCCAAAGGTCTCAAACAAATATGCTTTCCAGTCAAAGACCGCTTCCACCGCAGCGATAGCTACCTCTACCATCTCCTTATCCGGTTCTCTGGTCGTCAGTCTCTGCAGCCATAATCCCGGTGCAGATATGATCCTGACCAATATATGATTGCTTCTTCCCGCCAGTCTGATTATTTCATAGGAAATGCCGGCAATCACCGGAATCAGTGCGATACGAATCAAAATCCGATAGAGAGGGTTTTCCACTCTGATAAAGAAAAACAAGACTACGCTGACCAACATAACAAATAATAAAAAGCTGGTTCCACAGCGCTTATGCTGTTTGGAACTCCGCATCACATTACGAACAGTAAGCGGACGTCCCCTTTCGATACAGTTGATACATTTATGTTCCGCACCGTGATACATATACATTCTGCGGATATCTTTCATAAACGAAATGCAAAGTACATAGAGCACAAATATAAAAACGCGGAGGACGCCTTCTATAATTGCTAATAGCGAATCGTTTCTGATATGATCATGCAAAAGGGAAGTCAGATAATAAGGCAGTATCATAAATATGGCAATCGCAAGCATAATAGAAAGAACCGTTACGATTCCCGTAAAGACTTTCTCCGCCTTATCCTGGAACAGCTTGTTGAATACCTTATCCGCTGCTGTTTCCTTTGCCTCCTCATCTTCATAAAAAGAAGCGGAATAATTGATACTTCTCATGCCAAGGATCATAGAATCCAGGAAATTAAAAATTCCTCTGACAAAGGGAATTTGAAGCAGTTTGCTGCCATGCATCACTTCATGATAGGTATCTGTCTCTACCTCGATCTCTCCGTCCGGTTTACGGACAGCCACGGCATACTGATCTTTATTTTTCATCATAATGCCTTCTAAAACCGCCTGACCTCCGATTCCGGAGTAACAATTGCGTTTGTTTCTCACTTTATCTGCCTCCGTTGCAGTTCATTATATAAATAAGGTTGAGATGATTCATCCCAACCTTTTTAACCAAACTATTTGCTTTCCACACCGTATTTCTTATTGAACTTATCAATACGTCCACGGGCCTGTGCCGCTTTCTGCTGACCTGTGTAGAACGAATGGCATTTGGAACAAACTTCCACATGAATCTCAGGTTTCGTAGAACCTGTTACGAATGTGTTGCCACAGTTACATGTTACGGTTGCCTGATAATACTCAGGATGAAGTCCTTCTCTCATTTTATCCTGCTCCTTTTTCTAAAATCATAAAAACCAACAGCTTATACATTGTAGCATAGCTGATTATGGTATGCAAGCATTTTTTTAAATAAACTTCATCTTTTTTACCATATTGATAAACTCAAAATTGCTTCTGGTTCTGGCAAACATATCCAGCACCTTGTCTACCGCTTCTTCGGGTTTTAATCCGTTTAATGCTTTTCGGATGATATTGATCGCCTCCAGCTCATCCGGTGTCAGAAGCAGATCCTCTCTTCTGGTGCCGGATTTCGGGATATCGATGGCCGGAAAGACTCTCTTCTCGGAAAGCTTGCGGTCCAACACCATTTCCATATTGCCGGTGCCTTTAAACTCCTCGTAGACCACATCATCCATCTTGCTTCCCGTGTCGACCAGCGCCGTTGCCAGAATGGTCAGACTTCCGCCTTCACGCATATTTCTTGCCGCACCGAAGAACCGCTTAGGCATATGAAGCGCTGCCGGATCCAGACCACCGGATAAGGTACGTCCGCTGGGCGGAACCGTCAGGTTATAAGCTCTGGTCAGTCTGGTGATGCTGTCAAGCAATATGACCACATCCTTTTTATGCTCTACCAGACGTTTGCCCCTCTCTATGACCATCTCCGATACCCTCTTATGATGTTCGGGCAGCTCGTCAAAAGTAGAATAAATAACCTCTACATTCGGACCTTCGATGGCTTCCTTGATATCCGTTACCTCCTCGGGACGCTCGTCGATCAGCAGAATGATCAGATGGGCATCCGGCGTATTGCTGGTAATGGACTTGGCAACTTCTTTTAACAAGGTGGTCTTACCTGCCTTCGGAGGGGATACGATCATACCTCTCTGCCCTTTTCCCACAGGACTCATTAAGTCCATGATCCGCATCGCAATCGATGATCCCGGCACTTCCAATTTCAACCGTTCATCCGGGAAAATAGGAGTCAGGTCTTCAAAATTTGCTCTGCGTATTGCCACTTCCGGCGGATACCCGTTGATGGATTTCACATACAGAAGGGCGCTGAATTTCTCCCCCTGTGTCTTTACCCTGGTATTTCCTTCCAGTATATCGCCGGTTTTCAGTCCGAACCTTCTGATCTGGGTCGGTGCCACATAAACATCATTTTCACCCGGAAGATAATTCTCGCATCGGATAAATCCAAATCCGTCACTCATGACCTCCAGAATGCCATGAGCCACGATTCCGCTGTCAAGTTCCGCCGGGAACTTCTCCTCCTCGCTTCCGGAAGCGGGACTTTTGACCTTCTCCTGCTTTTTGGGCACGATAGACTTCACGGCAACTTCTTTTCCTTCCGCCTTGTCCTTTTCATCCGCTTGAAGCATCGCTTCTACCAGATCTGCTTTTTTCATCGTAGAGCAGCCTTTGATCCCTCTTACTTTTGCAATCTCTTTCAGATCTGCAAGCGCTAAAGATTCATACTTTTCTCTCATAGATTCCTCCTGTATTTTCCTACACTCTGTCAGCGCATATTATTCTTTACTTTTACAGTTTCCTATTTATCAGCATTTTGTTCATTCTTTGGTTAAGGGGTTTTATTTTCGATATGTATATTGAAATGCTATAAACACCTACTTACGAAATCCATTATACACGAACCTTTTTAAAATGCAACGAAAATTTTGGGAAAAGATAATATTGCAGACATTTCATAAATGCTATATGATTAAGGAAGATTTGTTATTCTAAAAAAAAGCGAGGTATTATCATGACAACAAACGAAAAAGCACTGGAACTTCATGAACAATGGAGCGGTAAACTGGAGACGGTCTCCAAGACTCCCGTCAAGACACGGGAAGATCTTGCCCTTGCCTATACCCCGGGGGTGGCGGAACCCTGCAAGGTGATTGCAAAAGAAAAGGAGGCTGCCTATACCTATACCTGGAAATCCAATACGATTGCCGTAGTCTCTGACGGCAGTGCGGTCCTGGGTCTCGGAAATATCGGTCCTCATGCGGCAATGCCGGTTATGGAAGGCAAAGCGGTTCTGTTCAAGGAATTCGGCGGCGTGAATGCGGTTCCCATCTGTCTGGATACGCAGGATACCGAGGAAATCATCAAGGCCGTTACCTGGCTTGCTCCGGGTTTTGGAGGAATCAACCTGGAAGATATCAGTGCGCCCCGCTGTTTTGAGATAGAGGAAAGATTAAAAGCTACTTTGGACATCCCTGTATTCCATGATGACCAGCACGGTACCGCCATCGTTGTCCTGGCAGGCGTCATCAATGCACTGAAGGTCGTAAAAAAACAAAAGGAAGACTGTAAAGTGGTGGTAAACGGTGCCGGAAGTGCAGGAATCGCCATAACCAAGCTGCTCTTAAGCTATGGATTTACCAATATTATCCTCTGTGACAGTACCGGCATTGTAGATAAATCCCGTCAGGACTTAAATCCGGTGAAAAAGCAAATGACGGAACTGACCAACCTGAGAGGGGAAAGCGGTACGCTTGCAGATGCCTTAAAAAATGCGGATATCTTTATCGGCGTTTCCGCTCCGAATGTGGTTACCGCTGAAATGGTAGCTTCCATGAACAAAGATTCCATCCTTTTTGCAATGTCAAATCCCGTGCCGGAAATCATGCCGGACGTTGCCAAGGCTGCCGGCGCACGGGTGGTAGGTACAGGGCGTTCCGATTTCCCGAACCAGATCAACAATGTAGTGGCTTTCCCCGGTATCTTCAAAGGCGCTCTGGAAGGACGTGCCAAACAGATCACCGAAGAAATGAAACTGGCAGCGGCCCTTGCCATTGCCGATCTGGTACCGGAAAATGAACTAAACGAAGACAACGTAATGCCGGAGGCATTCAATCCCGAAGTGGCCATCAAAGTGGCAGAGGCTGTAAAAGCCCACATACATTAAATCTTATGGAAAACGGTCAGTGCTGGCTGGGTAAGCCCTATTATTCGCTGGATGCTTACTGTAAGAATACCTATGGAGAAAAGTTATATAAAATCGCTCTGAATGCCGGTCTTACCTGTCCCAACAGGGACGGTACCATAGACAGCCGTGGCTGCATTTTCTGTAATGCGGGCGGCAGCGGGGATTTTGCAATCGATATGAAGTCCGTCCCTTCTGTCAGCGCACAGCTGAAAGAAGGGCAGAAACTTTTTTACAAGAAGCAGATCGGCAGCCGCTTTATTGCCTATTTTCAGGCCTATACGAACACTTACGGTCCCATCTTTTATCTTCGCCAAATCTATGAAGAAGCCCTGGGAGAAGATACCGTTTCCGGCATATCCATCGCCACCAGACCGGATTGTATCAACGAAGATGTGTTGACCGCATTAGTCAATCTCAAAGAAAAATTTCCTGACAAGTTCGTCTGGATCGAACTGGGACTGCAAACAATTCATGAGCAAACTGCCCGTTTTATCAGGCGCGGATATGAGTTGTCCTGTTTTGACACAGCCGTCAGGCTGCTGCAGTCAATTCAGATTCCTATCATTGTCCATGTTATTCTGGGTCTTCCCGGAGAAGCAAAAGCAGATATGTTAGAGACCATTGACTACCTGAATCAATCCAAGATATGGGGTGTGAAGCTGCAGCTGCTGCATATTTTGAAAGACACGGATTTAGCTTCCCTATACTGGGAAGGAAAGATCCCGGCTCTTTCCAAAGAAGCTTACCTGGATATTCTGATCCGCTGTCTGGAGCATTTATCACCTGAAATCGTGATACACAGGCTGACGGGAGATGGCGCAAAAGAACAATTACTGGCTCCCTTATGGAGCCTTGATAAACGGGATGTACTAAACTCCCTGCACCGGGAAATGAAGGTCAGGCAAACTTTTCAGGGGCGCTTGTATGAAAGTTGACTCCAGAAGTCAATTATTGGGGTCTTTTAGGATACGTTACCAACTATACTAATACGGAGGCTGCATGTTATGACACAGGACGAATTGACATTTCATAAATTAATAATCCTATCTATGCTCAACCGTGCCGCTTTTCCCATCACCAAAGCACAGATAGCCGATTTTATTCTGGAAAAAGAATATATGGATTTCCTGAATCTGCAGCAGATTTTTGCGGAATTGACTGAAGCCGGAATGATTACAGCAAAGACGGTCCGAAACCGTACCCACCTTACGATCACAGAAGAAGGAAAAAAGACCCTGGCTTTCTTTGAAAACCGCTTAAGCAGCGCCACCCGGCAGAATATCGATCGCTTCTTTCAGGAAAATGAAATGGAAATGCGTAACGAAGTATCGATTCAGGGTGATTACTATAAGTCCACCTCTGGAGAATATGAGGCACACTTATCGGCCATTGAGAAAAACATCCATTTACTGGATATCACGCTCTCTGTTCCCGATGAAACAACCGCTGCTGCCATCTGTGACAACTGGCAGAAAAAAAATCAGGCGGTATACCAGCTGCTGATCGAGCAGTTATTCTAATACTTCTTCACCACTTCGTTCCAACTCGAGATCCCGATGATATGCAGGGCAAAATCCGTGTAACTCGAAGACTGCGGCGTATCTATATACTTATAAACGTTGTAGATGGATTTATGTCCGCCGCCCTGGGTATTGAGTCCAAGCGCCAGACCCATTGCTGCCTCTACACCGGAGTCCGTCTGCCTGGACAGAAGCATGCTGTCAATATAGGGATTCGCTTCTACGATCTTATAGGCATATACAAAAGAGGCCGCCTGTAGATCCTGTCCTGCCGTAGAGGTATAACCCATCTCGCTCAAAATGATGTGACGAACTTCCCCGGAATCCGTCAGCATCTCTTCTTTTTGCAGATAATCGGAAAGTACATGGATATTCCGAATGGAAAGTACCGGTGTTGTCTCCGAATCCAGAATCAGAGAACCAGCCTTTCCGGCCGTACTCCATGCTTTGGCGCTTGTCAGCGGATAATTATAGGGATGCTGGGCAACGCCCCAGTCAATGTTTCCATCTTTTTTGATAAAGGCATTAAAGGCATCCAGCACTTCTTTGGAGCCATAGCTGTTCGTTTTATAAAGACTCTTCCCCCATTGCTGATCCAGAGAGATATAGACTCTGGCATTCCCGTTGATACTTTTTATCGCATTATAGAAAACGCGAAATGCCCTTGCATATTCTTTTGCATAACTTTCCGTATCCATATATTGAATATAGTTCCACTCACTTCTGGCATTGATCTCATTTCCGATCACCCAGTTCATGACCTTCCCGTGATTGGACCCGGAATACCTTTCCGCCAAAAAAGAGGCAACCGCCGCCAGATATTCCACACCGCTTTCTTCCGCTGCATTAAAAGCATAGTAGGGCGCAGTTCCCCCGGAACGGGCAAGGGGATGGATCAGTTCTGTATGACTTGACATGTCATTGAGGATAATCGCCGTTGTGGTAATGCCTTTCTTCGTCAGCGTAGAAAAAACATGGTCATACTCTTCGACGACAGCCCTGTTAAAATGATAGGTTTTTCCGTTATAGCCGTAACTCACCGAATAACTGCCCGATGCGTTCACGATCCTGCTCAGAAAAATATTGTAGGCAGCATGTCGAACCCCCAGATCATCCAATTCGGAGCCCGAAAGCTTATTCGGATCGACTAACAACCCCTTCTTGGAAGTTGTCTGGGCAAAAGAAGATGTGTATTTTGCAATTGCTTCCGGGTTGGTAATGTATTTCGGCCGGCTGATTGCTACAAACTCTCCGTCTTTTTTGACTGCCAGTACAAATTTGGAGAACAGTCTGGAGTTTGGCTGATTGTAATTAAGATTGACCGATATAGTCAAATTCATTCCTTTTTGCTCTTCAATTATGTATTCCTCACTTGTCAGGGCGGTATCATAGGTTTTTTCCTCAAACAGATAATAATAGCCGTCATCACTGGCGGCAACTCCCGATAAAGATACCCTGACATCCACCTTTCCGGTCTCGCTGTTGATCGTACAGCTTTCAATCGTGGCAAAATCAGCAGTATTTTCCTGCGTCAGTTCTACTTCCGGTAATCTGGCACGCATTCCTTCTATCATATAACGCGCCGCCTCTACAGGTGCACCGGCACTGTCCATTCCGGCATCTTTTTTCAGCAAGATCTTTTGATACATTGTCTTGCTGTATTCATAAAGCGCATGATCCTCCTGATAGCCAAAGGCTTCCATTATGATATTCTCCTTGTCTATTTTAAAAACTCGGTACAGAGCCAAGGCGGCCAGGAGGATGCAGATCGCTGACACTGTTGTCATAACTGTATATGACACTCTTGTCATTTTTATATTTTTGGCGGTTTCTGCCAACCCTTTCATCTTTTCTGACAGGACATGGACAGCTTCTTTGATCTTCTCTTTTTTCTCTGCTCTTTTCCTACGCTTCTTTTCTTTGATCTTCTGTTTATTTATGGCGATTTTTTCCCGGTCAAGCTGCCGTCTTCTCCATTTCTTTTTCCGTTTCTTTTTAGGCACGGCCTGCGCTTTGTTTCGATTCTCATCGGCATATTCAGTTTGAGGTCTGTCAGTCGGCGTCCTTTGCTCTGTGAGTTTCATGAGTCTCTCCCTTTATGCGTTTCATGTGCTCTTTGATCTTGATCTCATATCCGTTTCCGGAGGGACGATAGAATTCTTTCCCGCTCAGTTCATAGGGAAGATATTGCTGCTCTACATAGTGATTCGGATAGTCATGGGCATATTGATATCCCGTTCCGCGTCCCAATTTTGCCGCTCCTTTATAATGCGCATCCTGTAAATGACTGGGAATCGGAAGATTTCCCGTCTGCTGCACGGTTTCCATCACCTCAAAGATTGCCTGGCTGCTGGAATTGCTTTTCGGTGCACAGGCCACATAGGCAGCTGCCTGAGCCAAAATGATCTGTGCCTCCGGCATACCTACTCTTTCTACGGCGAGGGAAGCACTGACTGCAACGGTCAATGCATTGGGGTCCGCATTTCCCACATCCTCAGCAGCACAGATCATGATCCTTCTTGCGATAAAAGTCACACTCTCACCGGCATACAGCATCCTTCCCAGATAATAGACCGCTGCGTCGGGATCGGAACCTCTCATGCTCTTAATAAAGGCTGAGATCGTATCATAATGACTGTCGCCGTTCTTATCATAACGGATCGTCCGTTTCTGGATACATTCCTGTGCCACCGCCAGGGTGATATGAATCTTGCCGTCTTCGCTTCTTTCTGTGGTCATAATGCCGAGTTCTACCGCATTTAGGGCATGTCTTGCATCTCCACCGGAAAGTTCCGAAAGGAATTCCACAGCTTCTTCCTCAATGACAGCATCATAAGCGCCCATACCCCTTTCCTTATCGTAAACGGCGCGAAGGATCAGTGTCTTGATATCTTCTTTGGACAGTGGCTTCAATTCAAAAATAATGGAACGGGAGATCAAAGCGCCGTTGACCTCAAAATAAGGGTTTTCTGTCGTAGCGCCGATCAAAATGATCGTCCCGTCCTCTACAAACGGCAGCAGATAGTCCTGCTGCCCTTTATTAAACCGATGGATTTCATCAATGAACAGTATGGTTTTTTTGCCATACATGCCGCCGGTATTTTTTGCCTGTTCGATCACCGATTCCATGTCTTTCTTACCGGCAACCGTTGCATTGATCTGCGTAAATTCTGCGCTGGTGGTATTGGCGATCACTTTCGCCAGAGTCGTTTTACCGGTTCCGGGGGGGCCATAAAATATGATGGAGTTTAATTTATCTGCCATAATAGCGCGATAAAGCAGCCTATCTCTACCGATGATATGCTGCTGCCCCACTACCTCCTCCAGTGTCTTCGGTCGTAACCGCGCTGCCAAAGGAGATTCTTTTTCCATATTGGTACTTCTCATATATTCAAATAAATCCATAGAGATTCACTCTTTCATACTGTTTCGTAACGTTTGCTACCATGTAGCTCTTTGTGCCTTATGTGTAAAGTCTTTCAGTGCTTTTTGGAACTCCTCCAGTTTTCCGTTATAATACTCCTTCTGTTTATCGTTCAGTTTCCCGGCCGCCTTCAGACTATTCAGTTCCGTTTCAAATTCCTTCAGACATGCCTGGGATGCATCCTTATAATTATTAGAGATATTCATTTCCATCCGAAAAATAATATTTTCCAACTGTTTGTTTTTCCCTAATCCATCTAAAAAACCCAGTTTCATTAAAACACTCCCTTGCCTGTTCTTACAGGCCAAAATCTGTTTATACTATAAAATATTTATACTATAAAACATAACCTCCTACCACAATATAATATAAATAAGAGTCAACGTCAAGCCAATGCCAAACATTAACAAACCAAAAGAAAGGCTCCGCTGGATGATCGTAAAGCTCTCCCGAAGTTCCTCAGATGTAGCGGCAGCAAGGTGGACATAATCCCTGTGAGTAGGATTTTTCCGCCCCCACAAACGATTGCGCATCCTTTGCAGAAAATTCAGTACCCTGCCGATCAGATCGGTAACAAGATTTCCTTCCGGACGTTCATATGGCAAGGGCGAATCTTTGTACAGACTTTTCCGGAGCATGACAGCCACGCCGTCTACAAAACTGTCACAGACTCTGCACAATATCCCGCATACTACCGGCAGAAAACCAAGCAGGATGGGCCGGTAGAGTAAACGTTCCATATCCAGCCAGCCGGGCCATACATCTATATAATCTCCCCGGCGCATCAACAGCTTTCGGATGGCAAGAATATACACCAGAACGCCGATCAAAACAGAGATCACTGCCCCTCTCAAATTGGAAATACTAAAATAGAGTACCACAGGTTCCTCTTCCGTATTCAGGAAATTCATAAAATACCGGCCAAATCCCGCTATCCTGTTCATGATCGCATGGGGGAAAAGTCCCCATATCAGCAGAACCGCTGCACTTCCCGCAAGGGCAAAACAACTCTCTAAGTTCATATAATGTACCTGTCCGTCAAAGTGTTTCTGTTTCTCCGAGTCCTTATTTTCTTCTACAAATACCGCTATGAACAGTTTGGTCATATAAGCAAGGGTCAATCCGCCGCTTAGAAGAAAGATGATCTCCACTGCCTTCATCAGACTGCCACCGCCATACTCCAAAATACTCTCATGCAGCAGCGTCTTACTGATATAGCCTCCAAAAAGCGGAATACCGCTAATAGCCAAGGCTCCCGTCAGGAAGACCCATTTCAACAGCGGTTTCTTTCTCCCGAACCCCCGGATCTCATTCAGATCCAGCGCATGCGCATTCATAAAGATCACCCCTGCCGCCATAAACAAGACCAATTTGATCATGGAATGGTTTAACATATGCAGAAATGTGCCGCGCACGGCAAGCATATTTTCCACTCCCAAAAGTCCCTGCATGCCGATGCCCACCAGAATAAATCCGATCTGCGACATGGAAGAACACGCCAGCGTCCTTTTCAAATCCACGGAAAAGACGGCCAGAAAAGCGCCTCCGAACATGGTCAATACGCCGATTCCCAGAAGGAGGCTGCCCCAGACCGCATTGCCTAAAAACAGGTTACAGCTTACAATAAGCACCCCAAAAACACCTGTTTTTGTCAAAATACCAGACAATAATGCGGAAGCAGGTGCAGGCGCTACCGGATGGGCCTTAGGAAGCCAGATATGCAGCGGAAAGGCTCCTGCCTTGGCTCCGAAGCCCACAAGCAGACAAACTCCCGCTCCATAGAGCATCGTCCTGTCGCCTTCATAGACCGTTGCTGCAAAGAAAAGCTCACTGATATCCAGTGTACCCAGCTCATGATAAAGGATAAATATACCCATCAACATCACCAGTCCGCCGATTACGGCAATGGCAAGATAAGTTGACGCTGCTTTCAGAGAACTTTCCGTTTCCTCCTGCGCTACCCATACATAAGAGGTAAAAGACATGATCTCAAAGAAAATAAATGTGGTAAATAAGTCCGCGGAAAGAAATACGCCCATCGTTGCTCCCAGCGTGGCCAGTAAAAACGAGTAAAAGCGGCTCTTGTTCTCATGGTGTTTCAGATATTCTCTGGAAAGGATCGTAGTCATCATCCACATAAATGCCGCTGTCATCGCGTATACCATCCGAAAGCCTTCCATCGTAAAATGCAGGCCCATTCCGCAGATCTGTGGAAGATAGCAGTCGTGATAAGATAACCCTTTGCCCGACCTGGCATTCGCGCAAAATATAACAAGTGTTATTATAAATTCACTTGCCACAATAAAGTCGGCAAAATAATCCCGGATGATTTCCTTTCTTCGCCCGACCCACGCAGACACAATTGCTCCTATGAAAGGGTAAAACACTAATATTGCAAGAATCATATTTCCTTCCATTCCTACATCTACTCCTTTTTATCATTCTCAGTACACGGAATACCCGGTGGATATGGCGGGAAAGGATTTCTACCGCAGGGTCCTGTGAAGACGCCGGTACTTAGCGAGGTTTTTTTCGAGCTTAGTACCGCTGCGTCTGAACCGGAGCGAAAGCGTGCCCGGCGGTGGAAACCTTTCCCGCCGCCTCCTCCGAGTATTCCCCTCTATCCACTATCTAAACAAACTCCTTCATGACCCCCGTCAGGGCATCCGTTAAAAACTGCGGATGCAGTCCGATGATTACTATAACAATGAGAAATACGGTCAGAGGCAGTAACATCAACAGATTCGGGTCCGTGATCCCCTCTATGGAACTCTCGTCAAAGTCTTTCCCCGGGCAAAAAGCCCTGACCACTATGGTCATCATATAGATTGCCGTCAAAAGGGCGGAGAGCAGGATAGCGCCTACTCCTATATATGCAAGAGGATTTCCGCTTGCCACAGCGCCTTTTGCCAGATACCATTTACTGACAAAGCCTGCAAGTCCCGGTGCGCCCATCAGCGCCAATGCCGCCACGGTAAAAATCACAAAGACCTTGGGCATTTTCCTGCCAAGCCCGTTAAGCTGATGGATATAGGTTCTGCCGGTTTTATAGATCACCGCTCCGGCACAGAAGAAAGAACAGATCTTCATGACCGCATGGCAGAGCATATGGGCGAGCGCCCCCATCAACCCGAGGGGCGTCATCACTACAACGCCAAACAAAATATAAGACAGGTTGCTGACTGTTGACCAGGCCAGTCGACGTTTCAGATGGGTTTCTTTCAGTGCGCGGCTGCAACCGAATACGATCGTAAAGATCGTCAGTATCATCAGCAGGTCCTGCGCCCAGGTACCCCGAATGAATTCCGTTCCGAAACTATAGTATGTGATCCGAAGCGTTGCAAAGGCTCCCGCCTTTACCACTGCAACGGCGTGTAAAAGTGCGGTAACAGGCGTCGGTGCCACACCGGCTTTGGGAAGCCATGCGCTGAAAGGACACATTGCCGCCTTGACACTGAATCCGCAGAAACATAATACATAGACAAGCAAAAGAAGATTCATTTTATCTCCGACACGGGACATATCCAGCACTCCGCCCGGTGTAAAATCCGCGCTGTTTCCATAGATCAGGATAAAAATCATGCCGATGAAGGCAAAGGCCGCTCCGCCCAGGGAATAATACATATAAGTCCGGCTTGCCAGTACAGCCTCTCTGGACAAAGTATGCATCACCAGCGGTAAGGTAGCCATGGTCAGCATCTCGTAAAAGAAATACATGCTCACGATATCTTCCGCCATTGCGATTCCCAGCGTAACGCCGTAGGTCACCGTATAAAACAGAAAAAAGATTTTTTCATGTCCTTCATGTTTCATATACTCAAAGGAATATAAGGAGGCAAAAGGCCACAGGAAAGCCAGTATCGTTGCAAAGATACTTCCCGCTCCATCCAACCTCAAACTGATGCTGAGCTGTCCCGTAAACCGAAACAGCACGAAAGCCTCCCCGGGCCGGTTAAAAATCAATAGAAATACCAGAACGGAAGTGATAAGTGTCACAAGTTCAATATAAACTGCCATTGCCTTTCTATTTTGAAAAGGCAGAAGCGGAATCAACGCTCCGCCTATCATCGGCATCAAAATCGCAATCACCATCATATAAGCATTCATCCTAAGTCCCTCCCTAATAAACCGATGCCGCTATTTCACCTGCATACCCGATCAACGGATTCGGCAGGATTCCGAGAAGCACTGCCAGCACGGCCAATACCAGAAGCGCCGCTGCCATTCTGTCTATGGGCTCTTTTTGCGCTGCTTCCGGAAATCCTTTCCCGGGGAAAAAGCCCTTCAGTGTGATCGGCAGGAGGTATCCGGCGGTCAGAAGTGCGCTGAGCAGCAAAACGACGGGGCCCAGGATGCGGAAGATACCGATATCGGCCTGCAAGGCGCCCTGTGCAAGATACCATTTACTGATAAATCCGCTCATGGGCGGTATTCCAATCAAAGCAAGAGAAGCAAAAGTATAGCACCACAGTGTGATCGGCATTTGCTTTCCGATCCCTGTATATTCCTCCGCCCGCGTCTTTCCGGTACGAAAGATAAAAATACCGGCTGTCAGAAACAGTGCGCATTTGATACAGGCATGATAGACAAAATGCAGCAGGGACCCCGTCATTGCCGTCGGATGCAAAGTTGCTAAACCAAATAGAATATAAGATACCTGAGAAACCGTGGAATAAGCCAGCCGCTTCTTAAATACCTTTTCCCGATAAGCAAGCAGGGAACCCATAAACACGGTAAGCAGGGTCAATATCATCCACACCGTCTGGATCCAGGTTCCTCTGAGAAATTCCGGTCCCACAACATAGTAGATGCTGCGGATCACTGCTAAAACGCCGCCTTTGACGATGATGGAAGAAAGGGCTGCGGAAGCCGGCGCCGGTGCGACCGGATGGGCTGCCGTCAGCCAGGAATGGAACGGCAGCATGCCTGCCTTCGTCCCGAAACCTATGATCAGAAGCAAAACCGCAATCTGCAGAACCAGACTGTTTTCTGACACCAGTGTCATATTTAAAGTGCCGCCTGCCACAAACCGCAGCGTATAGCAATACCGGTTCAGGAAATAGATGCCGAACAGAGCGCAGTATGCACCGCACATGGAATAAAACAAATATTTTAAAGCCGCCATGATGGCTTCCTTGGTCTCATTGTGCAAAACAAGGGGCATGGAAGCCAGCGTCATCATTTCATAGAAAAAGTAAAAGGTCACCAGGTTACCTGCAAACTCCAGGGATAAAACCACCGCATATACCAGAAGGAAGAATCCGAAGAAACGCTTTTCCTCTCCTTCATGTTTCATATAGACAAAGGAATAGACTCCCACTGCCGGCCATATAATACTTGTTACCGTTACAAACAGTCGTCCCAGGGCGTCTACATGGAAATAGATCGGAATCTCATCCATCAGATAAAACAGCGTCATATCCACATTGCCCCACCATACGATGGCCAGCACAAGCAAGGCAGAGATAAAAAGTGTCACACCTACCAGAAGATGCAGCAAACTTTCCGGTTTCTCTTCCGTTTCTTTTTTCAGCGCAACGACGGCTTTGCCCTGCACTCCACTATTTTCCTTCTTTTCGCGCTTCTTTTGCTCTGCCTCCGATGAAATCCGGATATGGGATACAAAAGAGGATACCAAAAGTTCGATCCCCACGATCCCGGATAACAACATGGGAGAGATCATCCATATATTTCCCGGTAATTGATTCATGATTTATTCGACCTTTCCAAAAAATTCTAATACTCTATGCAAACATTCCAAGCCCCAGCTCAATCAGCCTGATAATAGGCTCCGAACTTAAGCCCAGCAACAGATTCAACAGAATAAAACAAATCAAGGCAAAGCTTTTCGCCGGTTGTTCCCAGAATGAAATTTGCTCAAATCCTTTTTCCCGGATCACTTCGTTTTGTTCAGGCGTATAGATGCGGATAACCGTCTTAATAAAATATACCGCATTCAGGATAACGCTGATTGCAAGGGCGATCAAAGTGATCAGTATCTTATGCCGGTTTTCCACCGCCGCCTGCGCAAACAACAGCTTGGATATAAAGCCTGAAAACATGGGAAAACCTACCATAGAGAGAGAACCCACGGTAAAGGCGGCCCCGGCAAGTCTGTTGCGGTAGCCCGCTCCGGTCAGGTCAAAAAAGTCTTTGCTTTTTCCCGAAGCATCCGTAATCCCCGATGCCGCAATGAAAAGAAGGGATTTGGTAGCCGCATGGGATATGATATGATAGAGGCTGGCAATCATGCCGGAGGTAGTTCCCAGACCGAAGCCCATATAGATATAACCGACCTGGGCCACGGAGGAATAGGCTATCATCCTGTTGATATCGCTTTCTTTTATCGCATTGAAGGAACCCATGATCATGCCTGCTATGCCGAAAACAAACAAGACATTGATTACCTTACTCTCTTTGATAATGTCAAATCCGATCACACGGTAGAAGATTTTTACAAGCAGAAAAATGTAACCTTTCGATACCAGAGAGGATAAAATCGCTGCGGAGGACAAGGTGGAATATCCATAGGCATTCGGAAGCCAGGTATGAAAAGGATAGAGCGCACTCTTGATCGCAATTCCCACCGATATCAGGCAGATGGTTATCAAAAGAGGTACATGATAATTCCCGGATGCATGCAAAATGTCTACCTGCTCCTTGATATTGCTCATCAAAAGATGCCCTGTCAGGCTGTAAAGGAAGCAGATTCCCAAAAGCAGCAGACCGGAACCCAAAAGGCTCATGATCATATAACGGGTTGCCGCCTCGATCGTCCTTCCGGTCTGTCTGATCATGATCAGACCACAGGCGGAGATAGTATTGATCTCCACAAAAACATAAGCCGTAAACAGGTCATTGGTATAGATCAGGGCAAGCAGGGAACAAAGCAGGAGATTTACCATAATGTAATACAGATTCTGTTTTGTTTCTTCTATTTCCAATTCCCGCTCCAGTACGCCGCCGACCACGCACAAAAACATGATCACGCAAAAGATCAATGCCATGGCGGCTTCCAGAACTCCAACCCGGATCTCGTTTCCCCAGGGCGCCGGAAAATGCCCCATGGTATAGACATATTCCTGTCCGCTTTTAAGCACAAAAGCCAATACAGCGGCAGATAGAATAGATATGGTTGTAATTACGATAACATTTAATCGTTTTGCCCACTTTCCGTTTAGGACCGAAGATATCGAACCGGAAAAGAGGGAGAGCAAAATGGAGAAAAAAGGAAAATTCTGTACAAATGCCATTATAATCCCTCCTTCCTCAGTCTTGCCGAGATTTCATCCAGATCCAGCGTATGATATCTGTTATACAGACGAATGGTCAAAGAAAGCATCAATGCCGTTACGGAAACCGATACTACGATACCGGTCAGCACAAGTCCGCTGGGGATCGGATTGATATAGGCTTCCACACTTTGCACCCCGTCTGTTACAATGGGTGCATAGCGTCCCACAATATATCCTTTTAAGGCCAGAAACAGATACACGGAAGTATCCATGATATTCATACCTACGATCTTCTTGATCAGGTTCTTCTGCACCAACAGATTCGAGAAACCGATGCCGAATAAGATCATAGATACGGCTTCCTCGTAATTTGTTAAGAAATTAGAAACATCCATATCAATAGTCTCCTTTACGAAACATCACATAAAAGGTATACATGGTACCGGCAACCACAACACCGACACAAATATTCAAAATCAGGATCAGTCCGCTGCTTAAGATGGCACCGGGCGTTCCAAGGGGTATGACGCTTTCAATGTGGTTTGCCCCTGTATAAAAAGAATAACTCTTTGCAAGACAATAACAGGACAAAGCGCTGACACTTAAGATCTTATAGGTCTTCCCCGTAAAAAACCGCTCCGTCTTCTGAAAACCGAAAGCGTTCAGATACAGGATCAGTCCTGCGCCGATGATTGCACCGCCGGAGAATCCGCCGCCCGGTCCCAAATGTCCGCAAAGCACCACATAGATACCGAAGATGATGATCAGAGGAACCAAAACCCGTGCCGCCATCTGCAGGATCACATCGTTTTTCGGCTCGTAGATACGATCGCTTACCGAAATATCATTTCCGTTCTCATCCTTTTTCCTGTCTTTGCGAAGCAGGATCAGTACGGTGCAGGTCGCAATAAAAAGCACATGGGATTCCCCCAAGGTATCAAACGCCCGATAATCCAGGATCATACCGGTCACAATATTGACCGCTCCGGTCTCCTGCAGACCGTCTTCTATATAGCGCTTGGAAACCTCATTATTGACCGGATTCTCCGCATGTCCGTAGGAAGGCAGGTAAGAAACCGCGATCAAGAGCATGACTACCAGAAACAGACAGAAGAGTCCGCTAAAGAGCCGATA
Organism: Lachnospiraceae bacterium; assembly: GCA_022510585.1. Classification (GTDB taxonomy): domain Bacteria; phylum Bacillota; class Clostridia; order Lachnospirales; family Lachnospiraceae; genus UBA3282. Next base: position 21,210 of record JAFLTF010000036.1, read on the forward strand.
ACCTTTCTCAAAACCGATGACTTCCCAGTTATGCGCCAGATCATATACCCGCTCTCTTCGCTGCTCTTTCTCTTTTTTCCTGGTAAAGACGGTCTGTTCATCCTCCGCAAATTCTTTCTGAGGCTTCATCTCTACATTGCCGATGAAAGGGTCCTTCGTACCGTCCAGCCATTGCTTCAAGCGAAAAGAACGTGTTTTTTCATATTCCTGATCCGGGATTTTCCTGCTCATTGCCTTCCTCTCCTTCCTTTTTCTCCGTCTTTACCATTGCTTGTATCTTTTTTAAGGTAACGAAAAACAATACGCTGGTCACCCCGGCTCCTACCGCTGCTTCGGTAATTGCCAGATCCGGCGATTCCAACAAGATCCAGATAATGGACATGACCAGACTGTAGGACATAAAGATCAAAATCGTATTTAACAGATTTTTGGATAAGCTTGCCGCAATGGCGCATAAGATCAAAAATCCCAACAAAATATTTACAAATATCTGCATAGTTACCTCCCCATTCGCTGAAATGGATCTTCATCAGATCCCCTTTCCAATTCACCCAAGGTCTGTATGGCATAATGTCTCTCCCATTCCTCATCCGTCGTCACCTCAAGTCTTGCGATCAGGTGAGAGGATGTGGGGGAAGAGAACCACAAAAATACAATGATACAAAACAGTTTCAAGGATGTAAAATTGAATCCGTTTATAATGATCAGACCAAGCAAGGATAAGGCAATACCAAGGGTATCCCCCATTGCTGCCGCCTGCATCCTGTTCAATACATAGCGAAACCGGAACACACCCACCATTTCGATCAAAAAGATAAAGAGCCCACAAAGCAGAAACAATGCGCCGAAACCAAACCGTATCCATTCTAAGACTTCCATACTATTCCTCCCTCTTCTCTTTCTGTTTCTTTTCCAGATAGACTCCCATATAGACCTTCGTCAATACAATGACCGCAAGAAAACTGATCAACGCATATATAAGGCAGATATCCACAAGATATCCTTCTCCCAGCATGATGGCAAGTATGGCGATAATGACCATAACGATGGTCCCCATCATATTGGTAGCAACGATCCTGTCTGCAACTCTGGGGCCTTTGATCGCCCGGATCAGACACAGGATGATCATGATCGCCAAAATAACCAGCACGGCTACAAACAAAATATGGTATGCCTCATTAAGGCCCTGTATTTCCTTTCCCATGTATGCTCTCCTTCTTTAATTTTCTTCAATCTTCTTCAACATTTTCACAAACACAGACTCATCGATTCCTTCCGCCAAAGAATCATCCAGGCAATGGACC
>JAFLTF010000037.1 GCA_022510585.1 Lachnospiraceae bacterium
TAGATTTAGATGCGTTTGTCGGGGATTGTTACGTTGCCCGTTTTGAGGGAGATTTGGCCGCGGATGACGCTGAAAGGATTCTGACAAAGGCGCAGGCCGCCGATGCTTCTGAACGTATTTTGATAGCAGGGAAAGCCACAGTAACGGCGGAGGCCGCCAGAGTATTTGCACAGTCAAAGATAAAACTTCTTGGAAATGAGAGCCAGACTGTGGGGCCTGAGGATGCGCCTATGGAAGTACATCGGATCCTGCTTGGTGCAGATATCGTATTGTTGGAAGGGATTGTTCTGACAGATGTAGCCGAGGGAAAATATCTGCTCAGTGCGGCGCCTTTGAATCTGGCAGGATGCGACGGTGCGCCGTGCCGAGCGGTTTTGATTGACAAAAGTGTCTAAAAAGGGTATATTATAATTAATAGTTCCCACCAAGCCTAGGCAGCGTTGCTGTATGCGTAACATGGTGGGCCTTTTGATTATATGGAGAGTGAAAATGTCACAGGATATTAAACCGTTTAAGACAATTGAAGAACAAATTGTAATACTAGAGAGTCGAGGATTGATAATAGAAGATAAAGAACTAGCCAAAAAAGCCTTATCAAACCTCAATTATTATAGATTGAGTGCATATACCCTCACATTAAGAAAAGATGATAGGTTTTATAAAAATGTTCATTTTTCTGATGTAATGCAAATATATAATTTTGATATGGAGTTAAGATCTATACTTATGTATTTACTTGAAAGTATAGAAGTTTCAATGCGAACCTATATTGGCTACTATCATGCGAAGCAATATGGGGCATTAGGATATTTGGATTCTTTTTCATTTGAAGACGAGGAACGTTTTAATAAATTTACAGATGATTATAAAAAAGCAATTGCAGAATATGGTGATAAAGAAGTTTTTGTAAAACATCATAATGATATTTATGATGGTAAGTTTCCAATATGGGTATTGGTGGAGCTTTTGACATTAGGCTCTTTATCAAGATTGTTTAAAAATCTTCCAAAGGATATACGTGATGAAATTTGTAAGAGTAATTATGGAAAAATCAATGATGAATACATAGGAAACTGGTTACAGGGATTCACAATTTTGCGAAATATTTGTGCACACAGAGGGCGGCTTTATAATCGGCAAATTCCTTTTACTCTTCGGCTTGGGAAAAGAGATAAAAAAATATTTCAAGATAATCACATATCAATCAATAAAGCAGGAAAACAGCTATTTGCATATCTTATTGTCATGAAAAAAATGATACCGGACAGCGATGTGTGGGATACTTTTACAGATAGATTAAGTAATTTGACAAAGAAATATCCTTTTGTGAGACTCGATTATTATGGTTTTACAAATGATTGGGAAAAGATTCTTGGTATCAAACGTAAAAACAATCATAAAATATGAATATAGTTCCTGACGAGCCTATCATTGAGATGCGTAACATGTCAGGCCATGGTTTGAGGTAACTTAAGCCCACGAGGTCAGCAAGTATAAAAGCTTGCTGACCTTATTTTTTATAGTTAATAATTGTTTCAAATTAATTGTACTTTTTATTTGTAAAATTTAAAAAGGGTATTAATTTATAGAAAATATGCTACAATTATTACATGAAAAATATATGAAAAGGGCATATTTCATCATTGCTGATTGTAAAAGAAGATAAAACCTTATGAAACTCATCCTCTCCCCAGCCAAGAAAATGAATATCGTCCAAGACATTCTTGACTACACCGCCCTGCCCGAATACCTACCTCAAACCGAAGAGATCCTGCGCTGGCTGAAATCCAAATCTTATGCAGAATTGAAAGATTTGTGGCGATGCAATGACAAAATTGCAGAGCAGAATTTAGAACGTTTGAAACATATGGATCTTCGAAAGCAGTTGACTCCCGCCATTTTATCCTATGAGGGAATCGCTTATCAGTATATGGCGCCAGCGGTGTTTGCATATGGGCAGTTTGATTATGTGCAGGAACATTTGCGTATCTTATCGGCTTTTTACGGCGTATTAAAACCGATGGACGGCGTAACGCCCTACCGTTTGGAAATGCAGGCAAAGGCATCGATCAATGGACACAAAGATTTGTATGATTTATGGGGCAGCAGGATTTACGATTCCATCAGAGATGAGGATGGGGTAATCATTAATCTTGCCTCTAAGGAATATTCTAAATGTGTTGAAAAATATTTGAAGGCACAGGATACCTATATCACAGTCACATTCTGTGAGGCCTCCAAAGATAAGTTAGTAACCAAAGGAACCTATGCAAAGATGGCAAGAGGTGAAATGGTACGTTACATGGCGGAAATGCAGGTTGAGGATCCGGTTGAAATCAAGAATTTTGATCGCTTGGGATATGTATATCGGGAGAATTTGTCCACGGATTTGGAATATGTATTTGAGCGGATAGGTTTTACATAAAATAACATACGTTATGATATAATTTACTTAGTTGATTTAACTAATATAAATTTGGAGAAATTACAATGGAAATTTTAACAGCCAACTCTTTAGATGAAGCAATCACCTCACTATATGGAAACAATCTGCATATCGCCAGTAGACGTCCGGTACATGGCGGAGATATCAATGAATCTTACTGCCTGTCGCTATCTGACGGAGCGGCAGTTTTCATGAAGTGTAATACATTGAAGAATCTTTCTTTTTTTGAGGCGGAAGCAAAAGGTTTAGAAGCTTTGCAAAAGACAGGAACCATAGGGGTACCCAAAGCTTTAGCGATTGGAACTGACAAGAAGCAGAGGATTTCGTTTCTTATCATGGAATACTTAGAGGCTGCGCCTAAACTCAGCAGATATTGGGAGACCTTCGGCAGAGAGCTGGCAATGCTGCATCGTGCGGATTGTTCTTCCTTTGTCAGTGAGAATGAAAACAGCAATCTGCGGTTTGGTTTCACATCCGATAATTATATCGGAGCCTCTCCCCAAATCAATACGCCGAAGGAAAACTGGATTACTTTCTTTCGTGAATGCAGACTGCATCCACAGATCAGGATGGCGGAGAGATATCTGGATTCCGGAATGCGCAGGCAATGCACGAAACTGTTAGACCATTTGGATTCTTTTTTGACAGAGCCGGAATTCCCGTCGCTGATTCACGGTGATTTGTGGAGCGGGAATGCAATCTGCGGACCGAACGGAAAAGCATGGATACTGGATCCGGCTGTCTATGTCGGGCATTATGAAGCGGAGCTTGCAATGACAGAGTTATTCGGAACTAACCCGGATCCTTTCTATGGAGCTTATCATGAGGTGAACGGGATCGACAGTGGATATCAGGACAGGAAAGACTTGTATAATTTGTATCATATGCTGAATCATTTGAATCTGTTTGGGGGATCTTATCGGAGTTCCGTCCAGAGGATTTTGAACAGATATGTCTAGAACGTAGAATCGCTTTACCATGTACAAGATAAACAGGTCAGGGACCCATACCAAAAAGATTCCTGACCTGCTTTATTGCATTTCTTTTACGAATAAAAGTATCTTTTATCCCTACGCCTTATCTTTTATCTCCCCATGCAGTTCCTGCAGCGATTTCACTTCGCCGTCTCCATGCGTTTTCACATAATGGATGCCGCTTGCGGTCGCCTTGGCGGCAGCGATTGTGGTCATATAAGGAATCTTCGCCTTGATGGCAGCCTTACGCAGATAGCTGTCGTCATGAACACTGTCTTTTCCCACCGGTGAATTGATGATCAGATCGATTTTGCCGTTGGTGATCAGGTCGAGGATATTCGGGCGTCCCTCATACAGTTTATTTACCTTTTCTGCCGAAATGCCGGCAGCAGTGATCAGTTCATAGGTGTTGCCTGTGGCAATGATGTGGAAACCACAGTCGGCAAACTGTTTGGCAACCTCTACGACCTCTTCTTTGTCTTTTCGGTTGACGGAAATCAATACGGTGCCCTCTAAAGGCAGCTTGGATTGCGTAGCTTCCTGTGCCTTATAAAAAGCTTCTCCGTACGAACGTGACAGACCGAGGACCTCACCGGTAGAACGCATTTCCGGTCCGAGGATCGGGTCTACTTCCTGGAACATATTGAAGGGGAATACGGATTCCTTGACACCGTAGTTTGGAATTTCCTGTTCTTTCAAAGCCGGAACAGGGGACGGTTTTCCGGTCAGCTCGCCGGTAATGATCTCCGTTGCCAGCGGAACCATACGGATATTGCAGACCTTGGATACCAACGGAACGGTACGGGATGCGCGGGGATTTGCCTCCAGTACATATACCTTGCCTTTCTCAATGGCATATTGCATATTCATTAAACCTTTTACATGCATTTCCTCTGCAATCTTGCGGGTGTATTCTTTAATAGTCGCCACATTTTCCTCGGAAATGTGAACGGAGGGAATGATACATGCGGAGTCGCCGGAATGAATACCCGCCAATTCGATATGCTCCATGACAGCAGGAACAAAGGCATGTGTGCCGTCGCTGATAGCATCCGCCTCACATTCCAGAGCATGGTTTAAGAAACGGTCGATCAAAATCGGACGATCCGGCGTGACGCCTACGGCGGCATTCATGTATTCGGTCATGCTTTCGTCATCATAGACAACTTCCATACCGCGTCCGCCAAGTACATAAGAAGGACGAACCATAACCGGATAACCGATCTGAGCGGCAATTGCCAGAGCTTCTTCTACGGTAGTTGCCATGCCTGATTCCGGCATGGGGATTTCCAACTTCTCCATCATGGCACGGAACTGGTCGCGGTCTTCCGCCAGGTCGATGACGGAGGGAGAGGTGCCGAGAATCTTGACGCCGTTTTTCTCCAGATCTGCAGCCAGGTTCAAAGGTGTCTGTCCCCCGAACTGAGCAATGACGCCAAGGGGCTGTTCTTTTTTATAGATACTCAAAACGTCTTCCAAAGTCAAAGGTTCAAAGTATAACTTATCGGAAGTATCATAATCCGTGGAAACGGTTTCCGGATTGCAGTTTACAATGATGGTTTCAAAGCCCAGTTTCTTCAGGGCCAGAGATGCGTGTACACAGCAATAGTCAAATTCGATACCCTGCCCGATACGGTTCGGTCCGCCGCCCAGGATCATGATCTTGGGTTTGTTGTGACTAACTGGATTTTTATCAGGCGCATTGTAAGTGGAGAAGTAGTAAGCGCTGTCCTGTGTACCGCTTACATGTACGCCTTCCCAGGTTTCTTCAACGCCTAACTCAATGCGATGTGCCCGAATGTCCGCTTCCGGAATTTCCAGAATCTGACTTAAATATTTATCGGAAAAGCCGTCCTTTTTGGCGGCGATCAGCTGTTCATCTGAAGGAAGAGAACCCTTGGATTTCAAAAGCTGTTCTTCTTCCTCTACCAATTCTTTCATCTGCTCGATAAACCATTTTTTTACATGAGTAAGCTCATGGATCTCTTCTACGGTCGCTCCCTTACGTAATGCCTCGTACATCACGAAGTGGCGTTCGCTGGAAGGGGTGATCAACAGTTGCAGAAGTTTATCTTTGGGCAAAGTATGAAAGTTTTTGGCGTAGCCGAGACCATAGCGTCCGGTTTCCAGAGAACGGATTGCTTTCTGGAATGCTTCTTTGTAGGTTTTGCCGATACTCATGACTTCGCCCACCGCACGCATCTGTGTGCCAAGTTTATCTTCTACGCCTTTGAACTTCTCAAAAGCCCAGCGCGCGAATTTGATTACGACATAATCCCCGTCCGGTACATATTTATCTAACGTGCCGTATTTGCCACAGGGAATATCTTTCAGGGTCAGACCTGATGCCAGCATAGCGGATACCAGAGCGATCGGGAAGCCCGTTGCTTTGGAAGCCAGTGCAGAAGATCGGGAAGTACGGGGATTGATCTCGATGACAACGATACGGTCGCTCTTCGGATCATGTGCAAACTGTACGTTGGTTCCGCCGATGACCTGTACGGATTCTACGATTTTATAAGCCTGCTCCTGCAGCCGTTTCTGCGTTTCTTCGGAGATCGTCAGCATGGGAGCGGAACAGAACGAATCTCCCGTGTGGACACCCATCGGGTCGATATTTTCGATAAAGCAGACCGTGATCATATTGTTGTCCGCGTCACGCACTACTTCTAATTCCAACTCTTCCCAGCCCAGAACCGATTCCTCTACCAGAACCTGTCCCACCAGGCTGGCTTGTAAACCTCTGGCACAGACGGTCTTTAATTCCTCGCGGTTGTATACCAGACCGCCGCCGGCGCCGCCCATCGTATAAGCCGGACGAAGTACCACCGGATAACCCAGATTGTCGGCAATCGATAATGCTTCTTCCACGCTGTAGGCAACTTCGCTTCGTGCCATCTCAATGCCCAGTGCATTCATAGCATTTTTAAACTCGATTCTGTCTTCGCCGCGTTCAATGGCATCTACCTGCACGCCGATGACTTTTACATGATATTTATCCAGAATGCCTGCTTTATTTAATTCCGCACACAGGTTTAAGCCCGATTGTCCGCCCAGATTCGGTAAAAGGGCATCGGGACGTTCCTTTGCAATGATTTTCTCGATCCGCCCTACATTCAGCGGTTCGATATAAGTGACATCCGCAATTTCCGGGTCAGTCATAATCGTAGCGGGGTTGGAATTTACCAATACAATTTCGTAGCCCAGTTTGCGCAGCGCCTTGCAAGCCTGTGTACCGGAATAATCGAACTCACACGCCTGACCGATCACAATAGGACCGGAGCCGATGATGAGTACCTTGTGAATATCTGTTCTCTTTGGCATTCTTGTATCCTCCTGATTTGTCATTTTGCTCTTCTTATTATTATATAGGAAATTAGAGAAATCACAAGAACCTTTACAGAAATAATTTATAATATGGTATAATAAACGCAATAAGCACAAGCCTGACATGGTTAGGATTACTGCTCTATAAATATCGGAAACAACAAAAATGACACAAGTGTCAGAAAGGAGCCTGAAATGGAAATCATAAAAATCAACGAAAATACCTGGAGGATCGAGGATTCAGGCGTGCGATTCTTTTTGCTGGCGGGAGAGAAAAAAGCGCTGCTGATCGACAGTGGCATGACGATACATAATGCAAAGGAGATAGCGCAGGAACTCACTAACCTGCCGATAGAACTGCTAAACACACATGCAGATATCGACCATATAGGGAGCAATGACGAATTTGACTCTTTTTATATGAATCCTGCGGAAGCTTCTAATTACTATAATACGAATCAAAGGACGGGAACGATGATTCCTGTCACCGATGGGGATGTCATCAACCTAGGCGGACGAGAGCTGGAAATTATCACGCTTCCCGGCCATACTCCCGGCAGCATTGCAGTGTTGGATAAAAAGAATCGGGTTCTTATCAGCGGAGACCCGATTCAGGATGGCAATATTTTCATGTTCGGCGTTCAGCGTGAGATGCATGCCTATGTACTCAGTCTTGAGAAGCTGGAGAACTATAAAGACCGCTTTGATACCATCTATCCTTCCCATGGCACATTTCCTGTCAAACCGGAACTGATTGACGCGCTGCATGAAGGGGCGATGCGTATTTTGGCCGGAGAAATCGAGGGAAGCGAAGCGGAAATGCATGGGATGAAAATAAAAAGGTATGATGTAGGAGCAGCAGGTTTTTTGTGTGACTATTTGGGCTGACGGTCATATTGTGCTTTCTTTCCGTAAAGAGTATAATTTTTATACACCATTGTTTTTTGGAACGAATTTGGGAGGAATTTGATGAAAAGGATAAAAGGAAGATATTTTGCACTATTGCTTTGCGGATGTATGCTGTTTTCTGATTTGGCATCCATCTATGCTCACGCGGAAAATACAGCGCAAGTCATGGAAGAGGAAGATTCCCATGACCATGAGGGGCACAACCATGAAGAGACAAGTGACGATATAGTCGTTGACAATTATGATGACAATATCGGCGATGATGCCGCCGATGAGGATGGGGATACAGCACCTGACCAGGATGACGAAACCATCCTCTCGAACGATAACCAAAATGATCAAATTAGCAGTGCCCCCAGTATTAGCATAGAGGTGGCTGAAGGCGGGCATGTTTCCTCTTCGGGGACATTTTTCTGCGAACCGCCGATTGTTACCGTTACGGATGAGGAAAATGAAATTACTTCGATTGAAATATCTTATGGCGGTTCTTCCAAGTCTGTTGAAGCGGATGGTTCGGATCGTCATAACGTCAGTTTTGATGTTGCCGACTATGTAAGTGGAACAAGTGCTTCCGTTACTATCACGGCGACAAATGAGGCGGGACTTACGGCAACTGCAAAGTTTTATATTGGGCATACGTTAGGCAGCAGAAATACTGTGATCGTGGAGGCCACTTGTACCGAACCAAAAAAATCGGTAATGTATTATTTATGCGTCACCTGTGGAGAGACATTTGAATGGCTTGAGAATAAGCTTGCAGATGCAAACGGGCACCAATTTGGTGATCCGGAGTCAGGTTCCACGAAAGATGGTATAACATATGAAAAAAGGGTTTGCAAAGTATGCGGGTATGTAGAAATAACCTTTGACGGAGAGACCTGTGACCATGTATTTACAGATGCTGTCGAACCGGCAACTTGCACAACAGAAGGTTTTAAATACAGGGAATGTACGGAATGTGGATATCGAGAGATTGGTGAGAGAATCCCTGTTACGGGACATAAGCTTGGCAGTTTTGAATTGATCCAGGAAATGGATTGCAAAACCGGCCAGAAAAGGATACTGGAAAGAAAATGTAAAAATAACAACTGTGATTATAAAGAAACACAGACTTTTGCCGTAACGCATACATGGTCACAGCGCACTGTTAAGAAAGCGGCTACCTGTACCGAGGCCGGTGAAGCCGGATATCAATGCAGCGTATGTGAAACCTGGGACAGAATTACATCGATTCCCATGCTTGCTCATACGTTGGTGGATACGGACAACGACTGTACGACGCCAAAGGAATGTTCTGTCTGCCACCTGAAGGATGAAAGCTCTGCGACCAGCCACGTATTATCGTACAAATCCGATGAAACCGGGCATTGGCAGGAATGTCAGAACCCGGGCTGTCAATACAGTACTGCTTCGGATTCTCTTGAGGAACATGTTTATCATGAAGATGACATTAAGGATTGTACGGATTCCGAAACATGTATTGTGTGCGGTTATGTGAAGTCGGGTGAAAAAAGCCATAAACTTGCGTGGGTAACCGACGCTGCCACGCATTACGCTGTGTGTCAGAATGCAAATTGTGAATATCAATCCAAACCGGAAGCACATGCCGGCGTAGATGATGATAACTGTGCGACCCCCGTCCTGTGCAGTACATGTGAATATCCTTACAAGGCGGCGAAGTCCCATACTCCGTTTGGCATCTGGTCATGGAACAGTGAAGGACATTACAGGCACTGTTTATTCTGCAGCCAAAAGGTAATGGTTCCCCATGTCCTGGGTGAGGATGACGGGGACTGTACAACGCCTATAGAGTGCCAACATAGCGCTTGTGGGTGGATCATGGTGCCGGGTGAAGCCGCCCATGATTTTTCAAGCAGTTGGGAGAGCAGTGAGGAGGGGCATTTCAGGCGGTGTCTGAATCCGAATTGTGTGCAGACAAGTGAACCGGAAAAACATGTCGGCGGCGTTGCTGACTGTACCACGCCTGCACGTTGTTCTATATGCATTAATTTTTACGGGTCATTGAATCCAAATAATCATGACGGCGGCACGGAGATTCGAGGTTATAAGGAGCCTACGATCATGACAGAAGGATACTCCGGAGACACCTATTGCCTTGGTTGCGATCAACTGATAGCCAAGGGAGAAGAAATTCCGAAGGTGTATCATGAACATGTATATAATGATCTGTGGATATACGACAGCGTCAGCCATTGGAAAGAGTGTGAAAAATGTCATGCCCGAAGTACGGAAGATTATGCGGAACATGCATTTAGCGATTGGGAAGCGTATGAGACCGGGCATATGCGTGACTGTGATATCTGCGGATACACAGAAACGGCTTTCCATATCCCACAAGAGGATGACAACGACTGTACGACTCCGTTACAATGTGCAGTCTGTGGAAAAACATTAGTTGAGGCAGTCGAGCATTCTTTTGAGGGCGCCAACTACTGGGGAAGCGAAACCGGTCATTATCGGTTCTGCCAGAATCAGGGCTGCCATCAAACCAGTTCGGAAGAAGCACACGAAGGCGGTACGGCCACCTGCGCTGCGCAGGCGATATGTGACATCTGTCATACGGCATATGGTGATTTGGATGCTGACAACCATGCCGGAAGAGAGCAGGTTCTCGGATATCTGGAACCTGTAGGGATGATACCGGGTTACACAGGCGACATTTACTGTCTGGGATGCAGTCAGATCAAAGCTTCCGGGCAGGAGATTCCGCCGGAAGAACGTGAACATGACTTTGTAGTAGATTATGATGCTTTCTATCATTGGGTGGACTGTAGCAGATGCGGCCATCGGCAAAGCGGAACTTATGAAGAACATAGCTTTGATGAAGATGGAAATTGTACTTTGGAGAACTGCCACGCAGTAAGAACTTCTTTGGGTGAAGATCATATGTGGGATGGCGGTAAGATTACAAACGATCCTACATGCGGCAAAGTGGGAGTAAAAACTTACATCTGCATGCAATGCGGTACCCGCAGGATCGAGGAAATAGCGCCTACCGGCAAACACATTTGGAGTGATGACGGCGTTTGTGAGGTCTGCGGCGAAAAAGCCTCCTACTTTGAATTTTGGGTCAGCGAAGTAGGGCCCCAGACTTACACCGGCAAGGCTGTTAAGCCTGCGGTGAGAGTTTACGACGGAAGAACTCTTTTGACAGAAAAGGTGGATTATACCATATCCTATAAAAACAACACCAAGGTAGGCGATGCTTCTGCGGGAAATAAGGCGCCCACTGTTGTCGTTACCGGAAAAGGAAACTATAGCGGGAAAAAGACGGTCTATTTCTCTATTGTGGCAAAGGATCTGTGCGATGAAGATGTGAGCATATCAGAGCTTTTTGCGGCACAGACCGGCAAGGTGCAGAAGCCTGTACCTACGATAACTTATCAGAACAAGAAGCTTACCAACAAAAAAGATTTCACGGTTATCTATCCCGATTTGGAGGATCCTGACAAGCCGGGCGCTTACAAGGAAGCGGGTTATTATCGGGTTCAAATTAAAGGTACCGGCAATTTTTATACCAGCGAACCTATCATCGTTACCTTCCGCATTACCCAAAACGCTTTGATAAACAAGGCAAAGGTTGCAGCGATTCCAAGTCAGACTTATACCGGCCAGGAAATCGAGCCGATCTTGACCGTTACTTTAGGCGGGAAAACCTTGACACAGGAAGTGGATTATACCGTCGCCTATGAAGACAACGTGCAGATCGGTAAGGCCAAAGCCGTTATCACAGGTATAGGAGAATATGCGGGCAAAAAGGAAGTTGCTTTCAACATTACGGGAACGTCTTTAGCCAAAGCTTCAATAACGGGCGTTATCGATAAGATTTATAGCGGTGAGGAACAGACGCAGGATATCGAAGTGACACTGAATGGCGTGAGGTTGGAAATAGAAAAGGACTATGAGGTAAGCTACAGCGAAAACGGCAAGAACGTAAATGTAGGAACATCGACGATGACAGTGAAAGGAATCGGCGCTTATACCGGCACTGTTAAGAAGAAATTCAAGATTACGGCCTATGATTTATCATTAGATGAATCAAAGTGGATGGCAGGATTTCCGATTGATTTGACCGTACCCTATACGAAGGGCGGCAGCATGCCGGAGGTGAGTCTTTCTTTCAAAGGTACACCGCTTACAGTGAAAAAGGATTTCACGGCTGCCTACTCTAACAATAAAAAAATTGCCGGTATAACCGATACCAAAAAACCCACCATTACCATCAAGGGAAAGGGAAATTTCAAGGGTACGAAGACGATTCACTTCTCCATTGAGAAGAGAAACCTGAATGCTATGAACAATCCTGTAACCATCTCCGTGCCGGATAAGTCCTATGTAAACAAGGCAGGTAAATATATCAGCAAACCTGTCCTGACAGATGCAAACGGCAAGAAACTGGTATCCGGAACGGACTATGAGAAGACCGTTGTATACACGCTGGAAGACGGGACAGTGCTGAATAGTAAGAGCATTGTTCCTGCGGGAAAAACCATCAAGGTGACCGTGACAGGCAAAGGCTGCTACGAAGGCACCATAGAGTCAGACTACCGGATAGCGGCATCCTCCTTCGGTTCAGCCAAAGTCACGGTAAAGAACCAGCTCTATACTGGAGGTGCCGTTACCTTAGATAAAGACGACTTCTCTAGCGTAAAGATCGGCAAAACGGTCCTTGTCTATGGCACAGATTACGAGATTGTAGCGGGAAGTTACAAGAATAATGTGAAAAAAGGAACGGCAAGTGTGACACTCAAAGGTATCGGAAACTATGCCGGAACCAAGACTGTGAATTTCAAGATTACGGCGAAGTCGGTAAACTGGGCTTGGAGCCTTGGCAGTTGAATTCGGAAACCGGATATTAGTTTTTTGTTCACTGATTTATGATATTATGATATAATATAATCAGGTACAGAAAGCTGCTTGATAAAGGAGGCGAACGTAGTATGGCGGTATGGAAATGTAGTGTATGTGGTTATGAATACGATGAGGATAAAGAGGGGGTGCCTTTTTCGGAGTTGGAGAAATGTCCTATGTGCAAGATGCCTGCCGAGGTATTTGATCCGTGTCAGGCAGCAGGGTCAAACCAGGAAGCACAGCCGGAGCAGGGGGGTCAGACCGAAAGCAAAGAAGAAGGTGGAGATCCGCTGGCGTATCCGGCGGCATATGCCCGCAGGGATGAATCCTGTAGATACATGAAAGAGATTCATCAGATGGCGGTAAGCGGTAAGTCGATCATCGAAGCGATGGGAACGCAGATGCAGATGCCGTCCTGGGAGGATATTTTGATCCTGGGCGCGCAGTTGAATCCGCCGCCGCTTATGGAGCATGACGAGGTAGATACGGAAACCGTCATCGGAAAACATGCTAAGAAACCGATGGTGTTGAAGAATCCGGTATATATTTCCCATATGTCTTTCGGCGCACTTTCGGAGGAAACGAAGGTCGCGTTAGCCAAAGGAAGTGCAATGGCAGGTTCCGCCATGTGCAGCGGTGAGGGCGGTATTTTACCGGAAGAGATGGCTGCGGCGGACAAATACATATTTGAGTATGTGCCCAACAGATACAGCGTGACGCCGGAAAACCTTAAAAACGCCGACGCAATCGAGATCAAGATCGGACAGGGGACCAAACCCGGCATGGGCGGTCATCTTCCCGGTGAGAAGGTAACGCCACAGATCAGTCAGATCCGTAATAAACCTATGGGGCAGGATGTCATCAGTCCGTCCAAATTCGAGGATATCAACAGCAAGGAAGATTTAAAGGATATGGTGGGGTGGCTGCGAGCCGCTTCCGAAGGGCGTCCCATCGGAATCAAGATTGCGGCGGGACGTATCGAGAAAGATCTGGAATACTGTGTATATGCAGAGCCGGATTTCATCACCATAGACGGAAGAGGCGGCGCTACAGGCGCAAGTCCTAAGCTGGTGCGTGATGCTACCAGTGTGCCAACGATCTATGCGCTGTACCGGGCAAGAAAGTATCTTGACGAAGTTGGAGCAGACATTCAGCTGGTAATTACCGGAGGATTGCGGGTATCTTCCGATTTTGCAAAAGCGATCGCCATGGGAGCGGATGCGGTTGCCATTGCCTCTGCCGCTCTGATTGCGGCAGCCTGTCAGCAGTATCGGATCTGTGGCAGCGGCATGTGTCCGGTAGGCGTGGCAACACAGGATCCTGAGCTGCGGAAGCGTTTCCAGGCGGATGCGGCGGCGAAAAGGGTTGCAAACTTCCTCAATGTGAGTCTTGGAGAGTTGAAAACCTTTGCAAGGATCACAGGACACAAGAATCTGCACGATCTGAGTGTAGATGATCTTTGTACGATCAATCGGGAAATTTCGGAGCATACAAATATCCCGCATGCATAGAAAGGAGGGATTTCATATGTTTTTGTTTACAAAGGATTGTTACCTGGGTGTGGCGGAGATCGATAAGGAGCATAAGCGCTTATTTGATATATTGAATGACGCTTTAGCCGCGTTGGAATTTGATTATAGGGAAGATAAGTATACTAAGATCGAAGAATTGCTGAAAGAATTAGAACAATATGCGGATGAGCATTTTGTCCATGAGGAAGCTTATATGGAGAAAATCCATGATCCGGAGCTGCCTCTGCAGCGTGTCCAGCACAGCGCATTCAAGGAAAAAATTTTTGAGTTTCTCATGAGAAATATCGATGAAGAAGAGAACCAACATCAGGCATTGGAAGACTTGGTCAATTTTCTGGCCAAGTGGTTGTACCATCATATTATCAGCAGTGATACGATGATCGGTAAGTTGCCGCCGTTGGAAGAATGGATGCTCAAAGAACATCCTTATGAGTTTACCGAGGAATATTTGACCGGTATCGAAATCATAGATCAGGAGCATCAGGTTTTATTTGAAATCATAGAACGCGCCGATGTTCTGGTAAAGGCGTGGAAGGCAGGAGATGCTTATGATGATATCATGCTTATCTTGGAGGAACTTCGAAATTATACGGCCAATCACTTCGCAGACGAGGAAGAGTATATGAGAAACATAGGTTATGAAGGCTATACCTCACAGAAACGGGCGCATGATGCTTTTATTGCCAGGTTGAGTGAAATTGATACGGAGAGAATAGAGGAAGATCCCCAGGAATATTTACAAAGTCTGCTTGAATTTTTGACCGGCTGGCTGATCAACCATATCCTTAAGTCTGATAAAATGATACCTTTAAAATGACACTTGTGTCATAAACAGACCAAAGATGTAGAGATTTGGAGGCGGACATTGAAACCCTTGAAATCATTAAAACACTTTATCCATAGCATCCCTGTTTTTTTGCTGACATTTTTCCTGCTGTTTCTATGCTCTGCGCCGATTGTGAGGGCTGCCGAGACGGAGGATGAAGACAAAGATGTCCTTGCAAAGTATCGAGAGTATCTGAGCCGTTTGGAGTCCATAGAATACAGATCGGATATATCCGATAACGGGTTTGAAATTGTAGAAAATCAAATTTTCCCTATAGAAATAAGCGGATACGGAGAGGTTTCCCTGATTCCTGCTTTTGATAGGGAGTATCACCGTCTTGCTTTATTTTTTGTAAAAGAGAACGGAGACATCGTCTATCGGACAGACCAGCTCGAAGCCAATAACCGCGTATTAGGAAAGATGAAACAGCCGGATTGCGATATTGCGGCGGTGTCCTTCCGGGATCTGAACGGAGACAGGCGCATGGACATCATTCTGATCACTTCCTGTGCGGATGAAAGCGATTCGGGCAAGGGAAAAAATTATAAAGTAGGCGATGTTCTTTTTCAGAGCAAGCTGCAGACCGGATTTTACCGGGATTATCGAATTTCGGACAAGATCAACCGCTTCGGCATGAATAAAAGCGCGGAATTCATTACCGCTTTTGTACGGGACGACTATTCTACGGAATTCTTATATACGGCAACCACGCTGGAGGAACTGCTTTCCCATGGACTGCAGATCATGACGGAACAGTGCTATTACAGGAACTTTGAAAAACTGGGACGGCTGCAGGTGGTGCCGGGGACCTACCGCATTTCCAACTATGATGTTTTTGTGATCTTTCTTGTCAATGAGCAGGGAGACATCATATCCAGCCTGCAGCCTATGGGAGATTATGATAATTTATATGCGTTGAAGGGAATCCGTTGTCAGGATATTGACGGCGATGGACTGAAAGATATCGTGGTACTGGCAAGGTACAGTTATGAAGGCGAGCGGGGAGAACTTGCTGTAGAAAGCGACTATTCCATATATTATCAGAGAACCGGAGGATTTTCGGGGGATACGGATATTAAAAACAGATATCGCTTTGGTGATGGCATCACAATGGACCAGCTTGTGGAAAAGTCCCGCGCCTATTGGGGATGGAAAGGAAATTCGGATGATAAAGATACTGATAGTGGACGATGAAAAACCGATTTGCGATCTGATCGATCTGAATCTGTCATCTGCAGGATATCATTGTACTTCGGTGCAGGACGGATTAGAGGCGATCGATAAAATCGAACAGGAAACTTATGATTTGATCTTACTGGATATCATGCTGCCGGGGGCGGATGGTTACGATATTATGGAATACATACGTCCGCTGGAGATCCCGGTCATTTTCATTACGGCGAAGCATGAGGTAAAGGACCGGGTAAAAGGACTGAAACTGGGAGCCGATGACTATCTGGTGAAACCCTTTGATGTGGTAGAGCTGGTGGCAAGGGTGGAAGCGGTGCTTCGCCGGTATAATAAAGCAGAGCAAAAACTGACTGCGGGAGATGTTACCGTGGACATGGATGCCCACAGGGTAACGAAAGCCGGACAACCTGTTGAACTGACCAACAAGGAATTCGGGCTTTTGGTACTTTTTATCAAAAATAAAAATGTGGCGCTGTTTCGGGAGACCCTGTATGAAAAAGTCTGGGAGGAAGAGTATTACGGAGACAGCCGGACGCTGGATCTGCATGTACAGCGTCTGCGCAGGAAACTGGGATGGGAGCATAATTTGGTAGCGGTTTATAAAGTCGGCTACCGGTTGGAATTATAGAAAGAAAGACATAGGTACTCAGAATGAAATTTTCACTGAAAATACTGCTGTGTATGATCATTGTCATGGCATTGGCATTGGGATTTTCCGGCTACTATTTTGTGAATTATGTGTTTGAAACGTCCGTAGAGCGGGAAGTGGGACAGGCGCTTGATGAAAGCAGTATCCTGGGTTTTGCCTTTGAAACGGCGGCGCTCAGCGTACCGGCGACCTATAGCGTACTGCCGGACTCTACCGTGGAGGAGATTGCCGCCAACCTGGAAAAGAGCGGGCAAGGCTCGGGACGGTTGATCCGTATTGCCGATGAAGGAAAAAATGTACTTTATGCCAGCGATGGTTTTGAAACCGACGAACAGCTGCTTGCCCTGACCGATGAGAATACCAAAGCCTATCAGATCACGCAGGTAGGAAACAAGTACTACATTCATACCGGAACAGCTGTTATTTCTTTGAACAGGATCCTTTATCTGGAAACCATGCGGGATGTTTCGGAAGTATTCAAAGAGCGGGAAATGGGATTTTCCCTGTATCGAAAAGTAACACTCGTTATGTTATTATCCGGTATTATTATCATGCATTTTATTTCTTCTTTCCTGACCAAACCGATCCTGCTGCTGACCCAAGCGACCAAGCAGATGGCGGCGGGAGATTATTCCTATCGTGCAAAACAGGTCAGCCGGGATGAATTGGGGCAGTTGACCTTGGATTTTAACCGGATGGCGGAGACTCTGGAGAAGAATATTATCCAGCTGGAAGAAGAAATTGAAGCAAAAGAAGAATTTATGGGCGCTTTTGCACATGAGCTGAAAACGCCTCTGACGGCCATCATCGGATATGCGGATATGCTTCGTTCTCATAAGCTGGACGAGGAGCAGCGGCTGATGTCTTCCAACTATATCTATACCGAAGGCAAACGCCTGGAAGCCATGTCGTTGCGCCTGCTGGACATCATTGTTGCCGGTAAAAAAGAGGCGGTGCTTCAGACGATTTCTGCGGAAGCGGTCTTCGATTACCTCAAGGATATGTTTACCGGAAGCGGAGAGATGGAGTTTCTGTTTCAGTATGACGAGGGGGAGATCACAGCGGAAGTGAATCTGATCAAAACCGTGCTGGTAAATCTGATCGATAACGCCTGTAAGGCTTCGGAGACCGGCGGAAAGATCGAAGTAAACGGATATGCACTGCAAGACGGCTACCGCTTTGCAGTCAAAGATTACGGGATCGGGATTCCGGAAGAAGAACAGCATAAAATAACACAAGCTTTTTATATGGTAGATAAGTCCCGGGCAAGGAGCAGAAACGGAGCAGGACTCGGACTTGCCTTATGTACGGAGATTCTTAAAATACATAACAGTGAATTGGAAATAGAGAGCGAAACCGGCAAAGGCTCCTGTTTCAGCTTTGTTTTGCCTTATGATGTTTCTATGCAGACGAAAGAAGGGGGCGATGAAAACGATGAAGCACGAGATTAAAATAACAGTATTTATTTTTACCGCAGTGCTTGCATTAGCCCTGTCTATCTGGGGACCGGAAGCGCTTGCAAAATATCAGGATAAAGGCACGTTGAATAAGATACATGCCGAGACGGTAGAAGCGGCCGGGGCCGGCTATCGCTATAAATTGAATGCAAATGAAAAACTCTACATCCTTTCCAGATGCTTAAACAGCGGGACACCTTCGGCAAATGAACAGAATGCCATAACACAGCTGGAAGACTCCTATGCTTTTGTGGCAAACTACAGGAGTCCTTCGGAGAAAGAGATTACCGATGAACAGATCTATGAAACCTGCAACGACGCAATGGAGGTTCTGAAGGAATTGGGAATCCTGCCCCGGGAAGTCAAAACAGTCGTTCCTTCCTCTTATGAGGCAACTCTTTATTCCGCTATTGACGTACTGGAGCCGCGAAACAATATTGCGGTCTGGAAACTGAGCCTGTCTAATAGCCAGGTAAATGCCGATAAGGGAAACCGCCTGATGGATGCCTATATCGGTGCGGAAGACGGTAAGATCTATGAATTTTATGCAAGAACCTCTCTGCTTTGGGAGAATATAGACACGGATGCGGTCATAGAAGCGTGGAGCGGTTATATGGGACTGGGAAACCCCGAGCCCTACGAATCGGACAATCCGCTGCTGGAAACCACCCCCTATTTTAAAAAATATGTATTCCAGGGGATGGGAGAGGAAAGGACCATTGTAACGGTAGGATTTTATGAGGGGATCAATGAGTTATTCTTAAAGATTTCTTAGATAACACATGTTATTATACGTGATGCAAAAATGATGCAATTTTGATGTGAATTTGATACAAAAATGATGAATCTTTGATGCAGCTCCCATGTAATCTTGTATTAACAGGATGACACGGGAGGAGCATCAAAGAATGTACGCCGGAGGAACTTATTTATCAAGATATTGTTGTGAATACATAAAGAAAGAGAAAAGGATCAGGATCGGAAAGCGGATCATTGCGGCAGCGGCAGCATTGTCGTTTGCAGGTATTGCAATCATGCTTCCAAACAGATTATTGCATGTCACGGCCTCTTCCGGACTGGACAGCATGACCGGCAAAGGGGCAAAAGCAGTCCTGTCAGGCAGCATCCTGTCGGGCAGCCTTTTTGAGGAAGCGGCTCTTACAAACCTGGCTTTCCAAACCATGGAAGAGATCAATATTCTGGCAGCTCAGTCGAAGACGCCGGTTGTTTTCATTGATGCCGGGCATGGCGGTGAAGACGGTGGATGCGTAAAGAAAGGTGTACTGGAGAAAGACATCAATCTTGAGATTGCAAAACTGGTGCAGAGTAAATTACAGGATTTGGGATACGACGTGATCATGGCGCGGGAAGACGACACCTTTATTACCAAGGAAGACCGGGTCGAGTTGGCAAACGATTCCAAGGCGGATATCTATATCAGCATTCACCAGAATTCCTCTGATGATACCGGTGTAAGCGGCATGGAAGTGTGGTATGACGAGACGGATGTGACCCGCGACAACAAAAGACTGGCACAGCTTGTCAGACAGCAGACTGCCAAAAGCACACAGGCCGTGGAACGGGAACTTCGCGGGAATGCGGATTTTCATGTGACCGGCTACACCAGTATGCCCGCCTGCCTGATCGAGACTGGGTTTTTGACCAATGCAAAAGAGCGGGGAAAACTTGTTACGGCCGAATATCAGGATCAGATTGCATCGGGGATCGTAGAAGGAATCGATTACTATTTTCACCCGAAGACCATGTATCTGACCTTTGACGACGGTCCATCCGAAGAAAATACCGCCCAAATTCTGGATATTTTGAAGGAAAGAAAAATCAAAGCGACTTTTTTCCTCATTGGGGAAAATGTGAGAAAATATCCCGAAATTGCACGCCGAATCGTGGCGGAAGGCCATTCCATCGGAATTCACTGCGACATCCATAATTATGATACACTCTATGCCAGCGCGGACAGCTACATACAGGATTTTGAAGCCGCACACAAGACAGTATATGAAGTGACCGGCGTGGATACGAAACTGTTCCGCTTTCCCGGCGGCAGCGTCAACGATTATAATGAAAAGATCCGCGATGAAATGATTGAAAAAATGACCGAGAAAGGCTATATTTATTACGATTGGAATGCCGGTCTGGAAGATGCCGCCAAAGGCGCCAAAGTGGAGGATATGGTAGCAAGCGGCGTGGACTCCACGCTTGGGCGTAAAAAAGTGATTCTGCTTGCTCATGATGTGGTATATAATACAGGCCTGTGCCTGAACGATTTACTGGACAGCCTTCCCGAATACGAAATGCTGCCGCTTAGCGAAGACGTGGAACCGATCAGGTTCATCAGATGAGTAGAGTCGGGTGCCGTTTGTACAAAAGCGGTACTTGACTCTGTTATTTTTTTGTGCTATAAAAAATATAGACATTCGGACCCTGACGGGGTTCAAATCAATTCAATTTTTCTTTAGATCCGGCGGTATCCGCCATGTTTCAAAGTATTTTTTTAAACGAAATAATGTGCACATTGATAATTGAATAAGGCTTTACACCCACTACAAAAATCCCTTATAATTAGTACAAGCATGAATACTAAATGTAAAGGGCGGTGAAAAAGAGGTGAGTGACATGGGAATGACAGATAAACAATTTAACGGCTTTATAAGACTTATCTTAGATACTATAAACGATGTCATTGAAAATATGGCAGATGGTAAAGAAAAGGACAAGTTACAAAATCTAGCTAATAATTTACAACAAATACTTGAAGATTAACAACGAAACAGATACATAAAAAGGTGTGAAGTCTTATTGAACGATCAGGGCTTCGCACTTTTTTAATTGCGCATTGATAATTGAATAGGGCTTTACACCCACTACAAAAATCCCTTATAATTAGTACAAGCATGACTACTAAATGTAAAGGGCGGTGAAAAAGAGGTGAATGAATATATGACAGGTAAAGAGATTGTAAATTTGATCGAAAAGCTGGAACAGGAAGGGATGACAGCTGAAAAAATCATAGAAATTATAAAGTACATTGAAACCCATGTACCCGAAAGCAAATAAATGGTAACTTAATAACTAGCTATCTAAGGTGTGAAGTCTTATTGAAAGATCAAGGCTTCGCACTTTTTTAATTGCGGATTTATAAACGAAATAATATGAACATTGATAATTGAATAAGGCTTTACACTATGATACAATATCACCAACGAAAGGCGGTGGTAGAAAGTGTATACAGGTGATGAAATGAATCAATTTGAAGTGATAAGCAATACCATTGATTATTACAAGTCCTTACAAGCTATTAAAAGAGCCAATAGTTGTGAAAATAAAGTATTGGATTATGAGATAAAAACAACGAAGGTCAAACTAGAAACTTTTGGTATTAATTTACATGATTTAGAATTTATAGAGTAAATAAAACAATCAACCATTATCTAAGGTGTGAAGTCTTATTGAACGATTAAGGCTTCGCACCTTTTTAATTGCGGATTTATAAACGAAAATATGCACATTGATAATTGAATAAGGCTTTACACCTACTGTAAAAGTCCTTTATAATTAGTACAGGTATAAATACTAAATGTAAAGGGCGGTGAAAAAGAGGTGAGCGACATGGGAATGACAGATAAACAATTTAACGGTTTTATTAGATTTATTCTGGATGATATAAAAGAGGTCATTGAAATTATGGAAGACGGCAAAGCAAAAGAAAAACTTCAAAAAATTGAAGACAACTTACAACAAACACTTGAAGATTAACAACGAAACAGATACATATAACGAGGTGTGAAGTCTTATTGAAAGATCAAGGCTTCACACTTTTTTATTATATCATCCTTACCAGGAATCTATTTTATCAAATCTTAGATCCGGCGGTATCCGCCATGTTTCAAAGTATTTTTTTAAACGAAATAATGTGCACATTGATAATTGAATAAGGCTTTACACTATGATACAATATCACCATCGAAAGGCGGTGATGGGAAGTGAGTGATAGTGAATACATGACAGGTAAAGAAATAGTAAATCTTCTTAGAGAATTACGTAAAAAAGGTATGAGTGATTCAGAAATACTCAATCTAATTGAGTATATCGAAACGCATGACCCAAAAGAAGACAGCAATAAATAATAAATAAAAAATTTGATGAAACTAAAAAGCAGTCTGGTAACCAAACAACCATTATCTAAGGTGTGAAGTCTTATTGAAAGATCAAGGCTTCGCACCTTTTTTATTTGTAAATTTATGCACGAAATAATGAGAACATTGATAATTGAA
>JAFLTF010000038.1 GCA_022510585.1 Lachnospiraceae bacterium
GGACAAACGGTTTTCAAGACCGCCTCGTTATGACCACTTCGATACCTCTCCATGTTCGTTTTGTCTGACTTTCACAGCCAGCGCAAGAAATATTTTAGCAAAAAAAAATATGGGTGTCAACAGCTTTTTTAGGAAAAAAAGCCGAATTTTACAACTTCTTTTATTTTAGAAAAACACCTGCAATATCCATGTCCTCCGGTGTCGTTATTTTGATATTCTCATAGGATCCTGCCACCAGCTTTACGGGATGTTTTAACAGGCTTTCCACCACCATAGCATCATCGGTAATGCGTATCCCCTGTGCCTTCAGTTCGTTCTCTTTTTCCAATAATCTATCGTAGGCTTTTTTCGCCAATTCTATCGTAAATACCTGCGGTGTCTGAACCTGCCAGAGAGTCTCCCTGTTGGGTGTATGTATGGCAAACCGGTCTTCATCTGCGATCTTGATCGTATCTTTCACCGGCATACCTACCACACAGGCATGATGCATCCTGACTTCCTCATATGCGCGCACAAGAATTTCCTGCGTCAGAAACGGGCGTGCCCCGTCATGGATAAAAACATAGCCCGAACCCTCTATTGCCTTGAGTCCGTTGGCAACGGAATGATAACGTTCCCTGCCTCCTTCCACAATGCTTTTCACCTTCGTCAGGTGATATTTATCCACAATTTCGCTGCGGCAATAGTCCGTTTCACCCTGGCTGACTACCAGGACGATCTCATCAATAAAACTATTTTGAAATACATTTAATGCATAAAAAATAACCGGCTTGCCCTGCAGCAGAAGGTATTGCTTCTGCACATCACTGTGCATCCTGCTCCCCTGTCCCGCTGCCAGAACTACGGCTACCGTCTTATTCTTTGTATCCATATTATATCCTCTCGCCCAACCGTAAATTCGGAACCGCATTCAAATCATAGCCATGCCGTACCCCTTTGCAATACTCATAATATCCTGCGACGCCAATCATTGCCGCATTGTCCGTACAGTAAACAGGAGAAGGACAATAAAACGCTACATTTCTTACTGCGCATTCCTCCACAAATGCCTCTCGCAAAGAAGTATTGGAAGCCACCCCGCCGGCAATGGCAAACTTACGCAGACCATACTTTTCTACTGCCTGCATGGAATGCTCCAAAAGCACATCCACCACCGCTTTCTGAAAAGAGGCAGCCACATCCGCCTGGCAAATGGGAAGTCCTTTCATTTCGCAGGAATTGAGATAGTTCAGAACAGCCGATTTAAGTCCGCTGAAACTGAAATCATAGTCCGAACCGACAACTTTTGCGCGCGGAAAATGGATCGCCTGTGCATTTCCTTCTTTAGATACCGCGTCAATTTTGGGTCCGCCGGGATATCCAAGTCCGATTGCCCTTGCAATCTTATCAAAAGCCTCTCCTGCCGCATCATCCCTTGTCCTTCCAAGAATCTCATACTCGCCGTAATCCTTGACGGTAACCAAATGGGAGTGTCCGCCGGATACCACAAGGGAGATAAAAGGAGGTTCCAACTCTTTATGTTCTATATAATTGGCGCTGATATGCCCTTCAATATGATGAACACCAACTAAGGGGATGCCGGAGGCAAGGCTGATTGCCTTAGCCATAGAAACGCCCACTAACAAAGCGCCTACTAGTCCCGGTCCATAGGTTACCGCAATTGCGGTTATATCGTGAAGTGTAACTTTCGCTTCTGTCAATGCCTCCCGGATGACCTGATCGATCTTCTCAATATGTTTTCTGGAGGCAATTTCCGGCACCACGCCGCCATAGACAGTATGCAAAGCAATTTGTGAAGATATGATATTGGACAGCACTTCTCTGCCATTCTTCACAACTGCTGCCGCTGTTTCATCACAGGAACTTTCAATTGCCAGAATCAGTATATCTTCTTGTTCCATCCTGCCCTGCTGTCCTTTCATTCATCCAAATCCCAACCGAGGATCTTCCAATGCTTATTTTCATCTTTGCGTAAAATGAATACAACTCTGCTGGAAAACATCTGGGTTCCCTGTCTGATATTGTAAGTACAATACAGTCTTGCACAGGAATCACCGTTTTCAACGAATTCCTCCACATCCGTACTGGCAGACAGCTGATAAGAAGATAAAGAGCGGTCCAGACTTTTCATATCCGCAATATCGCTTTTTAAATCCTCCAGATATTGTTCCTGTGTCTTATTGGCAATCAGTTCATCATCATAAATTCCCTGAATCTTCTCTGCTAACGAGTAGAGTTCCTCTTCCGTATAGCTTTCATTATAAAAGCACTGCGATACTTCATTAAAATATTTGATTACTTCCTTAGGAGAAGGCGGGTAATTTTTGTCCAAATCTTTGATCAGCACAGCCTGCACCCGGGTAGACTCTACGATCTCCTCCTGTGTATCGTTTCCTTTATTGACCACATAATAAAAGTAGCCAACCACCAATACTGCCAAAATGATTCCTATAATGACAATTTTAACCCCACTGGATTTCTTCATCTTTACACCTCACGAATGCTCTTGTGGCTCTCAGTACAAGTATCCGACAAAATTAATCTTCATATAATAAGTCTACACTTTTTCCGTCCTTCCCTGCAATAGCATTTGGAAAAATTTTTCGGACTTCCTTCATATAATCTTCTGCCCGCATCAGCGACGGACTGTAATGGGTCAGCCATAATTCTTTGACCTGTGCTTCCTTTGCCATAACTGCCGCCTCATAAAAGGTCATGTGTTTATATTCTTTTGCCTTCTGTTTCTTTTCGGGTTCCCCATACATTCCTTCGCAAATAAACAGGTCTGCACCCTTTGCATTTCTGACAATACTGTCAGTTGGTCTGGTATCGGTACAATAGGTCAGCTTAATACCTTTTCTGGGCGGTCCCAATACCATATCGGGTGTCAGTACCCCGTCTTCTGTCTCTATGGTTTCCCCTTTCTGCAAACGATTCCAGTAGCGTCTGTCGATTCCTCGTTTCTGTGCCTGCTCCACATCAAACTTCCCGATTCGTTCCACCACAATATTGTATCCATAGCAGATGACATTGTGATTGACCTTGAAAGCTTCTATTTTAAAACCGTCAAATTGCAGCGTCTGTTCTTCCTCCGTCAATTCCAGGCACTCAATCGGAA
The DNA here is from genome assembly GCA_022510585.1 of Lachnospiraceae bacterium. Classification (GTDB taxonomy): domain Bacteria; phylum Bacillota; class Clostridia; order Lachnospirales; family Lachnospiraceae; genus UBA3282. The sequence goes on from JAFLTF010000038.1 coordinate 3,119, forward strand.
ACGGCAGTTCCGGTGCAATGATGCGCAGCGACGAAACGACTCTGACCAGACCTTTCGGACCCACCAAAAGAAGCGGCTCTGTCCGTTCCGCATTCCCCATGGTAAGGAGCATGCCCGGCAGTCCGCTGATATGATCTGCGTGAAAATGCGTAAAACAGATGATGTCAATAGGTTTCGGACTCCATCCTTTTTCCTTCATGGCAATCTGTGTGCCTTCTCCGCAGTCGATCAATATACTTTTTCCGTTATATCTTGCCATCAGAGAGGTCAGCCAGCGATATGGCAGCGGCATCATGCCTCCCGTTCCAAGCAGACAAATATCTAACATAGCTCTGCCTTTCCCTCAAAAGGCTACAGTAATTCCTTCCTTTCCATATGCTCTACGGGAATCCTGAATTGTGCTATGATCTTCATATAGCATTCCTCGCAGAGATCAAAGGCTTGCGTCTCGCCGTCTCTTTTACTGAAATATCCAAAGTCATGGGTGATATGGATACACTCATCCTTTAAAATTCCATTTTCTACCAATAGATCTTTCTGACAGCAATTACACTTTACGGCAGCCAATTCTGTCTCTTTTTCATTTAAATAATTTCTCAATTTTTACCACGCCTTTCCGTAACCTGCAGACTGACCATCGCTTTGTTTCCTTGTATCTGCCAAAATGCTTTTGTTTCTTCCTTCATTATAGCAATCCGCAGGGATAAAAAACAGTGGTAAATCTTATAATCGTTTCCTATCTCTTCCACATTATCATAGCATCTTCTGTAGGTTTTTCATAGAAGTTCGGACGAATTCCCTCTGAACAGAAACCCAGTTTTTCATATAAATGAATCGCGCAGGCATTACTCACCCTTACTTCCAGCGTAAAGGCATTCAGTCCGTTCCCGTATCCGTCCTCAATCAGGCGTTTAAGCATCTGATAAGCGATTCCCTGATTTCTTTCCTTCGGCTCCACAACCACATTGGTTATATTACCTTCCCCCGCTGCCATCAGCACACCACAGCCTCCGACTACACGGCCATCCAGCACTGCCACATAATACCTGGCATCTTCCTTGTCGATCATTTCCAGAAAATCATTGCAAGACCAGGGCATGGAAAAGGTTTCTTCTTCCAATCGGCTGATGATTTCTACATCCCCACGCTCCATCGGTCTGATAATTGCGACCTTTTTCTGTTCTTCTCGTTCCCGTTCCGCCTGTGACATACGCAAATATTCAGGTGCGTGTTCCGCTCCGCTTTGTATCCTGCCCTGCGCATAATAAAGACTTCCCAGTACGCCGATACTGGCCGCGCGCTGCCTGTTCATATGAGCGGGCGCCAACGCATAGGGTACTTTCATGACTTCCTTCATTCGCTCCTTGAACACAGGAACTCCATCTCCCAAAAAGATCACTTCCCTGCCAAGTTCATTCAAATTCTGCGCGATCTCCTCAAAAGAGACTGCACACTGTTCTTTTATGACACTCATGTCATAGACACGCGTGTCACATTTTGTATCTTTTAACACAAATTCGTAGATCCCCGTATAAACCTGGCTTCTTCTGGCATCCATGATGGGGCAGACCACTTTGTCCGTTCCATATAGATTGAAGGCCAGCCCGTCTACAGTCGGTACCGCCACAATCGGCTTCTCGGTTGCAAAAGCAAGCCCTTTTGCCGTGGCAGAACCGATTCGCAGGCCTGTAAAGGAACCGGGTCCTGCCGCCACCGCTATAGCATCCACCTGCTCAAGATCCAGTTCGACCATGTTTCGAATTTCATCAAACATCGGCAGCAAGGTCTGGGAATGCGTTTTTTTATATTGAATGGTGTATTCCGCAACCAGTATATCATCTTCCACAATGGCCACAGAAGCTACCAGTCCCGAACTGTCCAACGCGATCAGTCTCATAACAATCCATCCCACTCCAATTTATTATTCATAACCGTGTCCGTCTTCTATTTTGATCCTCCGGTAATCCAAACCTTTTTCCAAGTCCTTTTCCATAGTGATCCTGATCCGTTCCGGCGGCAGGATCTCCTCAATCAAATCCGCCCACTCGACCAGACTGACCCCATTTCCGTAAAAGCAGTCTTCATAACCGATTTCTTCCATTTCTTCCACATCTCCTATCCGATATACATCGAAATGGTAAAAAGGAAGTCTGCCTTCTTCATATACCTGCAAAATCGTAAAGGTAGGGCTGTTTACAGGCTCCGCAATGCCAAGTCCTTCCGCCAGCCCTTGTGTAAAAACCGTTTTGCCCACGCCCAGGTCACCGATCAGGGCATACACCTGCCCGGATCCGGCGTTTTTTCCTATTCTTTTCCCGATTTCAAATGTTTCCTGCGCACTGTAGGTTTCTATTACCTTTTCCATAGGTCACCGTACCTTCGCCCAAATTTACTTTTAACCCCTGATCTTTACTTTTTTCGGCGGCATATGGGTAGATATCATCTCAATGACTTTATACTTCCGCTCTCCCAGATCCTTTTTAGGAAAAATGCAGGCATTGATCCGGGAAGTATACACGATAATGCTGCTGCCTGTGGAGACCGCTTTGTACATGTCTTCCCATTTCTGGCTGTCTGTTTCTCCATCCTGCGATACTTCTATGCCTTCTTCCGTAAGTTTATAATGCAAAGGTTTCTTAAAGGAGGGATTTTGTAACATCTGCTGTCTGGAACGCAAAAAAAGCGACCAGGGCTGATACAACAGGATCACGATGCCTGCGATCAGAAAAAGAATCTGTCTTTCTCTGTAAAAAACCACCAGCATCAATGCGCCCACAACAGCCCCCAACAGACCGGAAAAGCTATTGTAGGTGTGGCGTATCATATAATCATAAAGGATGCCAGCTTCCATTTTTACATCAAATTCCACTTCCATAGAAATCCGCCTTCTTCCTGCTCCGATTCAGATAAAAAGCACCTGCCGCCGCAGGTGCTTGTGTTTTCACCGCAATCTTTAATTAATTATACCGAAAATCCCGCAAAGTGCAAGTCTTTCAGTCATCTTTTTAATTTGCGACGTTTTTCTATTCATGTCGCAGCGCTTCGATAGGACTCAGCTTTGCAGCCTTTTTCGCCGGATAGATTCCAAAGAAGATTCCCACCGCCGATGAGAATAACGTCGCGCCGATGATCGTGGACAACTGTGTTTTGGCAACCATTCCCATAGCCGAGCATATCAGACTGCCGCCCAAAATCCCCAGTATGATTCCTATGATACCGCCAAGCATCGTAATAATGCCTGCTTCCGCAAGAAACTGCAGTAAAATGGAGCCCGTCCTTGCCCCCAGCGCTTTGCGGATACCGATTTCCCTGGTACGTTCCGTAACGGATACCAGCATGATATTCATGACGCCGATACCGCCGACTAACAGGGATATTGCGGCAACAAAAGAAATGAAAAGTGTGACAATGCTTAGGATACTGTTAAATTCCTCGGACACATCCGACATATTCTGTACAAGGATCTGCCCTTCTCCCCGCACATTATATTTATTCTCCAGAAGATTCACCGCATTCTTTGCAACCTCCACGCAATATTCCGTAGATTCTGCAAAGACGGCCATGTCGGAAAATTCCTCCGTGTAGAAATAAAAATCATTCCCCAGGACGGAAATCGGCAATTCTATATTCACATAAAGATTTGTTCCCATATTCAGAAGGCTTGCGGCACTGTCCTCGCGGATTCCCACAATAGTCAGTTCTTTGGTGATACCATACATAGTCAGCTCAAAGCTTAAGCCTATTACATCCGTGGTTCCGAACATGCTGACCGCACTGCTCTCCGGTATCACACAGACCCGGTTTCCGCTGTCCGCATCTTCTCTGGTAAAATATCTTCCTTTGACTATCGGGCCGCCGTTACCGGAGTAATACTGAAGTCCTTCATTTCCTGCCATAGCCCGGGCTTCAAAATCCCCTTTGGGTCCGATGGCGCTGCCCCAGCCGCCCAGAAGCGGTGTGGCGCCTTTGACATGATCGATCCGGTCCAGGATCAGGTCAAAATCCTCCGGTGCAAAGCGTATTGTGGTTGTATCCAAAGTGGTGTCCAGGTACAATTCGATCAAACCACTGCCGATGCTTTCCAGTTCCTCATTGATCTGCCCTCTTACGCCGTTTCCGATCGCCATGATCATAATGACCGAGGAAATACCGATGATAATGCCCAACATTGTAAGGATTGACCGCCCTTTATTACTCTTAATATTCATCAGGGCAATTTTAATATATTCCCAAATCTGTGCCATCTCTTTACTCCTCTGCGGGAATCGCCGTCACTGCCATGCCTTCTTCCAGATTTGTTCCGATATCGCTGACGATCTGCATCCCTTCTTCCAGTCCTTCTTTGATCTCACAGAGAGTATCGGAAGAAATTCCCGTAACTACGCGTTTCTTCGTGATTTTTCCGTCTTCTACCGCATAGACGAATTCTCCGTCCTTATCACTGTTTATCACTTCGATCGGTACCGCCAGAACCTGTCTTTCATATGCGGTATGAATCTTTACCTTGGCCTCCACGCCTAAAAAGATATTCTCGTCCGGATTCTCAATTTCGATCTCTGCACCTACCACTGCCGCTCCACTGGCATTGGTTGTCGCCATACCGTTTATTTTTGACACCTTACCTTGATAGGTGTGCCCGGCAATATCCACATCGGTTTCCTGTCCTATGGCAATTTTGCTCAGATCGTACTTGGATACAAAAATCTCTATTTTCACTTTTTCGGTACTTTCCAGTGTGAGCATCTGCATCCCGGGTGATGTAGTAGCTCCTTCCACCAGCGAAATTTCCGTTACAACGCCGTCAAAATCTGCCGTTACGCCATTTTCCACCGCCTCTACAGCGCTCAGAGTTTCCGCAGCGTTGATCTTTTCTATTTCTGCATTCGCAGTCAGCTGGCTCTTGCCGCCTTGATCCAGCGCCCCATTTTCCGAAGCATTTTTCTGGGATTTCATCTCCGCCTGATACTCTTTATAAGCGGTAATCCTGTCCTGATATTCACCGATCTCCTCCTGCCATGCCTCTATCTCCTTGTTATGCTGCTGCTCATAGGCATTGAACTGAACCAGCTTCTGCAAATTCATGTATTCCTCAGAATCGGGACGATCCGACCAGTCCAGCAGGGAAATCTGCAGTTGTGTCCCCTCATAGGCCAGTGCATTCTGCTTGTCTGTAATCATCTGATTCAGCGTTTTGACGTAGTTTTCACTGTCTTCGATCTGCTGCTCCAATACTTCCAGATTGATATTGGCTTCCCCCAGCTCTCGTATGTACTGGTTATCTTTGCTGATAGAGCTTTCATAACCGCCCTCGTTTGCCTGTATCCGAAGGCTGGCAAGCTGTTTTTCATTGGCAAGAGCTTTTTCATCATAGGTAAAAAGGATCTGCCCTTTCTTTACCATATCGCCGGCTGTAACATTTATTTCCCCGATTTCCAGTGTTACCTGGGAGAAATAGGTCTTGGTTTCTTCTGTTTTTACCGTGCCGCTGGTAGAAAGAAGCTGCTCTACATCTTCTCTTACGACCTGCGTTGTATTGACTATCGCTGCCATATTCTTAGAAGCTATGGAATTGACGATCACGGATAAAACGATCAAACCGGCAATGACACCGATAATACTCCTCTTGATGATCTTTTTCTTTTTTGCCTTATCCATAGGCACCTTTTCTTTCTTTTCCTTGTTCTCTTTCACTGTCTTATAAACCTCTCATTCTGCCGTCTCCTGTGGCCTTACTATAATAACATGTGTTATGTATTCTCGAAATTGTCATTCGCTGAATCCTGCACAATTTTTCCGTCTATGATCTTAATGATCCGTTTCGCCTGTCCCGCAATCCCGTTATCATGGGTAATCAGGATCACCGTTCTCCCCTCTTCATGAAGTTTCTTCAAGATTTCCATGATTTCCTTACTGGAACCGGAATCCAGATTGCCGGTAGGCTCATCCGCCAGAATGATGGGTGGCGCCTGGGCGATAGCCCTGGCTATCGCTACACGCTGCTGCTGTCCGCCGGACATTTCGGAAGGCCTGTGCGTTTTCCTATCTTCCAGCCCTACTTTATTCAATGCCGTATTGGCAAGCCGCAGCCTTTCCTTTTTTCCGACGCCCCGGTAGATCAATGGCAGTTCCACATTTTCTAAGGCCGTTAGTCCCGCAATCAGGTTAAACCCTTGAAAAATAAAACCGATTTCTTTATTGCGGACATCCGACAGCTCATTATCACTCATATGAGAAACATCCTGTCCATGTAAAAAATAACTGCCGTTTGTAGGAACATCCAGGCATCCCAGCATATTCATCAACGTAGATTTGCCGGAACCTGACTGCCCGATAATTGCAACAAACTCATTTTCATGGATCGTCAGACTGACATGATCTAAGGCTTTGACCTCATTTTCGCCGGGATTATAAATTTTGCAGATATCCCGGATCTCCACTAATGCACTCATGTTTTTTCCTTTCCGTTATAAAAATATATTTCAGTATACTATATATAACGCTAAAAACCTATGGCAAGTCTTCATATTTTTCTTAATTTTATTTAATATAGCATCCCTTTCTTAAAATTCAATAGACTAAATCTTAATTTAACCTTAAATTCAAACAAAAAATTTATTTCAAAATCATTCTAAATCTGAAAATAAATATGAAATACAGAATAAATCTTAATTTATGCTAAGATTTATTCTCATGTCAATAAACAGTATATAACAGCATATAACAGATGTCAACAACTTTTTTGCATAACTTTTGTTATTAGTGATAAACGCAAAAACAGCGCCCTCATTCCGCTAGAGAGAGGCGCTGCTTTTCTATCATTCTTTCAACCTGAAATATCATTCTTACATCAATTATAAGCCGACTCCTGTTTTTTCGATTTCGCCGTGTTTTGTTTCAAAATCGGACTCAGCGACTTATACACAGCCAACGTAATAATCGAAACGCTGCTGCCCTTGATCAGATTCAGGGGCGCTACCGCAAAGCATACAAAGGTCGTAATATTTGTAATTGCTCCGTTAATCTCGGTTCCCATGCCGATCAACGCATCTAAAGGGGCGCCGTATAGCTGTGCAAATTTAGGAAGCAGATAGACTGCATTAAACGCAGTTCCAAAAACTGTCATACAAAGAGTTCCTACAATACAGCTGATGATTGCCGTCTTTTTGGTCTTACGGAAAAGATAGATGATCGAAGCAGGAAGCAGGAAGCTGCACCCTACTGCAAAATTCGCCAGTTCTCCCACGAAAGCAGTCGAAGTCGGCTTAAACAGTACTTTTAGAACAATTTTGCAAAATTCAATCATAACACCTGCTACCGGACCGAATGCAAAGGTTCCAACCAGAGCCGGCAGTTCGCTGAAGTCCAGCTTGTAGAAATCCGGTGCAAAAGGCATCGGAAACTCAAACAACATTAAAATAGTGGCAATAGCGGAAAACATGCCGATCACCGCAATCTTTCTTGTACTTAAGATCCTTTCGGTCTCTCCGTTTCTTTTAGCTGCAATCTTCTCAGCCACATAGGCAACAAGAAAAATCGCAGCAACCACTCCCAAAAACTCCAATAGGAAAATCACATTTTCCTGGATACTTTCTAACAACTTACTCATTTCTTTTTCCTCCATTCTTCATCCAATCGATGATGATAAATTGATTCCAAAGGAAGGTCTTCGTACTGTGCACAAAAAACCCCGGATTGAAAAACCCGGGGCATTTATGCATTTCACACGAATCGAAACAAATCGCAAACGCGAATCATAACGCATGTTATGCAGTTTCTTCTTTCATCCAGACTTTACTGTTGGTTACGGATTCTAATCGTATCGGCCGGTTACGGCATGGACTGCCTGTAAACGGTTCGCGGACTTATCTGTCATATGCCGGCATAGCTTGATGTGCGCCGGATCTGCAGCTTCACCGCCAGTAGGGAATTTCACCCGACCCCGAAGAACTTACCTTTATATAATTTATATACAATAGTTATTGTAGTACGGTCTTGATAAAAATGCAAGCTTTTTATACATTCTCCTCATTGATCTTCATCGTCAGTCCAATCCGCTTTTTCGCAAGGTCAACGGACAACACCTGTACATCAACCACATCGCCGACGCTGACTGCCTCCAGCGGATGTTTGATATATTTCTTCGTCATCTGGGAGACATGTACTAAGCCGTCCTGATGCACGCCGATATCTACAAAAGCGCCAAAGTCAATGACATTACGGACTGTGCCTTTCAAAATCATGCCCGGTTTCAAATCCTTCATATCCAGTACATCGCTTCGTAAAATCGGTGCGGGCATATCGTCACGGGGATCTCTAGCCGGTTTTTCCAGCTCCTTCAGGATATCCGTAAGTGTGATCTCACCGATTCCCAGCTCCTCTGCCAGTTTTTTCTTATCTTTGATCTTTCTTTCCAGACTGCCCGCTGCCAACTCCGTTTTCTCTGCAGTGGAAGCTATTTCACCGTCGCCTGCGGCATCTGCTTTCGTATCCTCCAACACCATATTACTCATTGCCGATGCCAATGCTTTTCCCATAGCCGTATTGGTATTGCGGATCACGATCTTAGGTTGTTTCTTGGGTTTATCGTTTTTTGCGACCTTTTTCTTGCCAGTGGATTTCTCAGCGGCCGCTCTTTTCTGTGCCTCCTTGATATCTGCCATGGTCAGCCCCATCTTATCCATCAGCTTCTTTGCTGCCTCGTAAGATTCCGGATGTACGCTGGTGGCATCCAGAGGATTGTCTCCGTCGGTAATCCGCATAAAACCCGCGCACTGCTCAAAAGCCTTCGGTCCCAGTTTCGCCACTTTCAAAAGCTGCTTCCGGTTGGTAAAGCGGCCATTTTGTTCTCTATAATCCACAATATTTCTGGCAATGACCTTGGTCACGCCGGAAACATACTCAAGCAGAGACGCCGAAGCGGTATTCAAATCCACGCCCACCTTATTGACGCTGTCTTCCACAACACCGTTTAAAGCATCACTCAACTTTTTCTGATTCATATCATGCTGGTATTGTCCGACACCGATGGACTTCGGGTCGATCTTCACAAGTTCTGCCAGAGGGTCCTGTAATCTTCTTGCAATGGAGGCTGCACTCCTCTGGCCCACATCAAAGTTCGGGAATTCTTCTGTTGCCAGCTTACTTGCCGAATAGACGGAAGCTCCCGCCTCGTTCACGATCACATATTGTACGGGAGCGTCCAGCTCCTTTAACAGTTCCACGATCACCTGTTCCGATTCTCTGGAAGCAGTCCCGTTTCCTACGGAAATCAAAGAAACATTGTATTTTTTGATCAATTTCTTCAATTCTGCCTTGGACTCTGCGACTTTATTCTGAGGCGCCGTCGGGTAAATCACCTTGGTATCCAATACCTTTCCGGTTTCATCCACAACCGCTAACTTACACCCCGTACGAAAGGCAGGATCCCAGCCGAGTACTACTTTTCCCGCGATCGGCGGCTGCAATAGGAGTTGCTCCAGATTTTTGCCAAATACGGAAATGGCGCCGTCCTCTGCTTTTTCCGTCAGATCGTTTCGGATCTCTCTCTCAATTGCCGGTGCAATCAATCTGTCATAACTGTCAGCTATAACTTCCTCTAAAACCGGCGTTGTGACAGGGTTGTCATTTTTTATGACCTTCGTACGCAAATACTGTAAGATGCGCTCTTGTGGCGCAGCTACCTTTACCGTCAGAAATTTCTCATCCTCGCCTCTGTTGATTGCCAGAATACGATGTCCCGCCGCTTTTTTTACAGGCTCTTCATAATCGTAATACATCTCGTATACACTTTCTGCCTTTTCATCTTTGGCAGCGCTGACAAGCTTCCCTTCTTCCATGGTGATCATTCTGATATAGATACGGTAGTCAGCTTCATCGGATATCATTTCCGCAATGATATCCTTTGCCCCCTGAATGGCATCTTCTACTGTTTTCACCGATTTTGCTTCATCTTCTTCCTCATGAAGGTATTTGACAGCTTCTTCTTCCAGTGATACGGCTGCTTCCTGTGCCAGAATATAGTCGGCCAGTCCTTCCAATCCTTTTTCCTTTGCAACGCTTGCCCTGGTCTTTCTCTTCGGACGATAGGGGCGATATAGGTCTTCTACCACCACCATTGTCTCTGCCGCGATGATTTTCTCCCTCAACTCATCTGTCAGTTTTCCCTGCTCTTCAATGCTGTTTAAAACCTGTTCCTTCTTTTCTTCCAGATTCCGAAGATAGGTCAATCTCTCATTCAGGTTACGTAGTACCTCATCATTTAAGGAACCTGTGGCTTCCTTCCGATATCTGGATATAAAGGGAATCGTGTTTCCCTCATCTATCAGATTCACTGCGGCTTCTACCTGCCATTTTTCTACTCCCAGCTCTTCCTTCAGTTTCAAAATAATATCCATAGAATAACCATGCCTTTCTCTCAACTTTCCGTTTCACTGATTCTTCCATTATACTTGATTTTTTCTATTGGTGCTACAAAAAATCTCATATTTTTACGTTTTCGCATGTCAAACGCTCTTTGCGACCTTTTTCTTTTTAATATCACTGGTTTTTTCCTGCTTTTCGTGTTATACTTATTTTGTATATGCAGGAGGAGAATCTATGGATTTTAATCAGAATACACAACCGGAACCACAAAATGAACAGCCTTCTTTACAGAACCAACCGGAGGCGGAGCAGCAGTCCTCTGAAAATGCTGACCGGAACAGGAATAATGCTTCCTATGGGAACGGCGGTAACGGTTATAACAATAACAGCTATAACAACAATAATTATTATAACGGCAATAACTATTATAATGGCACTAACGGATACAATAACAATAGCTATAATAACAACGGTTACAATAATAATGGCTATAATAATAACGGCTATCCGTATTATAACCGGAATTCCTATCAACTGCCCAATGCCGAACCCGGAAGTAATTTTGCTTCCGCTGCTATGGTTTTAGGCATTGTTTCGATTGTTTCCTGCTTTACTTTCACAATTTATCCGGCATTTGTCTGCGGAAGCATTGCGATTGTGCTTGCCCTGCTCTCGAAAGGGCGGCGGCCTAAGCTCCTTAGCAAAGCGCAGACCGGTATCACCCTTGCCGTAATCGGCCTCGTTTTAAATACCGTACTGGTTGTTTCCAGTATCGTGCTTTTATTCACGAATCCTGATGTACGTGCAGAGGTCAACCGGACCTTTCAACGAACATACGGGCAGACGTTCGATGAAATGATGGAAGAGATCATGGAGGAAGACGGGTTTTCCTATTAGAAAATCTTAAAGAAGGGAGTTTCTATCTATATGATAAACGGAATAAGCGGAATAAACGGAGTAAGCGCATATACAAATACTTATGCATATCCTTTGGCAACAGAGAATGAAGAGCGGCAGATCATCCGTAATCCCGGAGAGTCCACCGAGAAACAGGCAGGCCGCAAATCCTCTCCCGCAGAATGTGAGACTTGTAAGAACCGTAAATATCAGGATGGCTCTGACGAGATGGTATCCTTCAAGTCCGCAGCGCATATTTCACCTGACGCTGCCGCTTCCAGAGTCAGAAGCCATGAGCAGGAGCATGTTGCCAATGCTTATAAAGATGCTGCCAGAAACAACGGCAAGGTGGTATCATGCAATGTTGCGATCCACACGGATATCTGTCCGGAGTGTGGACGCACTTTCGTATCCGGAGGCACCACTGCCACGCAGATTAGATATTACAATGAGGAAAATCCTTATCAGAAGGATCTGAAATCTTCCGATGCCGCTAATAAATATCTCGGGATGAATATTGATATAGCCTGCTAAAATGAAATGGAGTTTACTTTATGGATCATAAATATAAATCTTCAGCAGAATTGAAAGCGCTTGCCAAAGAGCACATGTTCAATCATTACGGAACAGCCATAAGCGCCATTTTGGCGGTTTATTTCATCACTGCATTTATCACATTTTTCAGCACTATGTTTTTAAATATGAAGACGATTACAGGTGTTATTTTAAACTTCCTGATCTCCTTTGTCATTTCTGTTTTAGCAGGTTTACTGGTTTCGGGAGAAAGATATCTTTTCCTGAAAATATCCTGCAGCAGACCTGTAACGGTAAGCGATGTATTTTACGGATTTCAGATGTATCCGAACAAAGCGGTCCTGATCCAGCTGTACATCAGCGTATGGCTTTATATCAGCATGCTGCCAATGACGATCTGTTCTTTTCTGGTACAACAAAATCCTAAAAACGCCGTGTTATCACTGATTTATTCTTTGACAGTGATTCTATATGGGGTGGCCATGGTCATCATCTCACTGATCTACTCTCAGACCTTTTTCCTGTTCCATGACTTTCCGGACTATTCGGTCAGTGAATTGTTAGCCATGAGCAGGAAATTAATGAAAGGCAGCAAGGGAAGGTTGTTTTATCTGATGGTCAGCTTCCTTCCGCTTTTGCTTCTTGGACTATTGTCATGCGGAATCGCGTATCTATGGCTGATTCCTTATATGAATGCGACCTTTGCGGAATTTTTCCTGGATCTGATCAGAAACAGCCAAAGAGCCGATCTGGTAGTCTGATCAGACAAGAAGCAATAAAAAGAGAATCATAAAAAGTGTCGGAATCTTAATTTCCGACACTTTTCCATTTTAAATATGCATTGATAAAAGGATCTAACCCGCCATCCATTACCGCATCTACATTGCCCGATTCTTCGTTGGTCCTATGGTCTTTTACCATGGTATATGGCTGCATGACATAGGAGCGGATCTGACTGCCCCAGCCGATTTCTTTGACATCACCCCGGATATCCGATAACTTCTCCGCATTTTCTTCCTGTTTTAACATGAACAGCTTGGCTTTCAGCATCTTCATAGCCTTATCCTTGTTCATGTGCTGGCTTCGCTCATTCTGACAGGTTACCACGATCCCGGTGGGAAAATGAGTGATACGGATAGCCGACGATGTCTTGTTGATATGCTGGCCGCCGGCGCCGCTGCTGCGGTAGGTATCGATCCGGATGTCCTCATCTTTGACTTCTACATCCACATCCTCTTCAATCTCCGGCATGACATCCAGTGAAACAAAGGAAGTCTGACGTTTTCCCTGCGCATTAAACGGAGAAATGCGCACAAGTCTGTGTACCCCCTTCTCGGATTTCAGATATCCATAGGCATTCTCACCATTGATCTGGAAGGTAACGGATTTGATCCCCGCTTCCTCGCCGTCCAGAGAATCCAGCACTTCCAGAGAAAAGCCTTTCCGTTCCGCCCATCTGGTATACATACGGTACAACATACTGCACCAGTCGCAGCTTTCTGTTCCGCCCGCACCTGCATTTAGACGTAATATCGCATTATTTTTATCATATTCTTCGGAAAGCAAGGTGCTCACCCTGATCTCTTCAAATGTGGTCTTAAAAGATTCCAGCTCTTCACTGATATCCGGGATAATGGCAGGATCGTTGTCCTCATATCCCATTTCAATCAGAGTCAGGATATCTTCATACTGGCTTTCCAGCCCTCGTATCGTCTCTACGGTATCTTTCAGGTTCTTAGCCTCCCGCATCTTCCGGTTGGACTGTTCCGGATCATCCCAAAAATTCGGAGCCTGCATCTCCATCTCCAACTCTTCGATGCGCTTCTCTTTACCGGCTAAGTCAAAGTGAATCCCTCACTTCCGCTAATGGACTTTCGTAAGCCTGCAGTTCAGACTTCATATTATCTAACTCTACCAATAACGTCACCTTCTTTCTATTTTCTGCCACAACACTGCTTATATTTCTTGCCGGAACCACAAGGACACGGATCGTTTGGATAAACTTTCGCTTCCATGCGCTTCACAGGTCCTCTTGGGGCCGAATCATCCTTATTGGTTCCCGTTACCTTCGCCACCTGTTCTCTCTCTACCTTCTGCTCAATGCGGACATGGAATAAGAGACGTACCGTTTCTTCCTTGATGTTCTGCGTCATCTCGTCAAACATCTCATATCCGCTCATTTTATACTCTACAAGCGGATCTCTCTGTCCGTATGCCTGTAATCCCACACCCTGACGCAGCTGATCCATATCGTCGATGTGATCCATCCACTTTCTGTCAATGACCTTCAATAAGATGACACGCTCGATTTCACGAATTGCCTCAGGTTCGGGGAATTCCGCTTCTTTACTCTCATAAAGCTTGACCGCTTCTTCCTTTAATTGCTGTTTTAAGCTGTTCTTCTTCGGTTTTAAGACCCTATCCGCCGTAACCGGCTGTAAAGGAATCGTAGGAAGCAGCAGGGCATTCAGCTCATTGAAATTCCATTCATCAAAATCACTGTCATCTCCGATACTGATATCAATACAATTCTCCGTAAAATCAGTGATCATCTTATAAATAGCATCTCTCATGCTCTCGCCGTTTAAGACGCGCCTTCTCTCTTCATAGATGATCTCCCTCTGCTCATTCATGACCTGATCATACTCCAGCAGACTCTTTCTGATTCCGAAGTTATTGCTCTCAATCTTTTTCTGTGCAGATTCAATCGCTTTGGTCAATGCCCCATGCTCGATTTCCTGTCCCTCCGGAATACCCAGTGCATTAAACATGGATATCATTCTCTCAGAACCGAACAGACGCATCAGGTCATCTTCCAGCGAAATATAGAATTTGGACTCACCGGGATCTCCCTGTCTGCCGGAACGTCCGCGCAGCTGGTTATCGATACGTCTGGATTCATGCCGTTCCGTTCCGATGATCTTAAGGCCGCCTGCAGCTCTGGATTCCTCATCCAGTTTGATATCCGTACCACGGCCTGCCATGTTGGTCGCAATGGTAACAGCTCCATGGATACCGGCATCCGCTACGATTTCCGCTTCCAGCTCATGAAATTTCGCATTCAGGACCTTGTGCTCAATGCCTCTTTTTTTCAAAAGGGCGCTTAGCTCTTCCGATGCCTCGATCGTGATCGTACCGACCAGTACCGGCTGTCCTTTCTTATGTGCCTCTATGATCGCCTCTATAATGGCATTCAGTTTTTCTCTTCTCGTCTTATATACCGCATCCTGAAGGTCATCCCTGGCAACCGCCCGATTGGTGGGAATCTCTACCACATCCATACCGTAGATGTCGCGGAATTCTTTTTCTTCCGTCAACGCGGTACCGGTCATGCCGGCAGTTTTATCAAATTTATTGAAAAAATTCTGGAAAGTGATCGTCGCAAGCGTCTTACTCTCTCTTTTTACCTTGACATGCTCTTTGGCCTCAATTGCCTGATGCAGACCATCGGAATAACGCCGTCCGGGCATGATACGCCCGGTAAATTCATCTACAATGAGCACCTGGTCTTCCTTTACCACATAATCCTGGTCTTTAAACATCAGATTATGGGCACGCAGCGCGAGGATGATGTTATGCTGGATTTCCAGATTTTCCGGGTCCGCCAGATTTTCAATCTGGAAAAAGCGCTCTACTTTGGAAACACCCTGTGCAGTCAGATTAACGATCTTATCTTTTTCATTGACGATAAAATCTCCTGTTTCCTCCCGTTCTACGCCCATGATAGCATCCATCTTGGACAATTCCTCCATATCTTCACCACGGGTAAGCTGTCTGGCAAGAATATCACAGGCTTCATACAATTTTGTGGATTTACCGCTCTGTCCGGAAATAATAAGCGGCGTTCTGGCCTCATCGATCAATACAGAGTCCACCTCATCGATGATGGCATAGTGCAGATCCCTGAGTACCAGCTGTTCTTTATAAATGACCATATTGTCTCGCAGATAGTCAAATCCCAGTTCATTGTTAGTCACATAGGTAATATCACAGTTATAAGCCTCTCTGCGCTCATCGGATTTCATGCTGTTTAATACGACGCCTACCGTCAGACCTAAGAATTCATGAACCTGTCCCATCCATTCGGCATCACGTTTCGCCAGATAATCATTGACCGTAACAACATGCACGCCTTTCCCTTCCAGGGCATTCAGATATGCCGGCAAAAGACAGGTCTGGGTCTTACCTTCACCGGTTTTCATTTCCGCGATACGTCCCTGATGAAGAATGATACCGCCTATCAGCTGTACCCGGTAATGCTCCGTCTTCAGGATACGTCTTGCTGCTTCTCTGACTACTGCATAGGCATCCACCAGCAGATCGTCCAAGGTCTCTCCGTCCTGCAGCCTTTTCTTAAACTCTTTTGTTTTATCTTTTAATTGTTCATCGGAAAGCGCCATCATAGAATCCCGAAGAGCTTCGATCCCGTTTACCAGACCTTCGATCCTTTTGATCTCTCTTTCGCTGTGCGTCCCGAAAATTTTCTGTACTAAGCCCATGTTTGCTCCTATCTGTGCGCAGATTTGTGCGTATACATAAGTTATGATCCGTCCTGACACATTTCTTCTTTACAAAAAATACCAATTTCTATTGTAGCAGATTCCCCTTATAAATTCAACTGTAACACCAAGGCGGCAAAGTACCCCGGAAAATTCTTATATTGCAGCCTGTTGTTTATTATCGTATAATTTAGACGTTTATATAAAGCAGCGCTATATAAAAATAATGTGTGAAAGGACAAAGATATATGCATACAAAAAACAATAAATATCTGTTTGCATTAGAATTCCTTATTGCTGTCATTCTGACTGTCTCTATCCATATCATAGCCGGAAATGTCAATTACGGCTTAGAAGGCGACGAGGTGTTTTCTTATATTTCATCCACTTCTCTTGGCGGTTTTAAAGGCATCACATATCTGGAAGACCAAACCTGGTATGACGCGGATTACTTTAGAAATGCTGTGACCGCAACAGGAGCGGAACGCTTCAACATAAAAATGGTTGTAGAAAATCAGGCTATGGACACGCATCCACCTTTCTATTATCTTTTTCTGAATTTAATATGCTCGGTATTTGAAGGGCAGTATTCAAAATGGTACGGTATCGGTCTAAACATTTTTTTCCTGCTGTTTGTGGAAGCAGGGTTATTTTTACTACTCCGGTACTTTATCAAAAACAAACATCTGTCCCTGATATTAAGCACTATCTTCTGTTGTTCTTTTCTGGCTGTCAATATGACGCTGTTTATTCGTATGTATGTACTTTTGATGGCGATCACCCTGTTCCAGTCATGGTATCATCTGATTGTATACGATCGCATAATGTCGGTGGAGGAATATCCTCTCAAAAAATATTGGAAAACCTATGTCATACTGGCGTTACTGACGATTGCCGGTGTACTGACGCATTACTATTTTATTATTTACCAATGCCTTATTGCGGCAGCTTTGGTTCTGGTGCTTTGGTACCGCAAAAAGTATAAGGATATCTTCCGTTATATTGCCGTGATGGTAATCTGCGCATTTGTTTATATCGGACTATATCCCGCTGCTCTGACCCATTTGTTTTTTAAATACAGAGGCAGGGATGCCGTACACAAATTCTTAAAAGAAAGCAGTATATTAGGAGAGGCATCCTCCATGTTTTCTTCCTACAACCGGCAAATGTTCAAAGGCTGTCTCCCCATTATTATTCTTGTTCTGATTGCACTTACAGTTTTATTAGTTATAAAAAAGAAAATCGACATAACTTCACTGCTAAAACTGGGATTTCTGGCATTGCCCTCATTAATCTATTTCTATGGGATATCGAAGGCATCTCCTTTTATTACCATACGCTATATCAGCCCGGTAGCCGCCCTGCTGTACGCATTCTTTATCGTATGGGCAAAACATCTGATCAACAGCATCCAAAACAAAAAAGCGGAAAGATTTACAAGCATAATCTTGTGCGCATGTATCTTTTTTACAACCTTCTATTTTTATAAACCGCCTGTAAAAGCGCCTTATTTTGCGGAAAGAAGAGATGTCGTAAACGAGTTGTCAAAAGAAGCTGCCTATTGTGTTTATATAGGTAAAGATGAAACTTATTGGAAAATGTGGGAGGATTACATCAATTATCCTTCTTTTCAGGGATTATATTTTATAGATTGGCAGACAAAAGCGCCCATTACGGATGAAAAAATGCTGAGTCAGAAAACACTCGTTTTTTATATTGATAATGAGATACCAAAAGAAGAGGTCTTTACTTATCTTAAAACTTACCTGCCTCTTCGGCAGTATGAAATACGATATGAGGCGTATTACGCTGATATCGTTTTAGGAAAATAATAAAATTTGCTTTTTATCTACAGAAGTGATACTATTTTTTTGTACGAAATGAAATATAAATGCGGATGTTTGATTTCATCCGGGATGGAGGAAAAAATGAGCAAGAGTTTTGACGACTTATTATCGAAAGTATCTGAGTGCAGCGTAAAAAAAGTGGCTGTAGCCGTTGCACAGGACAGCGCCGTTTTAGAAGCGGTAAAAGCTGCAAAAGAGCGCAATATTGCAGAAGCAATCTTAGTCGGTGATGAAGACAAGATCAAAGAAGTGGCAGCTTCCATAAACATGGATGTAAACGGATTTGAGATCATCGATGAAAAAGAGGATTATGCCGCAGCGTTAAAGGCTGTGGAACTGGTACACACCGGCAAAGCGGATATGTATATGAAAGGCCTGATCGATACCAAATCTTTTTTAAAGAGCGTGCTGGATAAAGAAGTCGGCCTGCGAACCGGGAAGACCTTGTCTCATGTCTGTGTTTTTGAAGTGGAAGGCATTGACCATCTGTTATTCTTATCGGATGTTGCTTTCCTGACCTATCCGAGTCTGGAAGAAAAAGTACATATTATAGAAAATACAGTGGAGATCTGCCATGCCTGCGGCATTCCGAATCCGAAGGTAGCGCCGCTTGCGGCGGTTGAGGTCGTCAATCCCAAGATGCCTGTTACCGTAGAGGCGGATGAACTGACCAAGATGTG
>JAFLTF010000039.1:0-9502 GCA_022510585.1 Lachnospiraceae bacterium
AGAAGCCGGCGAAAATGCAAAGGAGGTGGAGCATGTCCGTAATCGACGATGAAACCTTTGAAAAATTAGTCCAGGAATATACCCCGAATCTCTACAGACTGACCCTGGGTATTCTGCACAATCACGAAGATGCGCAGGACGCAGTCAGCGAGTCGATTCTAAAGGCGTATGAGAAACTTCCTACGCTGCGAAAATCGGAGAAATTTCGGGCATGGATCATGCAGATAGCCGCAAATGAGGCAAAGAGGATCTATGGAAAAAATAAACATACGACCCCTGTGGAAAATATGGAGGACTATATGCCGCAGTTTCAGGATGAACATCATGAGCTGTGGGATGTGGTCATGAAGCTGGATATCGTGTACCGGGAAGTGATCCTTCTGTATTTTTATGAGCAGCTTTCCATGAAAGAAATCGGTAAAGCGCTGAGGATTCCGGAAGGAACGGTAAAATCCAGACTTTCCAGAGGGAAAAGACTGTTAAAAGAGATGTTATAAAAAGGAAAGGAGTTCCCTATGCAAGGTAGAAATGATAAATTTGAGCAGGAACTGTTGCAAATGGCAGAGCAGGAAAAGCTCATAACACCTGACACAGTATATGACAGAATAAATGACACACTTGTCAGTTTGAAAAAACGCAGGAAACCGCTGCATATGACATGGAAAAAATCGGTGATTCTGGCGGCGGCACTGATTGCACTGTGTTCTATCACAGTGACTGCAGCAGTCAATGCTTTGCAGCAACGAATGGAAGCTATGAATGAGAAAGAGATGGAAGCTTATTTCGTACAGATCTATGAGAATCAGATCGGTGCGGACAATTATAACCGCCCTTTTACAGAGGCGGAGAGAAAGCGTATGGAAGATTTGAATACATCCTATGAGGAAGAGGCTCTTTTTCCAAGCGGTATGCTTACCATGCTTTCAAAGCCGGAGGATTATAAGGGCAGAGGCGTAGGGTTTTACGGAAGAACCGCCACTTTTTTCTTCCCGGAGGATGAACTGAGTGATGAAGAACTTCTGCAGGTCATTGATTTCAGGCATAAGAGGGATTACAGTCTGCTGGCAGTTAATGAACAGATCGAGGCAGGTGAAAAGGATTTCCCGGAAGAAGAGATTGCCAAAGAAAAAGAGCAGATAATAGAGGCAACCGACCAGGAAGTTTTACAGAGTGAAGCGGTCTGGGATCCTGCACAGGAACTGACCATCCCTTATACCGGAGATTTATCCATGCAGCTGATAGCGGCAGGAACAGACTGCCTTTTCCTGACCGGTGCAAGCGAGATTCATAAGATGGAGATCGGCAGCAGCGATTCTAAGCTGTTCTTTGATGACTTTGATACCAGAACCGTGGTTACCGCATTGTATCAGGACCATAAGGGGGACATTTATCTTGGTCTGCTGGAGCGTACAGATGAGGAAGAATATGACAAGATAACGCTTGCAGGTGAGAAGTATAAGCGGTCAATCTGGATTCTGGATGCGGAAGGCAAAATCAAGAAAAAGATCGATCTCTCCGGCAGCAATGTCCCGGGAGAAGGACATAGCCATGTGTCCCGGATCGTAGCGGATGAACAGGGATATATCTATATCCGGACCGGATATGCTTCAAATGCCCTTTTGTGGGTATTGGACAGTGATGGAAATTTTGTAAAAGAGATCACCTCTGAGACTTATCGCAGTCATTTTATGGGCGGACTGGGAATCGGCAAAGACGGTAAGGTCTATACCATGATTGAGTTCCCTGATCTCTATAACCGCAAGATGGGCATTGCATCTGTCAATCTGGAAAAAGGTACGCTGGAAGATGTCTATGAAGCAATCGTACCGGAAGGGACGATCATGCTTGACATCATAGCGCCCGGTGCCGATACGGATTTCGTATTCTGGGGATATGACGGTATCTTCACCTATAATCTGGGAGAAGAGAGCGCGGTCAATATTCTTCCGGCTTATGAAGCACCCTGTCAGTGGGAAGGCTGCCTTTACTGCGCGCTTCCCGACGGACGCATCGTATTCGTGAGTTGCACGGAGTATGAGAAGGACGAAGAAAAGCAGACAGTTTACCGGATTCCTGAGAAGACCTGTTTTTATTATAAGTCGGGACTGCGGGAGCCGTAAATAAGGCGCATGCACTATAATCAATAAGCCCTCCGCCAGACTACCACTGTTATTGCAGTTTGTCTGCAGAGGGCTTTATGTTATTTATTGATATGATTTACTATAATCTCCGGATATTCCGCATACCCCTCATGCACTTTCGTAATCTTTACCTCACCCTTTCCTTCCGTCCGGAAAAGATATTCGTTATATTCCCCATTCCTGTAAGCGAAATCTTCCCCGTTATCCTGATAATGCTTATAAGTGCCGGTGCCGGGATAGACCTCCAGAATTAGAGGCGGATTCGGGGTTTCACCCACATACATCTGCACAGGAGCCTTAGGCAGGATCGTCCCCGCCTTGACAAAGATGGGGCACTTATCCAAAGGCGCATCCACCAGATAATATTGCCTTCCCTGATATGCTTCATGGGTCCAATAGTCATACCAGACGCCCTCCGGCAGATAGACCATGCGCTTGACTGCGCCCTGCTCAACCACCGGGGCAATCAGAAGATGTTCTCCCACCAGAAATTCATCATTCAAATTTCTGACACGAGTGTCATTTTCGTAGTGTAAAACCAAAGGACGGATCACCGGGAGACCGGTCTGCTCACATTCCCGGCACAAATCATAGAAATAGGGCAGCAGCGTATAGCGCAGTTCCACATATTTTCGGTAAATGGCAAGTACCTCGTCGCCAAAGAGCCAGGGTTCCTGATTCATACTGCCTTTGGCACAGTGGTTACGAAACAGGGGTGAGAAACAACCTGCTTCTATCCAACGTACCAGAAGTTCCGGTGTCGTATCGGCGCCGAAGCCTCCGATGTCGGTTCCGACAAAGGACATGCCGCTCAGACCCAGATTACACTGCTGGGGAATCGCCATGCGCAGATGGGTCCAGAGACTCTGGTTATCTCCGGTCCAGGCGGTGGTATATTTCTGGGAACCGCTATAGCAGGCCCTTGTAATGATAAAAGGCCTTTTTCCGGTCAGCTTTTTTAAGCCTTCATAGGTTGCTTTTGCCATATTGTGTCCGTAGACGTTGTGCATTTCCCCATGTGTGGAAGCTTTGTCTTCATCCGTAAAGATCACATCGTTCGGAAGCGGACCGTTGAAGCTGGCGGGTTCATTCATATCGTTCCAGATGCCGCCCACGCCCAGATCGGTATAGAAGTTTAAATGTTCTCCCCACCATTTCCGTACGTCCGGATCGCCAAAGTCCGGATAGACTGCATCGCCCGGCCAGACCGCATTCACATAGACACTGCCGTCCTCTGTTTTTGCAAAATATCCTTCTTTGATGCCCTCCTCGTACATGGGATAGCCTTCTTCCACCTTCACACCGGGGTCAATGATCGTAACAGCCTTGATTCCCTGTTTTTTCAGATCCGAAAGCAATGTGTGAGCATCGGTGAAACGCTCTTTATTCCATGTAAAGACCTTGTAGCGTTCCATATAGTCGATATCAAAATGCAGCGCATCGCAGGGAATGCGGTGTTCTTTGAACTTTGCGGCAAGATCCCGGAAAGTTTCTTCGCTGTCGTATCCCCAGCGGGATTGATGATAACCCAGTGTCCATTTCTGCGGTAAAGGCATCCGGCCGGTCAGATAGGTATAGTTTGTCACGATTTCAGGCATGCTGTTTCCACCGATAAAGTAGTAGTCCAGATTACCGTCATCACTGCCAAAGCTGTAGTAGGCATCATTTTCTTTGCCGAAATTAAAGTAGCTTTTAAAAGTATTGTCATAAAAAATGCCGTAAACACCGTTTTCTTTCAATGTAATGAAGAAAGGGATGCTCTTGTAAAGGGACTTGAAGCTGTCTTCATGAGGATCCGGTATATCACTGTTCCAATTTTCATATTCGTAATAACGTTTATTTAAGACGCCGGTCTTATCGCCGAGGCCGTAGATGCAGTCGCCTTTCTCCAGCTGCTTGACACATTGCACCGGATAATCCCGGCTCCCTGCCGTATCCACCTCATGCCCCTCCTGTTTGATAAATGCAATAAAGGACTCCTGAAGCGTAAAACGGGGAATTCTTTTGCCCCGGTAGTCGGCACAGAGCAGGACGCCGTCCGCATTGTAAAAATCGATCAGGAAATTGTCATAGATCTTACAGATCAGGGAGTCGGTCGTCAAAACCAGCCCATCTTCCGTTCGGTGAAGTTTATATGCCGTGGGACATTCCTTATTGCCCTCGATCGCTTTCGAGCGGTGGTCAGCTGTGCGAAACGGTACGAATACATTGATGATTTGATTCGTCAACACCTGTATTTGCACGCTCTGCTTCTCATAATGCAGCGTTATGGTCTGTTCTTTCTGTTCATAATTTATCAAAGCCCCAAACATAGCGGATTCCTTTCTTTCCAAATATTATTTTTATTTTAGTAGAAAACCATGTTTTATGCAATAATATTTATGGCGCAGCCCTATGAAAGCGCCTGAAATGCTTTTCTTATTTTAGGCGATATGATACAATATCAAAAATAGTTTCAGCAGAAAGAAAATCCGGCAGTGAGCCGGAAGAGGTGGGATATGCATTTTGATTTAAAAGAGGATGGAAAACGAATTATTTTTATCTGTTTTGCCGCAGTAGCCATGGCGTTGAATACGAAAACTTTTGTCAGGACAGGCGGACTGTATCCGGGCGGCGTCATGGGACTGACCATATTGATCCAGGCTATTTTCAGAACATTTTTGCAGATGGAAATACCCTATACGGTGGTAAACCTTTTGCTCAATCTCATACCCATTTATATAGGGTTTCGTTATATCGGTAAAAAATTTACGCTATACTCCTGTATAGTGATTGTGCTTTCCAGCATCCTGACGGACTTGATCCCGGGTTATATTATCACTTACGATACGCTTTTGATCAGCATTTTCGGAGGCATGCTCAGCGGTTTTGTCATCAGCCTGTGCCTGCTGATGAATGCCACAACAGGCGGTACGGATTTTATAGCGATCTATCTTTCGGAGAAAAAAGGAGTGGATTCCTTTAATCTGATCCTGGGTGTCAATATCGTCATCATTGCGTTGGCAGGTCTTTTATTCGGATGGGATAAGGCACTTTATTCCATTATTTACCAGTATGCCTCCACCCAGGTACTGCATACGCTCTATACCAAATATCAGAAGCAGACTCTTTTTATTGTGACAAATAAAGCCAAGGCAAAGGATGTCTGTACCGCCATCAACAACGTCAGTATGCATGGGGCAACGATCTTAGAGGGTGAAGGCTCTTATGAACACCGGGAAAAAGCGGTGGTCTATTCCGTTGTATCCAAAGAAGAGAGCAGAGCTGTTATCGATGCGGTGAAAGCGGCAGATGAGGCAGCCTTTGTGAATTCGATCAGAACGGAAGAGTTGTCGGGCCATTTTTACCAAAGACCCACAGAGTAGATAGTAAGAAAGGTAAGGGTACCGAGTGAATAAGGTTTCAAATGAGAAAATAGAGGAAGCCTGGGACATCTATCATAAGGCCTTTTTGGAAATCCCCTTTTCCAGGCAGAGGAAGTTCATCAAAAGCTGTGAGCACAACATCAGGCAGCTGGAACATCGGATTGCAAGAAAAAAGAAATTGGAAGCTCATCAGATTTTAAACGATATGGGTGAGCTGCATAAACGCGCTGCCGATATTGGGTATACGGTTTCCAACAAACAGCGCAAGCTAATAGGCAAATACAGGCACGTCCTTCGCAGATTGATCCATCTGGATATTGCCTTTTTGGAGATGATGGCGCCTTCTTCTTCCGTTTCGGAGATTCTTAAAATAGAGGATATTCGTAAACTGCTTAGCGAAAAGTCCTTATATGAGATCTATAAGGACGATTATATGCAGCTTATGGTGGGCAGAAGGATTGAAGAACTGATGGAGGCGGAGCCGGAAAAACAATATCCGGAAGCACGCAGCATGCAAAGACATTTTATCCTGCATATCGGTCCCACGAACAGCGGCAAGACTTATCAAGCCCTGCAGCGTTTGAAACACGCATATCAGGGGATCTATCTGGGGCCGCTCAGACTTCTGGCACTGGAGGTCTATGATACGATGACAGCGGCGGGCATTCCCTGCAGCATGATCACGGGAGAAGAGAAGATCCATACGCCGGGCAGTTTTTGTCAGGCTTCTACCATAGAAGTATTGGATTTAAAAGAGATCTACGACATTGCGGTAATAGATGAGGCACAGATGGTGGATGACGAAAACAGAGGAAGCTGCTGGACCAGGGCGATTCTGGGAATCCGCGCGCAGGAGATCCATGTCTGCGCATCCCCGATTGCGGAGAAGCTGCTGATTCAGATGATCAAACGCTGTGGAGATACTTACGACCTGGTCCGCCATGAACGCAATACAAATTTGGAATTTATACCGGATAGATATGATATGAATAAGCATGTGGAAAAAGGCGATGCGCTGATTACTTTTTCCAAAAAAAATGTCCTTGCCATTGCTGCAGCGCTGGAAGCAAAGGGAATCCGGGCAAGCGTCATCTATGGAAATCTGCCGCCGAAGACAAGACGGGAGCAGGTGCAGCTTTTTGCAGAGGGGGACAATGAGGTAGTTGTTGCCACGGATGCCATCGGTATGGGGATCAATCTGCCGATCCGTAGAATTGTTTTTATGAATACCATTAAGTTTGACGGGACAGAAAAACGTCGCATTCGCTCGGAAGAGATTCGACAGATTGCGGGACGGGCTGGGCGTTACGGTTATTATGATACCGGCTATGTGCAGTCTACAATGGATATGGGCTATATCGGCAAAAAATTAAAGGAGCCTTTTTATCCTCTGAAAAAGGCAAGGATCGGATTCCCGGAGGTGCTGCTGGACATTCCTATGGAACTGGATGAGATCATCGAAGTCTGGGAAGGCGCCAAAGGCTCGAAATTATATGATAAGATTTCCATGGCGGAAAGCGTCAGGAAATACCGCTATCTCAAAAACTACCGAAAGGCGCGGGAACTTATGCAGGATAAAAAGCTTCTGCTGTCCCTGATCACCTGTCCCTTTGACCTGGGAGATAAGGAAGTCTTGAAACTGTGGCTTAGATACTGTGAGCATCCCACATGGGAACAGGACTGTCCTCCCTATCCTTCCGAGGCAGCCTTAGAGGAGCTGGAATCCTATTACAAGAAGCTGGATTTGTACAGCCAGTTTGCGGGCAGGATGAACTGGGTGGTGGACAGAGAAGCACTGGAGGCAAACCGGGAGGAGGCTCAGCGTGCCATTGGTCTTCTGTTAAAAGAAGATAAGCAGCAGTTTGAGAAGAAATGCCAGGTCTGCGGGAAGGCGCTTGCGTGGGATTATCCGTACCGGGTATGCGAGGATTGCTTTATGGAGTAAGAGATATTTATAAAATTTCGAGTAGACGGCGGATGAAAAGGTTTCCATCTTGGGCGCGCTTTCGCTCCGGCTCAGCGTAGCGGTACTAAGCTCGAAAATACCTCGCTAAGTACCGACGCTTCGCAGGGCTCGGCGATGGAAATCCTTTTCATCCGCCTGACTGTTCGAAGCATTATGTGTGTTGTAATTTTGTATATGTATGGAAGAGGGAAGCATAAGAAGGATGGTTAAAACCTACATCATCAATGTAAAAAAGTTAGAGGATGACGCAGTTTTTGAAAAAGCAGTGGAATCCGTATCGGTTTATCGGAAGGAAAAGATTGCGCTGCTTAAGCATCGTGGAGATAAAAACCGGAGTCTGGGGGCAGCGCTTGCGCTAAATACCGCACTTTCGGAATACGGGCTGTGTGAGCGGAAGATGGAGTATGCGCTGGAAAGGTATGGAAAACCTTTTTTTCCCGATCATCCTGATTTGCATTTTTCGCTTTCTCATTCCGGTGATTATGCCATGTGCAGCCTCGGGGAGTTTCGAAGCGGAAATGATATCGAATGTATACGGGGGATGAGCGAAAGCAGGGCCAGGCACTTGGCCGGGCGTTTTTTTGCAGAGGAAGAGAACGCATGGATAGACAGGGCCGGGAACTATCAAGAGTGGGAGGAACGTCTGTTTCGGATCTGGACCATGAAAGAGAGCTTTTTGAAGGTGACCGGACTGGGGATGTCCTTATCCTTAAAAGATTTTGCGGTAATTGTAGAAGATGACGAGAGCATCAGACTGCGGCATGCGGTCAACGAAAGAACTTATTATATGAAAGAGTATGTCCTGCCTGGAGCCTATCAGGAAAAAGACGGATACCGGCTTTCTGTCTGTAGCGAAAGTCCGGAGTTTGCGCCAGCTGTAGAGATTGTTGCCTTATAAATTACATATGTTATTATAATTTCTGTGCATATTTCCCATTCATTTACACATACTACTGCTTATAAAATAACGGAGCCTATGTAATGCAGCATAGGCAAAAAGTTGAAAAGGAGAATGGGCAGATGTTGGGTAAACAGAGTATTCAGTTTGAAAAAACGCCTTATATCATCAACAGCGGTTCCGTGGTGGGCAGCAAGGAAGGACAGGGGCCCATGGGCAAGTTGTTTGACAAAGTGGGAAAGGACGATATGTTCGGTGCAGAGACCTGGGAAGAGGCGGAAAGCGCTTTGCAGAAGGAAGCTTTGCAGATCGTGTTGGATAAAGAGAACATAAAAAAAGAGGATGTGCAGCTCATTTTTGCAGGAGACCTGTTAGGACAGTCCATCGCCAGCAGTTTTGGACTTGCTTCTTTTGAAACGCCCCATATTGGTTTGTTTGGCGCATGTTCAACCTGCGGACTTTCAATTGCGGTGGGAAGCATGACGGTATCAGGCGGTTTCGCAGACAGAGTCGCCTGCGTTACCTCCAGCCATTTTGCCAGCGCTGAGAAAGAGTTCCGGTTCCCGCTGGCGTACGGAAATCAAAGACCTCTTTCCTCAACCTGGACGGTAACAGGAAGCGCGGCCTTCCTGCTTTCCTGTGAGCCTTCCAAGAAAGCCCGTGCAGAAATAACAGGCGTTACTCTTGGTAAGATCGTAGACTATGGCCTGAAAGATTCCATGAATATGGGGGCTTGTATGGCTCCTGCAGCAGCGGACACCATCAAACAGAATCTGGAGGATTTCGGGAGAAAACCCGAGGATTATGATAAGATCATCACGGGGGATCTGGGTACGGTAGGGCAGAAACTTCTGTTTGAGCTGTTGGAGGAGAAAGGAATTGATATTAGGAAGCAGCATATGGACTGCGGTATGGAGATCTTTGATGCCAAGATGCAGGATACGAATGCCGGTGGTTCCGGCTGCGGCTGTGCGGCAGTCACGCTGTCAGCCTATATTTTGAAAAAAATTGAGGAAGGCGTCTGGAGCAGGGTGCTTTTTGTGCCCACGGGAGCGCTTCTTAGCAAAACCAGCTTTAATGAAGGCCAATCCATTCCGGGCATTGCCCATGGAGTGGTGCTGGAGCAGTATAT
>JAFLTF010000039.1:9602-18315 GCA_022510585.1 Lachnospiraceae bacterium
TTATGTAGAATGTAGTACATCAGATATTTTTGTCTGTTCATTTTAAATGCTTATCACTATAACCTATTTTATACCCACGGAGGAGGGAATCTCAAAATTATAACTAGGTTTTGAGGTTCCTTTTCTCATAAGATCATGGTTTGTGCAGATTAAGTGATGTGGAGTGCAGATTAAGTGATGATACTTCCAAAATAGTACTTTATATAGTAATTTTAAAATGACATAGTATAAAATCAGGTAAGATAAGAAGGCGAAAGAAGAAATCATATAACCGGAGGATTCCTGAATGAAAAAAATTTTTACGAAAAGATTATGTATTTACATGATTATCGGTATGGCAGCTGCCGTATTGGCTATTTTTATACTGCAGACGGTTACAACGCGTATCAGCAATACGTCTGACAGTCGGGAAAAATTAAGCACAGTAAAAGAGAAACTTCAGAGTAATCAGGAGGAGATTGAGAGACTGACTAGGGATCTGGGAGAGAGCAGCCTTGCCAAGTCGAAAGCATTTGCGAACATCATTGCCGCAGATCCTACCATTATCTCCGATAAAGATAAGATGAATGCATTAATGGAGGACCTGAAAGTAAGCGAACTTCATGTAATAGATGAAAGCGGTTTTATTACACACAGTACCGTAGACGCCTATGTGGGGTTTGATATGGGAAGCGGAGAACAGTCGGCAGCCTTTTTGGTCATCATTGATGATCCTTCCATAGAGATCGTCCAGGAACCTCAGGAAAATGCTGCAGAGAAAAGGCTGATGCAGTATGTGGGCGTAGCAAGGAAAGATGTGAAAGGATTTGTACAGGTGGGCATTCGCCCGGAATTGTTGGAAGAAACCCTGGCCGGAACTGCCATTGATGTTGTATTTGATGATATTGAATTCGGTACGAACGGATACATATGGGCAGTGGACCTGCAATCAGGGCTGATCTTAGCCCATCCTGATAAAAAACTCATCGGCACTTCTGCTAATACAGTCGGCCTGCCTTCCAAAGCGGGAGGCGGACAGAAGAAGATCAACGGTGTAACAGGGCATTACCTTGCCGAAGAATATGACGGAATGCTGATCGGTACCTATCTGCCTTCCGCAGAGTATTACGGTGATTGCCTGAAGGCCATTCTGATGGTTTCTGTCAGTATGCTGGTGATCTTTGGTGTCTTGCTGTACCTGATCAATCGCATGGTGGATGAGAAAATCGTAAAAGGGATCTATCATTTTGCGGATGCCCTGAAGATGATCGGAGACGGAGATTATTCCGTCCGTGTGGATGAACGGGGAAATCCGGAGTTTGCACTGTTTAGCGACGGGATCAATGCCATGCTGGAAGGCATGCGCACCAATCTGGATGAAAATGAACAGCTTATGGAGAGGCAGCAAAAGGATGTAGAGTCCAATAGTGCATTGATAGAGAATGTAAAACAGGTTTGTTCCCGTTTGAACGATATCTCCAATGAAACTTTAAACAGCGCACGTCTGATCAGCGGCGGTACTGAGGAGCAGGAGAATGTATTAAGTGACCTGAAGGATATCATGACGAAGCTTGTACAGGGATTGAATGAGAGTGCGGATGCTACGATAGTCGGTTCCACGCTGATCAACGAAACCGTTGATACTATGAAACAGGGAAAAGAACAGATGGAGCAGTTGGAACTGTCTATTCGTAAGATCAGTGATACTTCTACGGAAATCGAGAAGATCATAGGAGAAATCAATTCGATAGCCCAGCAGACCAACATGCTTTCCCTTAACGCATCCATCGAGGCGGCAAGAGCCGGAGAGATGGGTAAGGGCTTTGCTGTTGTGGCAACTGAGGTTGGCGGACTGGCAGCCAGAAGTTCACAGGCAGCTAAGGAAACAAACACTTTGATTATGAGTACCGTAGAGGCTATCGGAGAAGGCAGCAAGATCAGTGATCAGACCATGCAGATGTTTGACAGTATGGCAGAGCAGATTGAAAAAGCCAGTTCAGGAGTAAAAGATATTTCTGACATGGTACGCAAGAATGTTTCGGTTGTACAACAGGCGATGGATGATCTGGAACACATTTCCGCTGTAGTAGAGCGTAATGTGGAGATTTCTCAGAACAGTGAGAATGTATCCATGACGATGGCCGATGAAGCAGGTAATTTATTGAGAATGGTAGAACCGTAATTTTCCTATGCTTATCACTTTAACCTATTTTATACCCACGGAGAAGGGAATCTCAAAGCCTTAAATGGCTTTGGGGTTCCCTTTCTCATTCTGTTCCGATCAGCAGTCTCAGCCGGAACAATGAACCTTCGGTGCTGTATTCCATAATACCGTCATATTTCTCTATAAAGGCTGAAATACTCCTGGTTCCCAGACCATGTCCGGACCGGAGCGATATGGGAAGTCCGTTTTCGTCAAATTCTATCGTGCCGGTATAAGAATTGGCAACCTCGATAGCAAGCTGCGGTGAAGGAACCATTTTTATCTTGATGATCCGCTCCCTGTCCTCCGGAAGTATGGCGCAGGCATGAATGGCATTCTCAATTGCGTTAGCAAGCACCATCGCAAGTTCCGATGCTTCTACAGGCAGTTTTTCGGGCAGTCTGCAGTCTGTCTCCACCGTAATTTTCTCCTGCTCTGCTTTCCTGATATAATACACAAGAATAGCATTGACCGTAGGGTTGTTACAGTAGTATGGAACTTTCGTATTGCTGTACTGTTCATCCAGACCGCCAAGGATACGCAGGACATCCTGTATATTGCCGGACTCAAGCAGAGTCTTTATTTGTGCAATATAGTGCCTTGAATTATGCCGGGATATCTGCATTTTTTCTTCGTTCTCTTTCAGTATGTCAGCTTCTCGCTCCATTGCCTGCATCTGGATTTTCAACATCTGCTGCTCATCATGCATTTCTGCCTCGCGAAGAATTTTTCCAAACAGAGTAAAGATCACACCATAGGACACTGCTGTAATGGAAAATGACAGAAATATGTTCAGAAAAATCCTGCGATATTCCGAAGGTGCAGAGGAAAGGTCTGCCATGTTGATAATAACGATAGCATAATACAGACCCGGTATCAGACACAGATATCCCCATCCTTTCTCCATCTCGGTAAGCATTTGCAGATAGGAGGGTCGCAGATAGCGGTATAAGATTATGATAAGCGGTATGCCTATTATGAGCCTGATCAGAATCTCCAACCAGATAGAACATCCCGTTTCCGCCCTGATATAAGTTGCCGTCATAGCAGGGAAATTAGTACAAACAGTGGCAGTCAGCATCGTGAAGATTATGGGAAGACCTTTCCTTTTGGACAGAAAGAACAGGCCGATTGTTGCACAACCGTTTGTCACGAGCACATAACAGCGTGCAAATATACTCCATCCAAACAGGGTACAGATCGATACATTGATTGCAATCGATATGGCCAGAAAGCTTCCATATATGATTAAAGTTTTCTTCAGACTATATTTTTGGTCAAGCAGGATCAGGCTCATGATTCCGAAGATCAAGATCAAAAGGGTCAGGCGAACAAATTCTGAGATATCCATATTCAGTTTCCCCTTTCCAAAAGATAATCCATGAAGGACTTTCTTGCTTCCGTTATATAGATACGCGAAATCTTCAAGCCTTCTTCATTGGATAACCGGATTTCTCGTGAAGTGATATTCCTGATATGCTGCATATTGACAATTATGGACGAAGAAATCTTTACAAATCTGCTGTCTGTAAGGGACGCTGTCAGTTCCTGAAAAGATTCCCTGTAATAAATGCTTTCCAATGTCGTTTGCTCTGTTGTATGGGCAATCAGGCGGTGCTGATAATATTCCAGATATAATAGCCGGGAATAAGGGATACTTTCAATTCCGCCGCCAGGTATCTGGAAAACAAAGCGTCTCTGGTCTTCCGCATCCAGTTTTGCGATCACCTTATCCAGCACTGCAAATAAATCTTTTTCCTCCAATGGTTTCAGCAGATACCCCCCTGCATCTACCTGATAGGATTGCAATGCAAAATCGGGTGAGGAAGTCAGATAGATAATGAAGGCAGTATCATCATTCTTACGGATGGCAGTACCTGTCTCGATACCGTTGATCTTTGGCATGAGGATATCCAAAAGGTATATATCATAACGTTTTCGCGAGTTAAGGGATTCCAGAAGGTCATTACCGGACTGAAATTTGCGAAAAGAAATGTTTAATTCAGGGTGTAGATCGTAGTAAGTTTTGACCATAGTGTAAGTGCGTTCCAGTTCTTCGCACTGATCGTCACAGATAGCTATTTGAATCACCTTTTATCCTCCGTATTTTCCCCTCATTTTATTATAAAATATAACAATGCATAGATAAAGTCAAGGTGAGAGGAACGATCTACCGGATGATCCGGATGGTAAAGGCAGTGGTCTGCGGCGGAATGCTTGCAGTCGAGAAGGAAGCATGCTCTACCCTGACCCTAAATCCCTGCCTCAGGGAAGAAAGACCGGTCCGTCTTCCGAAAAAATCTAAAATAACTGTGTTGGGAGACACATTAAAGCGAATCGCAGAAGAAAGATTCTGGTTTCGCAAGACCAGGATATAATTGTTACGGGTATTGACCTCTATGATCCTTCCGGTAGTGGTTTCGGTCCTGTTCGATCTTCTTACTACCCGGATGGAAAATGCCTGTGCCTGAGGAGGAATGCTCCTTGTCATTGCGGAAGAAAAGCTGGCATCTACCGTCATGCCGCGTTCCAACTCGCCGATACGCATATTCCGACCGTTTTCGTCACGGATTACCGTATCCTGATTTACGACAAGACGAACAGTTCCCGAAGGATCGGCACACCCGCTACAGTTACGATAGGAGATGGTTACAAAAGTTGTATTGCGCTCCCGGGAGATTTCTTCGATCACGGCAGCGAATACTCTGATCACATTTCGGCCAGACGCGGGAAATGGTGGAAAAATATTGAAATTATCCATGTTGTAACACCTTATTTTGTTTTATTAATAGTATATGTAAAGCTTTTTATTTTGCACAGGGATGTTGTAAGCAGATATGTAATATGCTACAATTATCAATAGAAATCCGATGGAAAGTAAGATGAGTTCAAGATCATGCGGGAAATGGAATTTAAAATGGAACGGCCCGGATTGCTGAAGGCAGGCGACCACATTACGGTAACGGAAGGGGTTTTACCCAGTAATTATTATTATACGATCGATCCTTCTCTTGCCATGTCCGGCAATGTACCTTTCCGCGAAAGAATGCTGGAGCGGGAAGGGGAAGTTCTGGAGGTCATAGAAAACGAGAGAGGATATTATGTAAAGGCAAGATTCGGAGAGTAGTTTTTTATTCAAGAAGGAGGAGAACACTATGTTAAAAAAAGTTGCAACGGACAAAGCACCTGCGGCAATCGGACCTTATTCACAGGGAATCATTGTAGATAAGATGCTGTTTGCATCGGGACAGATCCCGATCGATCCATCTACAGGGGAGATCACCGGTGAGGATATCACCGGGCAGGCAGAGCAGGTCATGAAGAATGTGGGTGAGGTCTTAAAGGCGGCAGGTACGGAATATGCCAATGTGGTAAAAACCACCTGTTTTCTGGCGGAAATGGCTGATTTTGCGGCATTTAATGCAGTTTATGAAAAATATTTTACGGAGAAACCGGCAAGAAGCTGTGTTGCGGTAAAACAGCTTCCTAAGGATGTGCTTTGCGAGGTAGAAGTTATTGCACATATTGAATAAAAAGATGCATAATATGTGAAATTAGGTAAAGAATAACAGACAGAGATATCGACGGATATTCCTGTCTGTTATTTTTATACTTACAAATATAATAAAAAAGTGAGGTCATGCAAATGGATTATTTGAATGCTTTCTGGGTAGGCGGACTGATCTGTGCCCTGGTGCAGATCCTGATGGAGAAAACGAAATTGATGCCGGGACGGATCATGGTATTGTTAGTCTGCCTGGGCGCAGTGATCAGTATAATAGGCTGGTATGAACCGTTCATGGAGTATGCGGGGGCAGGTGCCAGTGTACCGCTTCTCGGATTCGGCAATATGCTGATGAAGGGGGTAAAGGAAGCGGTCGATCAGGAAGGTTTTATCGGTCTGTTTAAAGGCGGCTTTACCAATGGGGCCGTGGGCAGCAGTGCCGCATTGATCTTCGGCTATCTGGCGAGTTTGATCTTCCGGTCTAAGATGAAGAAATAAAGAAAGAAGTGCCAATCCGTAATGAGGTTGACACTTCTTTTTTTGTTTTTTAAAATTTTTCTGAAGAAGATCTTATGTTTCTGCCGTTATATTACATGAAGGGGCAGGAAAGCAGAGAGGGGGCGGAAAATATACATAAGGAAGAACAATTGACAGCGCTGATTGATTCCTACCAGAATCTTGTTTTTTCTATCTGTTATAAGATGACGTCGGATTATTTCGCCGCCGAAGACCTGGCTCAGGATACCTTCCTCTCTGCATATGAGCATTTGAAAAGTTTCGACGGCAGCAATCCGAAAGCATGGATCTGTAGAATTGCCACCAATAAATGTATCGATTATCTGTCTCATTCCGGCAGGCGCAGTATCCCCACAGAAGATGTTGCGTTAGAAAGTAATCTGGGGGCAGAAACGAATGCAGATCATACAAATACGCCGGAGCATATCTATATGGAACGGGAAATGAAAGAACAGTTGTTATTTAATTGCAGCCGGTTGAAACCGCCCTATGACGAAGTGGCGAAGGCCTATTATTATGATGAAATGGAAGTAAAGGAGATTGCCGCAAGACGCGGTCAGAAGATCAAGACAGTGCAGACACAGATTTACAGGGCGAGAGCCATGTTACGCAAAATCTACAGAAAGGAGAACAGCGCATGAGCAGGATAGACAGGAAGAGGATTTCCCCCGATTATCTGACGGATGAAGCCTTGGAAAAGCTGATTTCTGCAGTGGAAGCAGAACCGCTGCTCCATCCGCCAAAAGAGTTTAAACAGGATTTAATAAATCAAATCCGCTTAAAAAGGAAAAAGAGTAAAGAAAAACAATTGTTATTTTATAGTATAAAAGTAATCGCCGCAACAGCCGCGGCTCTGTGGCTCATGATTATTATGCCGGAGAATATTCTGCCGGAAGATGGCAGACGACCGGTATTGATTCAGGAACGGCAGGATGAAACTGTAGATGGACAAATGCAAAGGCTACCGGACGAGGACAGTTTTAACAATCGTCTGAATAACCGGCTAAACACATATTGCAGTCAGCTAAATGAAGGTTTAAACAGATTAGTCAGGATGGAGGTATTTGAATGAGAAAGAAGAAAAACAGGTTTTTATTATTTATTTTTTCATGGCTGCCGGGTGCGGGAGAGATGTATCTCGGTTTTATGAAGATGGGAGTTAGCCTCCTTGGTATTTTTGTATTGCTGATCATGATCGCCACATATTTGGATATCGGGATATTAGCATTGCCGATCATTGTGGTCTATGTATTTAGCTTTTTCCATGCCAACAATCTGGGCAGTTTAAGTGATGAGGAATTTTATAGGATACAGGATAAATTCCTGTTCGGTATTGATGAGAAGGAGATTTCTTCTCTGAAAAGCAATATGACAGGCAGATACCGCAGAGTGCTGGCAATCATCTTGATCTGTTTGGGGATTGCCACATTGTGGCAGACCATGGACAATTTTCTGCGCCATTTTCTGGGAGATGACTTCTATTACAGATATATTCATAACGGCATGCGGATGATCGGTAACGAAGTTCCCAGATTTATCATCGGTTTTGTGATCGTTTGGCTTGGTATCAAACTGATACAGGGGAAAAAAGTGGAATTGGATAAGCTGGAGGAGAATGAAGCGCAAGAAGTGCAAGCAGACAGAAAGTGGAGGGATAAAAATGAGTGAAAATAACACCTGTTATACACATAGAGTCGGTACGGTTACCTGCGGCTTGGTTTTTATCCTGTATGGAGTCTTGTTTTTGCTGCATATGCTGCTTCCCGGACTAAACTATATGTTCATCTTCGGGCTGTGGCCGGTGATCCTTATTTTCCTGGGGATCGAGATCCTCCTTGGATGCAGGTACAAAGACTCGGACAAAAAGAAATTTGTCTATGATTTCCCGGCAGTACTGCTCATCATGATGATGATGCTTTTTACCATGCTGATGGCATTAGTGGATTACGGAATGCAGCATGGAGGGTATGACGGATTTTATCTCTATATATGATTCTTTATATTATAGCTCTTCATATCCGATCTCCCTTTTATAAAGAAATTGTCTGACGGCATTGTCCCATAGCCCGTCCACCGTTTTATCCATTACAAAGGTATGGAATGCGGTTCCGGTGATCAGGGTCAGGGTAGTGCCGTCATATTTGATTGTCAGCGCCAATGCCTGAATCTGCTGCGGAAGAACGGAAGTCTCTCCATTTTTCAGGATGGAAGATACATATTCCGGCATCAGGTACAGAACGAATTTAAAGGCGCAGGGCGTTTTGTTTCCTTTGATCAGGGAATAGCAGATAGGACGCAGTTGTTTCCAAGCCGTAAATTCATAAGGCCGTATTTCCTTATCTTCCCACTCTTCACAGGTATAGAAATCCCGATTCTGACGCCCATCTATCATAAAGGTATTATAGGTACTTATCGAAGCCTCTTCCACCAAAAAAGAATCAAAAGCCTCGGAGCCCAAAAATTTCCCCATAAATTGTTTGATATTTGTGATTTTTAAAGCAATCATGATC
>JAFLTF010000039.1:18415-21815 GCA_022510585.1 Lachnospiraceae bacterium
CAAAAATTTCCCCATAAATTGTTTGATATTTGTGATTTTTAAAGCAATCATGATCGATCCTATACTTTCCATAGTTTTTTTTATCATATCAAAAAGCAGAATTCTTTACAAGAAATTCAAGAAATGCGCAAAAGTCTATTTACAAGTACACAAGTGCGTGTTATCATAAGTAGTAATGAAAACTACATGCAATGGTTACGGAGGCTTTACGATATGAGTTATAAAATTGTGGTAGACAGTTGCTGTGATCTGCCGGACCAGTACAGAAATGATCCCAGATTCGAGATTGTTCCGTTAAGTTTGGAAGTGGGCGATTACCATGTTATGGATGACGAAGATTTTAATCAGGCTGAGTTTTTGGCACAGGTAGCAACCTGTCCGCAGTGCCCGAAATCTGCCTGTCCGTCTCCTGAGAAATATATGGAAGCCTATCAAACGGATGCGGAGAATATTTTTGTTGTCACCTTGTCCTCCCATCTGAGCGGAAGCTATAACAGTGCGGTGGTAGGAAAGAACATGTATCATGAAAAATACGGTGATAAGAATATATATGTGCATGATTCCGAATCCGCAGCCAGCGGAGAAGTGCAGTATGCCTTAAGAATGATGGAACTTCAGGAACAGGGACTTTCTTTCGAAGAGACCGTTAAAGAGCTGGAAGCTTTCCGGGAGAAACTGAAAACTTATTTTATTCTGGATAATCTGGAGACTTTGCGTAAGAACGGAAGGATGACAGGTGTCAAAGCAATGGTGGTCTCTACATTGAACATCAAGCCGATCATGTGCGGAAATCATGGCGTTATTGAGCAGAAAAGCCAGGCGATCGGCATGAAGAAAGCAATGAGCAAGCTGGCGGATATCATTATGAAAGAAGTACCGGATGTGAAAGAGAGGATTCTGATGATCGCTCAGTGCAACTGCCCCGACAGGGCGGATTTTTTGAAAAAAGAGCTGCTTGCCAAGACAAAACTCAAAGATGTCGTGATTTTTGATACCGCCGGCGTCAGCAGTATGTACGCCAACGACGGCGGTATTGTGGTTACCATATAAAAGATCAGATAATAACAAACTGGATCGGCGAATAGAGCAGCAGTACTACAATTGCGATCTGGATGATCAGGATCGCAGGCATGCCGTACAAAAAGTACCAGTGCCTTGTCTTATGACGAAAGAGAAACATGCCGCATGTAGTGCCAAGACTGCCGCCGATCAGGGCAACAACAAACAGAGTGGACTCGGGGATTCTCCAGGTCCGCTTTTTTGCTTTCAGTTTGTCAATGCCCATGATGCACAGTCCTATTAGATTGATTACTGTCAAATATAGAGCAATGTATGAGATAACACTCATGATGACCTCTTTTATTTATCTTCTGTTTCCTGCATCTTCATTGCGCGCACTTTACATGCCAGACCGAACAGATTGATGAAGCCTTCCGCGTCATGGTGGTCATATAGATCTCCGGTAGTAAAGGAAGCAATGCTTTCATTGTACAGAGAATAGGGTGAAGTAGTGCCTGCTTTGATAATATTGCCTTTATAGAGCTTGAATTTCACTTCTCCGGTCACATATTGCTGTGTAGATTCGATGAAAGCCTGCAGAGCCTCGCGCAGCGGAGTAAACCATTTTCCTTCATATACGACCTGAGCGAATTTGTTGCCAAGATCCGCTTTCAGAGCATAGGTATCACGGTCTAAGATCAACTCTTCCAGCTGCTGATGCGCTTCATAAAGAATGGTTCCGCCGGGGGTCTCATAGACGCCGCGGGATTTCATGCCTACAACACGGTTTTCCACAATATCTACGATGCCGATGCCGTGTTTTCCGCCCAGTTCATTTAATACGGCTATGATCTCGGAAACTTTCATTTTCTTACCGTTTACGGATGTAGGGATTCCTTTTTCGAAAGTCATGGTTACATATTCGCCTTCTTCGGGAGCTTTTTCGGGAGTGGTTCCAAGAACCAGAAGATGGTCGAAGTTCGGCTCATTGGCAGGATCTTCCAGCTCCAGTCCTTCATGGCTGATATGCCATAGGTTGCGGTCGCGGCTGTAGCTTGAGTCTGCGGAAAAGGGAAGGTTGATGCCGTGTTTACGGCAGTATTCGATCTCTTCCTCACGGGAATTCATATTCCATTTTTCATTACGCCATGCCGCAATAATCTTCAGATCGGGTGCAAGAGCCTTGATCGTAAGCTCAAAACGGATCTGGTCGTTTCCCTTACCCGTAGCGCCGTGGCAGATGGCCGTTGCCCCTTCCTTGCGTGCGATCTCAACCAGTTTTTTGGCTATGACGGGTCTTGCCATGGAAGTGCCGAGCAGGTATTTATTTTCATAAACTGCATGGGCCTGTACGCAGGGAACGATAAAATCATTACAGAATTCATCAGTCAGATCTTCGATATATAATTTGGAGGCGCCGCTGGATATCGCTCTTTCCTCCAGACCGTCCAATTCCTCACCCTGCCCGCAGTTACCGCATACACAGATCACATCATAATCAAAATTTTCTTTTAACCAGGGAATGATCACGGTGGTATCAAGTCCGCCGGAATAAGCAAGAATTACTTTTTCTTTCATAACAGTTCCTCCTCCGTCTGATATGTATATAGTTTCTTATTGAATAACATTATGAAAACAATATACAACAATCGGAATAAGAACGCAAGTGGTTACATCTGTGAAAGGTTCTTTTTATAAATTTTTTTCTCCAGGATCAAAATTAAAATAACAAATGTTATTAAACTAAACAGGGAAAGATAAATCCCTTCTTTTAAAAGAGGCGTTTCATATGTCAGTTCAATGGTATGTGTTCCCGCATTCAGATAAAGCGCCATATTCTTGATATTTGCCTGGTAAAGTTTAGCTTCGCGGCCGTCCACACAGGCGCTCCAGCCGGTTGAGTAAGGAATGGAAAGACAAAGCAGTTTCGGTGTATCCAGAGTGATCTTGCCGGTAACGGTGTCCGTACCGAAAATCACGTTTTGCAGAGAGTCTTCTTTTAATGTTTCTATCTGCCTTGCATACTGCTCCATCGGCTGACAGATCACTTTGACGGAGTCAAAAGAATAGATCCCCCGGCTGGAGAACTTTATTTCTATTGAGGATAAAGGCTCCTTTGAATAGCCTAGATTTACGACAAAATCGTGCCTGCCGCTGTAAAGCTGGGCATCTTCTTTGTAATATTCCAGAAATTTGGATGAATTGTTTGTTCCTGTAAAGGTAATGGTTGTATTGGTAGGTTCTGTCCAGAGGTACTTCATTGATTTAATGGAACGTTGTCTTTCTTTGGAAAGCAGATTCCAACGATCATCATTGTACAGGTTGTTCGGGTCCGTTTCTTCCCCTCCAAAATACAGATCATATTCGGAAAGACCCTGATAATCCAGCCCTTCTATTTCAA
>JAFLTF010000004.1 GCA_022510585.1 Lachnospiraceae bacterium
GAGGTGCAAAGATGGCTAAATGTGATATTTGTGGTAAGGGCGCTCATTTCGGAAACAACGTAAGCCATTCTCATAGAAGATCTAACAGAATTTGGAATTCTAATATCAAACGTGTGAAATGTAAAGTGAATGGTGCTGCGAAGAGATTACATGTATGTACCCAGTGCCTGAAATCCGGCAGCGTTGAAAGAGCATAGACAGACATTGAAAAAGACCAATCTTTCGATTGGTCTTTCTTTTATGCCCATTTTCCGGTTTCATAATCCATCTTCAGATTCTCATATTCTCTGTTGATCATCTGAATGATCTCCTTATCTCCCGCAACATTGTCCGGGTGAAAGATCTTGATCAAATCTTTATAGCGCTTTTTTAATGCAAGCGGATTCTTTACCCCTCTGAAAAATGCAGAAACTTCCCCTCTGCCGTTTACGCCATAAGACGGGCTTTGGATAATTTCTTTCTCAGCCTCCAGTTTCGTCCTCTCTTTCTCAAGTCGCCTGCGGTCCATGTCAAGCTGTGCAAAGCCGCTTTGTAAGATCTTCATCTTCTGTTCAAAGAATGCATTATCCGCTTTGATCCTATCCTGATCCATGGAAATCTTACGATTGATCGATTTCACTTCATGCTGAAACTGTTCCTTTTCCTGCTGAAACTGTTCCTGCATCTGCTCTAACTCCTGTGACGCGGAGATGATCCTTACATTTTCCTTAAAAAGCCAGGTTTTTAATTTATTCAGTTCCTCTTCGGAGCCCTGTGCTATCATTTCTTCTACACTAATTTCCTGCGCTATCGTTTCTTCTACACTGTTCTCCACCACTAACGTCTCTTCTACTCTGTTTTCCATCACTTCTACCACAACTCAATTACAACAAAAAAAATTATATCCAACTAACAGTAACAAAATAATCAAAATCAGTCCCACAAACCGATTTGTCATAAAAAGCATAACCAGCATTCCTATTGCAATGCAAAGCGCCACAAGGCCAATCAGTTTTTTCATACCATAATTATGCCTTTTTCTATCTATCATATGCAAAAGGCATTCATTTGAGACTACCCAAACATCGTAGCAACGCCCATGCCTATCCCTTTATTTTTCGTTGGGGAATGCAATATCCACCGCATCCTCGTCCGGTATCATATCTTCTTTAGGAGAAGTAAATTTATCTACGATATCGGGAATCATATCGATCACTTTTGTAATCGTATCCTGATTTTTGATATTCACAAGCTTGGTCGTGCCGTTTTTGATCACCAATACGGCGCTCGGACTCATTTTCGCAGAGAAACCGCCTCCGCCGCCATTTTTCTTTTCAGCCGAACTTGCGCCCGCACCTACGCCGAAAGTCACATCCACCAGCGGCAAAATAATCGTATCACCGATCTGTGTCGCTTCACCAACCACCGTCTTAGTTGATAAAACGGCATTCATTCCCTTCATCAAAGATTCGATTACGTTGGAAAAATTGTTATCTGCCATTTATCTGTCCTCCTTATTAAATAGCTTGAGTAACGCTCTGATATCTTTACTGAAATAAATACGGATGGCCGCCTTGATTAAAGTAAATATCTTGACCTTGCCTTCGATTAAGAGCGAACCTTCCAATCTTTTCTTATCAAAATCTCCTACAACATTAACATGATTTCCGACAATCGGATATAGTATTCCATAATAAGAAAGGATCTGACCTGTAGCGGCAGGATCATCCATTCCTATGATCAGATCAGCTTCAAGTTTCCGCGGCTTGATATAAGCCAAAACAGAACCGAGCTCATCCTTACACAACGAATATGCCTGGTTAAAAGTATCACTCTTTAGGACATCCAAGTAATACTCGAAATTTTCGAAGACTGATTTTATTCTATCACAGATTCTTTTTAATGTGTACCAAATATTTTGAAAGATCTCTTTTATTTTTATAATTTTTTCTTTTATTGACAATTTCGGAGGCTCATCCCGAACCTGCTCTTCTTCTCTGTCTGCCTCTGTATGATTCTTATTTTCGACATTTTCACCGCTTTGTGATTTTTTTTCATCGGCTTTATTTTCGTAAGTTGTTGTATGGCTGTCCTCTGCAAACTTTTTTTCTTTCTCTACATTGCTCTTATTTTTTTGCTTCGTCCCTGCCGCAACCTTTTCCTTTTTCGCCTTCTTCTCTTTCGGCGGGAATCTGTAAACCGTAAAGAATAGCACCCTTGCCTTTAAATAGACTTCCGCGGGATAAAAGACTCTTACATTAATAAAATGAAGCAGCCATGTAATTCTTGCTTTGGCTTCGACGGGCGGATTGCCCTCTCCTTCGGTCCGCGTTGCCTCTATCCGATAATGCACAGGAACAAATAGGACAAGACCAATAGCCAAAAGAAGGACACCGACCAGTACGCCAAGTACAATTCCTATTATTTTTAAAATCAGCAATACTATATGTAACATCGCAATAATCATGCCTTTCCTGTGGCTTTAAGTTTCAGGAAATAAATATCGTTTCAGATCAGCGTTTCCATTTTTTTCTACCGACTCTTCTGTGATCTTGCAGACCAGTTCAAGCGCTTCATCATAATTCCCTGCAATTCCGATAACATAGGGTGCATTTTCTTTCTTTTTATAATAGGGTTGTCCAAGCAGCATGCTATGGCAGATTTCCAACTGATCATCACCCAGGGAAAGCATAATCACATAGATCTTTAGCTGTTTTGCATGATATCTTAACTTTCTTTTTACTTTACTCGGATTATCAATCGTAGTTCCGATATACAGATTTTTGTAAAATTTCATATATCCCTCAATTGTATTGCTCACACCATTTTTATCGGCTCCCTACATTTTATCACATTTTATAAATTATGAACACCACAACATATAGGGGTTGTCGCCTTTTTTAACCAATTGCGCTCCTCTTCTTCCAAATACGGACCTACTTTCTCATATACAGCCTTATGATAGTCATTCAGCCTTTTTATATCGATTTCGCTCATATACGATGCATCAATTCCATCTAAATCTATGGGAACAAAGGTCAGTGTATCAAAATACATGAATTGTCCGTCTTCATTCTTCTCTCCGTTTTTTGCCACGATCATATTTTCCGTACGGATGCCGTGGCTGCCTGCTTTATAGACGCCCGGTTCATTGGAAATCACCATGCCTTCTTCAATGACAGCTTCTTTCATGCCCTCGACATATCTCCAACGGATATTCTGCGGTCCTTCATGTACATTCAGCATATATCCGATGCCATGCCCTGTGCCGCATTTATAGTCTATGCCCATATTCCATAGCGGTTCCCTTGCAAGTATATCCAGATTTCTGCCGGTGCATCCGTACAGAAACTTTGCATCACTCAGCTGCAGCATACCGACCGCAACCGCCGTAAAATGCTTTTTCATTTCCGCGCTGATCTCACCCAGAACAATGGTTCTGGTTACATCAGTGGTGCCGCCTACATATTGACCGCCCGAGTCAACAAGAAACATCCCTTCCGCTTTCAACTCTTTATGCACAAATTCTGTGGCCTCATAGTGCATCATGGCGGCATTCTCCCCATAACCGGCAATCGTAGGAAAAGACAGATCCAAAAAACCGTCAAGCTTTCTGCGCAGGTCATCCATATACATGGCTGCAGAATACTCTGTTATCGATGTTTTGCCGATGTTTTGCTTTAACCAGTATATAAACTTCGTTAAGGCGACGCAGTCCTGCAGACAGACTTTTTCCATATGTTCCAGTTCCACTGGATTCTTTATGGCTTTCAGCTTTTCACTGGGATTGGGGCAGTTTTGTGTTTCTGCTTTGCTTTTTATGATACTGTACAACGAATAATTGATATTTTCTTCATCTAGTAAAACCGACCCTGATACTTCTTTCTCCAGGAAAGTCTCAATCTCCTCATAGGCTTTCAGCGTGATGCCACATTTTTTTGCATGCTGCAAAAGTTGATCACTGACAGCCTCTTTCCGGATAAAGAAATAACAGTCTGTCATTGTCAGATATCCATAAGATAATGCCACAGGATTACATTCCACATCCGCGCCTCTGATATTGAAAAGCCACATCAGATCATCCAGTTT
The DNA here is from genome assembly GCA_022510585.1 of Lachnospiraceae bacterium. Lineage (GTDB taxonomy): Bacteria > Bacillota > Clostridia > Lachnospirales > Lachnospiraceae > UBA3282. Next base: position 4,069 of record JAFLTF010000004.1, read on the forward strand.
CGCAATCACATGCGCAGTACACTTGTTTTCCTGCATTTTATTTCTGATTTTTGCAAGTTTATCACCAACACTTTCTCCGCAAAGTTCTTCTGATAAAACCGTAGCAGGAGCAACCGCCATGTCAGGTCGATTCGTCCAAATACTTCCGGCGATATCCTGTTGATAACGGAAGGTAATCTTTTTACACGCCAGGGCTTTTTCCAGTTCTTTTCCGTAAGAAGCGCTAACAACTCTTCCGTCAAAACCGAGCACCATGCCTTCCTGCATATGTTTTTCCAGGTATTCCTTAATGGTCGGCACACCCTCCTCCTGCATCCGGAAAAGAGTGATTCCGCTTCCTGCAAGTTCTTTTTCTGCCTGCACAAAATAACGTCCATCTGTCCAGAGTCCTACCTGCGACTGACTGACCACCAATGTCCCGTTAGATCCTGTAAAACCGGAAAAATATTCCCTCACCTTAAAAAAATCGCTGACGTATTCCGAATTATGATAATCCGCTGTGGGAATCAAATAAAAATCGATTTTTTCTTCACGAAGCTTTTTCTGTAATTGTCCTATTCTGTCTTTTACTTCCATGATCTGCTCCTTTATTCTTTCAATAATCCTACCGCTCTGGATGTTCCTATTCTGTCACAGCCTTCTGCCAGAAAGGCTTCTGTTTCTTCTATCGTGGTAATACCGCCCGCTGCTTTGATTTTTACATCCGGGCCGATATGCTTTTTAAATAATCGGATATCCTCTATCGCTGCACCGCTTTCGCCAAATCCCGTAGAAGTCTTGATATAATCTGCTTTTGCATTGGTCACGGCATGACACATGGCAATCTTTTCTTCTTCATTCAAATAACAGGTTTCGATGATGACTTTCAGAATATGACTGCCGCATGCGTTCTTCACAGCGCGGATCTCCTCTTCCACCTTATCGTATAAACCGCTTTTTACATCCCCGATATTGACCACCATATCGATTTCATCTGCTCCGTCCTTAATTGCCTGAAGCGTTTCCGCCACTTTGACTTCCGTCACATGATATCCCAAAGGAAAGCCGATCACAGTACAGATCTTTAGCTTATCACCGTAAACATCATGTATTCTTTTGACATAAGAAGGCGGCACACAGACAGAGGCTGTCTGATAAGATACCGCTTCCTCACATAAGGCTGCAATACTCTCCCATGTTGCAAAGGCTTTTAACTGGGTGTGATCTACATGGCATAATATTTCCTGTTTATTCATGATTCCTCCGTTTTCCTATTCAATCCATCTGTTTTTTTCTGTATTTTCTATTGTAATACCTTTTTTGCACCTTAGCAAGAAAAAGCCGAATATGTTAAAACTTTCTTAAATTTTTAAATTGTTTGTTTTTTAGCAAAAATTTATGTTATAATATAACGTGGCTATTATTTTGCCAACACACATGAAAGGAGGTCTATTTCATGGATCATAACAGCTATTCGGAAATCACACCGGAAATATTTCGTCTCGCTAATATGAGCAAAGAAGCCGGCATCATCGATACGGAATTATTCACCAAATATGATGTCAAACGCGGGCTGCGCGATTTAAACGGGAAAGGTGTATTGGCAGGACTGACTAACATCTCCGATGTACGCGCAAATAAAATCGTAGATGGTGTACAGGTGCCTACTCATGGGCGTCTGTTTTACAGAGGATATGACGTTAAGGATCTTGTTAACGGTTTAGCAAAAGATAACAATTTCGGATATGAGGAAATTACATATTTATTACTTTTTGACAAACTCCCGGACAATGACGAACTTACTATGTTCAAGCAGCTTTTATCCGGATATCGTTCCCTGCCTACCAGTTTTGTGCGGGATATTATTATGAAGGCCCCCAGCAACGATATGATGAATACATTGGCAAGGAGCGTGCTGACCTTATACTCTTATGATGACAGGGCAGACGATACTTCTCTCCCCAATGTACTCAGACAGTGTCTGCAGCTAATCAGCCTGTTTCCTTTGCTTACGATTTACGGTTATCAGGCGTACAGCCACTATCATGACGGAAAGAGTCTGTTTATCCATCAGCCAAGACCTGAATTATCTACGGCAGAGAATATTTTACATATCCTTCGTCCCGATAGTAACTACACGCCGTTAGAGGCTAAAATCTTAGATATTGCACTGATCCTCCATATGGAGCATGGCGGTGGTAATAACTCCACTTTCACAACCCATGTAGTCACTTCTTCTCTGACGGATACATACTCTGTCATTGCTGCAGCCATCGGTTCTCTCAAAGGACCAAGACACGGCGGCGCTAATATCAAAGTCGTACAGATGTTTGAAGAGATGAAAAAGGCCATCACTGATTGGGAAGACGAAGAACAGGTCAGTGATTACCTTACAAAACTGCTGCACAAAGATGCTTTCGATCATGCCGGTCTCATCTACGGTGTAGGACATGCGGTATATTCCAAGTCCGATCCGAGAGCAGTTATCTTTAAATCCTTTGTGGAACAATTATCCAAAGAAAAAGGATTGCAGGAGGAATTTGAACTCTACTCTCTTGTAGAACGTCTGGCACCGGAAGTCATCGCCAAAGAGCGGCAGATCTATAAAGGAGTCAGCATCAATGTAGATTTTTATTCCGGTTTTGTTTATCATATGTTAAATCTTCCGATGGAGCTTTATACGCCGATCTTTGCCATTGCAAGGATTGCAGGATGGTCTGCCCACCGTATGGAAGAACTTGCCAACAACGGTAAGATCATCCGTCCCGCATACAAGCCTATCTGCGAGGACAGAAAATATATTCCTATTGATAACAGATAAATGGCTGCTTTCAGCAGAAAAAGGACTCTCGGATGTAATATCCCGGAGTCCTTTTTGTATTCATTCTTTGAAAGATTTAACACTGCCTTCTTTATTTTGTATATTTTTTCAGTGCCCTATTGGTAACGACACCATATCCGACGATCGCTATGGCGAAAATACAACAGGTGATCACTGTGACGATCCCCGGTCCTGCCATATGCTCATTCACCAGATTCGCAATACTTGACAAAATAATGATACATCCAAAAAACAAGAGTTTCCCATACAGATAGCGAATCAGACCCTCCTTATCACGGATGGCATTCTCGTCCATACTCTTACTGAGTACTACATTACTGACGATTCGTCCCTTCAGTTTCATGACCAGTGCGGCATATACCAGATATCCACCACTCAGAATACATAAAATATCTATCAGATCATACATAGTAAAAGGCTCCCACTATCTGCTCAAACCATCAAAGCCCTAAGATTTCTTTTACGGTTTCCTTCATCTTACTCTTATCACAAATCGTATCATGTATCACCGGGGCAGACCTGATTTCTTCAATAGCCTTTGGTACTTTCACATTTGCAAGCCCGGACAACTCATCCACCAACTCAAAATCCGACATACTGTCATATTTTGCATCAATTGCATTCATAACGCTTCTGGTAAACTTAAAAGGGCTTGCAGTCGAAGCAATGACAGTCTTCTTTCCGTCACCTGTCTCCGCTTTATATTTCTGGTAAACAGCGCTTGCTACCGCAGTATGAGTATCGATTATATAACCTGTTTTTTCATACAATTCTTTGATTCTGTCCGCTGTTTCCTGTTCATCGGCATAATTTCCATAAAAGTCAGCCAACTGTACTTTCATTTCTTCCGTGATATGATAGCTTCCTTCCCTGGTTAATGCTGCCATCAATTCTGCATTCTTCTTCGCATCATTTTCCGCGATCCGGTAAATAAGCCGTTCCAGATTGCTGGATATCAAAATATCCATGGAAGGAGAACTGGTCAACATAAAATCACGATTTCGATCATAACTTCCTGTTCTGAAGAAATCATACAATACTTTATTTTCATTGGAAGCACAGATGAGTTTATCAATCGGCACTCCCATATTTTTTGCATAAAAAGCAGCCAAAATATTACCGAAGTTTCCTGTGGGAACAACAACATTGATGGTTTCCCCATCTTCTATCTTTCCTTCCTGCAATAATTTGACATAAGAATATACATAATATACGATCTGCGGGACCAGACGCCCGATATTTATCGAGTTCGCAGACGAAAAACAAAAACCCCGATCTTTCATTTCCTTTTCCAAATCTTTATCGGAAAAGATCTGTTTCACGCCGGTCTGTGCATCGTCAAAATTACCATGGATCCCAATGACATATGTATTGTTTCCTTTCTGCGTTACCATCTGTTTTTCCTGGATCGGGCTGACACCGTTTTTCGGATAGAAAACGATGATCTTCGTACCTTCCACATCTGCAAAACCTGCAAGAGCAGCTTTCCCTGTATCCCCCGATGTTGCCGTAAGGATAACGATTTCATCTTCTACATGATTTTTTCTGGCAGAAGTAATCATCAAATGGGGCAGAATGGACAGAGCCATATCCTTAAAGGCAATCGTAGCCCCATGAAAAAGTTCCAGGTAATAAGCATGATCCGCTTCTACAAGCGGAGCGATCTCTTCCGTATCAAATTTGGAATCATAGGCTTTATTGATGCAGTCTTTCAATTCCTGCTCTGTAAAATCTGTCAGGAATAATTTCATGACTTCATATGCTATTTCCCGATATTCCATATCTGACAATTCCCTTAAAGATTTTTCAAGGGAAGGGATATGATCTGGTACAAATAATCCTCCGTCTTCGGAAAGCCCTTTTAAAATCGCCTGCGATGCCTGTACGGTCTTACTGTCATCTCTTGTACTTTTATATAACACTTCCATCTTTCTAACCAATTTCCCTTCTTACATTACGAAGCCACTACTTCTGCAAGAATTGCAGGGCAATTCTTGTAGCTCAGGCCTTCTGGCCTGAGCTTATTATAGCATAAAGTATTTTTCGGTGCAACTTACACAAAAAACTCATGATTACCGTAGGAAAAGAGTTTGGTCAATTTTCGATCGAACCATTCCAGTTTCCCGGATTCTGCAGCGTTTCTTGCGCAGAAAAATAAAGCTCCCTGAGAGATATCCTCCCCATAAAGAGCTCTCTCTACTGCCTCATATGTCTCTTCACTGATCTTTACATTCTGGAATCGTCCGTCCACTGTCGGAGTAAACTGTGCTACTCCTTGTCCTTTCTGCATGACCACTTCTGTTACCGTATCGGGAAAACGCTCATTATTTACGCGGTTTAATACCACATTTGCCACAAGAAGTTTTCCGTAGGCATCCTCACCTCCTGCCTCTGCTTCCACGATCCTGAGAAGAGAATCATAATCCTGGTCGGATATCTGATACTTCATTTCCTGTTCCAGTATCTCATAATCTACTACCCGCTGTCCGGAAGATACGCAGGCCACCACCTCCAGAAAGCTTTTTCTATCTTCCTCCATTGTTGCTCCCAGATACTCCATACGAAATGCCTGTGTGGCAGCGATCCGATTGATCTTAAGTTCTTTCACACAGATCCATGACGAAAACAAAGTCAGGTTTATCAATAGTAAGATCAATAAATATTTCTTATACATAATAATCTATTTTCTCCATTCAAAACATGTCCTTTTGTAACACTCTTGTAATATTTTATACAGGAATCCGGAAAAATATGTTATACTTATGTCAATATCAAGAAATATTTCTAAAGATTGGAGTTTTGTGATGTCTATGCTACCCGGTGTTTATGCGGCAAAAAAGAAAAACGGAAGCCTTTACTATCGCGCTTCTTTAACTTATCGCGCAAAGCATATCAGTCTGGGCAGTTTTGATACTATGGAAACGGCCCACTCAGCCTACCAGCTTGCAGGACGCATACTGGAGGATGCTGCTATCGGCATAACCGATTATCACGAAGATTCCGTTCTTTTGTTTGAAAAATGGGTTTCTCTGATCAACTATAGAGATAATGGCATCTATTTTCCCAATCCGATTTATATCCGTCCTACTTTTTTTTATTACTATTTTTCCCCATCTCTTTTTTTTATTTTTGACAAGGATGATCTGTTTTATTATGCAACCCGTAAAATTTCCTGCCGCGGCGGGCATTACTTTGTTGCCGATTACGGTATGCAGGTCAATATCATGAACCGCTACGGAATCAAAAACTACGCTGTACTGAACAAAGATTATCGGTTTATCAATGGGAACACTCACGATTTTCGCTATGAAAATATAGAGATCCTTAATATTTACAATGGTGTATCTTCATTTTACCGAAAAGGAAAAATATACTATAAGACCAAGATTCATATCAAAGGCAACTACACGGTAGGCGTTTATGATACAGATATAAAAGCTGCCGTCGCCTATAATAAAGCAATAGATCTGTTAAAAAAAGCCGGCGTAAAGAAGGCTTATACTCCCAATTACATGGAAGGTATGTCACCCGCTGCCTACGCCGACCTGTATGCCTCTATTAAAATTTCTCCCAAAATCACAAACTATCTATCCGAATAATTAACAAAACAGAGATTTAAGCCTACGTCTCCTTTTACCCCATTTAATACGCCTGTGGCAGTATACTGCCACATCGTATATAGATAAGGGTAATCCGGAATATCCTGATCCTCCGAAAGCCATACATCATAATCCTGTAATTTCGTTAAATCCACATTCTTGATCAACCATTCTTTGTTTCCATAAATCATCGGAATATAACCTGCCGCCTGAACTCCACTCATAAAAGAGGCTGCGATCGTTGTTTTATCCTCTCTTGAGAGACCGTCAATTCTTGCATTATCATTCGAAATATTTTCCATATCAAAGGCTATCGGATAACCGATATGTGCCTTGTAGGGCTCCAGATTCTGTATGACAAAGTTGGCTTCTTCAACAGCTTCTTCCTGATTGACCGCCTGCGAAAAGAAATAAACACCGATATTCAATTCCGCCTCTATTGCTGCTTCTATATTTTCCACAAACTTGTCATCCAAAGTAATCTGTCCTGTACTGTATCCTCTTGCGCCCAGACGGAGCATAACGTAATCGACACCTGCGGATTTCATGCTCTTAAAATTAACTGAACCGTTATGCTTGGATATATCAGCACCTACAGATGAAATTTTCTTTCCGTTTTCTGTATACTTTCGCAGATTGGAAGATTCCGTCATATTGGAAAAATCGTAAGTATTCTTTTTCAGATATGGACTGATCAATACCCACTCTTCTGTGCCGTCAGCCAACCTTATCAACGTATGTTTGCCATCCGTAGAAGGATCTTCTTCCATGATTTCTTTTTCCTTATTCTGTGCGGAGACATTTTCTTTTGCTGTTTCGGTTGTTTTCCCCTGCGTGCCGGATACCTGATTTTGTGCATCTTTCTCATCTTCATCCACAGGATACATATCCCAGAAATCCAAATCTTCAGCACGCAGTTTTGCCTTCGGCTGATCTTCCGGATCTTCCGGCGTAACAACATCTTGCTGCTGTTGCTGTTGCAGGGCATTTTGCATATATTCACTGCCGCTGTTATCCTTTTTATTGTTTTTCATTACGGCAAGCAGCATTACCAATATAAAAGCAGATACCCCAATTATCATATATATGAGAGAAATTCCCATCGGTTTTTGGTTTTCTTCACCCGGTAGTTTCATTCCGATTCCTATCCCTTTCTTTGGTCACACTCTTATTTCACATTAATCTAGTATATTATCAAATGAATCTATGGAAATAAATTGTGGCAGCTATTATAATATAGATAAAATAAATCATATTTCTTCAACTGCTAATAATCTATATTAGAATATTTCAAATTATTTTATCATGATTTGAACAAATTGACAACTTGGGTGAAAATGGAAAGATTGAAAAGAATTTTTAAAATACAAACCAAACAACTGATCTGTATTTCTTTACTTGTTTCTTCTGTTCTTCTTCTGGGTGGCTGCGGCACTTCGAAGGAACCGGTTTCCCAGACCGGCTTTTATTTTGACACAATAGTTCAGATTACCGTTTATGATGAGACAGATGTCAGCTGTTTGGAAAATTGTCTGAAATTAGCGGACAAATATGAAAAAATGTTCAGTCATACAATAGAGGGTTCCGATATCTGGAAAATCAATCATAGCAATGGCCGGCCTGTAACTGTTTCCGACGAAACAATTCAATTATTGGAAATTGCCCTCTCTTATTGTGATATGACGCAGGGCCGCATTGATATCACAATCGAGACAGCCAGTGAACTTTGGAATTTTCATGGGGATGGCTCTTTGGATTCAGGAAAAATACCCGATGAAAAGGCAACTGCAGAGGCAGTCAGTCATGTAGATTATCATAACCTTCTCATTGATGGAAATACGGTTACCTTAGCGGATGCAGACGCATCGATCAGCCTCGGCTTTATCGCGAAAGGGTATATCGCGGATAAAATAAAGGAATATCTGCTGTCCCAAAATGTTCAAAGCGCAATCATCAATCTGGGAGGCAATCTGCTGGCTGTGGGTTCCAAACCTGACGGCACGCCCTTTCAATTTGGTATACAAAAGCCTTTTGATACACAGGGAACTCCGATCACCGTACTTTCCGTTTCCGATAAATCCGCTGTTTCTTCAGGAGTTTATGAACGTTATTTTTATCAGGATGATATCCTGTACCATCATATCCTGAATCCCGCTGACGGATATCCGCTACAGAACAATCTGCTTGGTGTTACGGTCCTCTCGGCTTCCTCCACAGCAGGGGATGCGCTCTCTACCAGCTGCTTTGTACTGGGGCTTGATGAGGGAATGGAACTTATTGAATCCCTGGAAGATGTAGAGGCAATTTTTATCACAGAGGATTATCGTCTGCACTATTCGAGTGGATTAGAACAATAGTGTTGAATAAGTCCTCTCTACACCTGCACCTTCCCGGCAAGCACATTCTTATAATCTTCCAGATTCTTCTCAAGCAGCGTCGGCGTATCCAGTCCATACGGGCATTTACTCTTACACTTGTTACAATGGAGACAGTTTTCTATCTTCATCATCATTTCCTGTCCGCCCTCACTTAGATGTCCGGCAGAAGGCGAACGGCGAAGCAGCAGGGACATTCTCGCACAGGTATTGATTTCGATTCCTGCCGGACAAGGCATACAATATCCACAGCCTCTGCAGAACTCACCCAAAAGTTCTTCCCTGTCATGCTCGATCACTGCCGCAATCTCTTCATTCATAACCGGCGGATTCTCAATATAGGAAAGAAATTCATCCAACTCTTTTTCACGCTGAACACCCCAGATCGGCAGTACGTTATCATACTGTGCCAGATAGGCATAGGCTGCCGCAGAATTGGTGATCAATCCACCGGATAATGCTTTCATTGCTACAAATCCCATGTCTCTTTCTTTACATTTCTCAACCAGTTCAATATCCTTCTGCGTTGCAAGATAACAGAACGGAAACTGCAGAGTTTCATAGAGACCGCTGTCCACCGCTTCATTTGCAACAGCAAGTCTGTGATTTGTGATACCGATATGTCTGATTTTCCCCTGCTCTTTTGCCTCTAAAATGGCATCATAGAGTCCGCTTTCGTCTCCCGGTCTCGGACAAAAAGAGGGATTATGAAACTGATACACATCTATATAATCGGTCTGCAGGTTGGTTAGGCTGGTTTCCAGGTCTTTCCAAAAACCATCCGCATCAATTGCTCCGGTTTTAGTTGCGATCCAGACTTTTTCCCGCATCCCTTGGAAAGCAAGTCCGATTTTATGCTCGCTGTCCGTATACCACCTCGCGGTATCAAAATAGGTAATACCGTTATCATAAGCTTTCTTCAGCAAATAAACGGCATCCTCATCCGAAATTCTCTGAATCGGCAAAGCGCCAAATCCGTTTTTATTCGTCACGATCTCCGTCCTGCCAAGTCTAACTGTCTCCATATATTTCATCCTCTCATCTTATATGAATGTTTCTTTACACAATCGCCTTCTTCGGGCATTTCTCCTTGCAAGTTCCGCATCCGGTACATTTCTCCTGATCAATTGTCGCATTGAATTCCTCAATCACGATTGCATCTGCCGGACAATTCTTCTTACAGAGCTGGCAGCCGATACACCCCACTTCACAGCCTTTCATGGTAACCGGTCCTTTATCATGAGAGCTGCACGCTACTACATACTTTGCTTCATAAGGAATCAATGTAATCAGTTTCTTCGGACAAACCGCAACACATTTTCCGCAAGCCTTACACGATTCTTTGTCTACGACTGCGATTCCGTTTATGATATGTATGGCATCAAAAGGACATTCCTTCACACAGCTTCCAAAGCCAAGGCATCCGTAATTACAGGTTTTGGCGCCACCGTTTGGCACAAAAGAAAGCATCCTGCAATCTTCAATTCCGTAATATTCATAATCCGACTTCGTTTTGTCACAATCTCCCTGACATTGCACGAAAGCTACCTGTCTCACACTGTCCGAAGCTTCAACACCCATGATCTCGGCAATCTGTTTTCCAACCTTTTCACCGCCTACCGGACAGGCGTTAACAGCCGCTTCCCCTTTCGCAATAGCCGCCGCCAGATTAGAGCAGCCTGCATAACCGCAGCCGCCGCAGTTATTTCCGGGAAGCACTCCCAGCACTGCCTCTTCTTTTTCATCTACTTCCACTTTGAAATTAATTGCTGCAACGCCAAGAAACAGTCCGACGAAAAGTCCGACGCCTCCGACGATCACTGTCGCAACCAAAATTCCGGTCATTTCCATACTACCCCTCCATCTCTACAACAATCCCGAAAAGCCGCAGAAGGCAATTGCCATAAGTCCTGCCGTTACAAGAACGATCGGCATTCCCTTAAAGGATTCCGGTATATCATTATATTCCATCTTTTCCCTGATTCCTGCCAGAATAATGATGGAAATAGTGAAACCTACAGCTGTTGCAAAACCATTTACAACACCTTCCAGAATTCCATATTCTTTTTGTACATTTGTCAGTGCTACTCCGAGTACGGCACAGTTCGTTGTAATCAAGGGAAGGTACACTCCCAAAGATTCATAAAGGGAAGGAATGTATTTCTTCAAAAACATCTCTACAAACTGTACCAAAGCAGCAATGACAAGAATAAACACGATCGTTTGCAAATAAGTGATATCAAGCGGTACCAAAACATATTTGTAAATAACTCCCGCCACAGCAGACGCCAGTGTTATGACAAAGATAACCGCCACTCCCATGCCGCTTGCCGTATTGGTCTTCCTGGAAACTCCCAGGAACGGACACAATCCTAAAAACTGGCTAAGTACAACATTACTGACAAGAGAGGAACTGATCATAATAATAAGCAATTCTTTAAGCATTGGTTTCATCCTCCTCTCCGTTTATCTTCTTTGATTCGGGATTCTGTGCTTTTTCATCATAAAAACGCTTCGTGCACGCCGTATCTGAGCAGTTGAGACAATCATTGCCGCATCCAGACTGTATCTTGGACATATCTTTCCCCTTCTTCTCACCGGCAATTTTGACCTTATTCTGAATAGCAGTCAACGCCGCCAAGACAAAGAAGGCTCCCGGTGCCATAATAAAGATTGTACAGGGAATATAACTATCCGGTAGAATGGAGATACCAAACAAGGTTCCTGCTCCGATCAACTCTCTTACCGCGCCGATGCAGGTAAGGGCAAAAGAAAAACCAAGACCCATACCGATTCCGTCAAATAAGGAAACTAACACCGGATTTTTGGAAGCAAAACTCTCCGCACGCCCCAAAATGATACAGTTGACCACGATCAATGGAATATAGATTCCAAGCGCATCATACAAGGTCGGGATGAATCCCTCTAATAACAACTCTACCATTGTCACAAAAGATGCAATTACAACGATAAAAGCCGGAATCCTGACTTTACCGGGAATAATATTCCGAAGCAGGGAAATAAAGGTATTGCTGAGCGCCAGCACAACCATAGTCGTAAGTCCCATGCCCAGACCATTGATTGCGGAAGTAGTAACCGCAAGAGTCGGACACATACCAAGCATCAATACAAAAGTGGGATTCTCTTTGATCAGTCCGTTAAGCAGACGTTCTTTTACACTATTCATTTCCGCCGCCTCCCTTCAATTCCGTCTGAAAATAGTACAATCCTGCATTGACACCATTTGTCACCGCATTCGTCGTAATCGTAGCACCGGAAATGGCATCTATCTGGTAATCAGAAATCGCTCCGAATTTTGTATATTCAAATTTTGTTGTGTTCTTGCCTGCAAACTGCGGTTTTAATACCTCTTCTGCACGCATACCAAGGCCTGCGGTTTCGGATATCTCTAAAATTGAGATTCCATTCACCGTTCCATCCTCCGTAATGCCGATGGTAAAACGAATATCTCCACCATATCCTTCTTTGGTGGTAACGGTAATGACATATCCCAATATGGTTCCCGACGCATCCTGCGCTGCCATGATCTCATCGATTGTTTCTCCCGCAAAACCTGCATCCGCCCATTCCTGCTGATCGGGTGTATCAAGTTCCACTTCTTCAAAAGAATCTGCCTGCTCAAAAACTTCCCGATAGGCTTCCTGTTTTGCCATCTCTTTCTGCACGGCAATCGGCTCCTTTGTAATCTGATAGATCAGTCCGAGAAGCAAGCCGGAGACCAGGGTAATGACAAGTAAAATTGCTGTATCCTTAAACATGCTTGTCAAATCTGAACTCTTTTTCATACTGTTTACATTTTCGCTCATGCCTTTGCTCCTCCTTTCCCAAATGCTTTCGGAAGAGTTGCTTTCTCAATCAAAGGAACCAAAAGGTTACCAAGTATGATCGCATAAGATACTCCTTCCGCAGAGGCTCCAAAGATACGGAAAATACCGGTCAAAACGCCAAGCAGCACCCCGTATACATATTGTCCCTTTATCGTAATCGGTCTGGTAACATAATCCGTTGCCATAAAGAAAGCGCCGAGCATCAGTCCACCGCCGGCCAAATGCGCCGAAATATAAGCAAAATCAAATCCACGGCCGCCAAAGATACTGATAAATATCACAAAACTTACTATGTAACTTCCGGGGATCCTAAGATCTATGACTCCCAACAAAATCAGGAAGCATGCACCGATCACAATTGCAATCATAGAAGTCTCGCCAATGGTTCCCGCAGTCCTGCCGATCACCATATTGAGAACATCTACGTGCTCTCCGTTCTTCAGATTTGCAAGCGGCGTTGCTCCCGTATAGGCATCACATTCAAAATTCGTCATTATGGAGGTAAAAGAAATCAGAAGAAAACATCTTGCCCCCAGAGCCGGATTCATAAAATTCTGCCCCAAACCGCCAAACAGCATCTTCACTACCAGAATCGCAAAAATACCGCCAATCATTCCAATCCACCAAGGTGCGGAAGGCGGCAGGTTCATCGCCAGAAGCATTCCTGTAACGATTGCCGAATAATCTCCTATGGTAGTCTTTTTACCAAGAATTTTCTCAAATATATATTCTGTAAGAACAGTGGATAGAACCGTCACCAGAATCAAAATCAGCGCATCGGTCCCAAAATTATAGATACCAAATCCAGCCGCCGGAAGCAGTGCAATCACAACCGCAAGCATAATGCTGCTTGTAGATGATTTGGATCTAATATGGGGATTGGATGATACTTTCATCAAACCACTCATTTTACACGATACTCCTTTCTATTTTGCACTTTTCTTCTTTGCAAGCTGCATCTTCCGCATAGACTTGATCATCTGTGTCAATGGTCTCTTGGCCGGACAGATAAAGCTGCAACAGCCGCATTCACAACATTCCATACCATCATGGGAAAGAAATGCCTCTTCATTATAATTTTGTGCATAATCGGCAAGCAGCCGGGGAACTACACGACCCGGACATACTTCTACACATCTTCCACAGTTGATGCAGGGTCCTTCTTCCATTTCGGAAACGGCATCCTGTGTCAGGCAAAGAAGTGCTGATGCGGTCTTTGTTGTCGGCACATCCAGATCAAAGATAGCAAATCCCATCATCGGACCGCCGGAAACGATTTTCACAGGCTCTTTCTGAAATCCACCAGCTTCTTCAACCAGTTCATGATAATTAGTACCGATTCTGACAATAAAGTTTTGGGGCTCTGCAATCGCATCTCCCGTGACTGTCACAATACGGTGCATCAAGGGTTTTCCTTCAATGACCGCATGATAAATAGCAACGATCGTATCCACATTATTGACCACACAACCCACATCCGCCGGCAGCATTGAGGAATTGATCTTCCTTCCGGTAGTAGCAAAGATCAGCTGTCTTTCCGCTCCCTGCGGGTATTTCGTTCGAAGTGTCTTCACACTGATTCTGGGTTCATCCTTAACCAAATTCTTCAATATTTCAATACAGTCCGGTTTATTATCTTCTACTGCAAGGATCCCCTTGGCATTATCGAACAATTTCAGAGAAACTTTCAATCCTTCCACCAGTTTTTCCGGTTCTTCCAGCATTCTTCTGTAATCTGAAGTCAGATAGGGTTCACATTCCGCACAATTCGCTATGACAAAATCAATTTTATCAGGCTCCTTGGGGGAAAGCTTGATAAATGTAGGAAATCCGGCGCCGCCCATTCCGACGATCCCCGCCTCTTTAATCCGCTCTATGATTTCTTCTTTTGTCATCTCATCTAACGGTTTTACCGGTTCATATTCAACTTCTTCATACTTTTCATCATTTTCGATGATAATGCTCATTACGTTATCGCCGGTCACGACACGTCGCGGCTCAATTGCTTTTACCGTTCCCGAAACAGTTGCATAAATCGGTGCAGATACAAAAGCGCCCGCTTCCGCAATTTTTTGTCCTGTCAGCACATGATCCCCTTTGTTTACAATCGGTTTTGCCAAAGCTCCGATATGCTGAGATAAAGGATAGACCAACTCGCCTTTTGGCAACACGGTTTTAATGGGCTTATCTTTGGATAAATCTTTCCCATCATATGGATGAATTCCACCCACGAATGTTAATTTTGCCATTCCCTGTCCTTCTTTCTTTCATTCTATGCGTATATTATAAATATACTATTTTTCGACGAAAAAAACTACTGCTAATTCAAAAAATATGTTATGATATTTTCAGATTATTAGTGAGCGAGGTGTCGACACATATGCGTACTGAAATACTGAAAATAGATGATTACCAAATGGCATATCCCCTGCAGCGGATCGCTCCGCTTGAGAAAATTCTTTTTGTAGACATTGAAACCACCGGTTTTACAGCTAAAAGTTCTTCTTTATATCTGATCGGAATAGCTTATTATGCTGAAAACACCTGGTTTATTAAACAATGGTTTGCAGAAAACTATGAAGATGAAAAAGAGGTTTTGAATGCTTTCTTTTCTTTTGCTGACTCCTATAGCCACTTGATCCATTTTAACGGAAATAATTTCGATCTGCCTTATTTACTTCAAAAATGTGAACAATATGAACTTCCCTATACCTTTGATCATTTTGAGGGAATTGATTTATATAAAAGGATATCCCCCTATAAGTTTTTCTTAAATATCCCCAATTGTAAGCAAAAAACTTTGGAATCTTTCTTGGAAATTGACCGTAAGGATACTTATAATGGCGGTGAGTTGATTGGTATTTATCAAGATTATGTAAACCAGCCGTCCGAAAATAATTATCACCTGCTTCTTTTACACAACAGCGATGACATGAGAGGCATGCTGCAGCTCACATCATTACTTGCTTATTATGACCTATTTAATGAAAAACTCAGGGCAATAAAGGTACAGGCCAACTCTTATCGAGACTATCACGGAAACCAACAACATGCGCTCTTGATGAAAATAGAGCTGCCCTGTATGCTCCCGCGTCCGCTTTCTATCGTGGCAAATGGATGTTACTTTAACAGCGATGGCATAGACGGTCTCATCAAGGTCCCTATTTATGACGAAGAGATGAAATTTTTTTATTCCAATTATAAAGATTATTATTATCTTCCCGAAGAGGATGTGGCACTGCACAAGTCAGTTGCTTCTTTCGTAGACAAGGAACATCGCACTCAGGCCACGGCCGCAACTTGTTATACCCGCAAAACTTCTTCTTATTTACCGCAGTGGGAACTTTTGGTAGAACCGTTTTTTAAACGCGATTATAAAAGCAAAGAGATGTTCTTTGAACTGACAGATGAATGTAAAAAGGACCGTATGCTTTTCTCCGAATATGCCGAACATATTCTGCATAAAATGCTTCAATTTGAAAAAAGATCATAAAAAAGGAAGAGTCGTTAAAATGGCTCCTCCTCACTTTTATTGTCCTATTACTCTTTTCCGTAAAAGAATGAATTCTTTCTGACAAAACCAATCTCTTTATAGTTGATGATCTGCTCTGTACTTCCGATAAACAGGAAACCACCCGGCTTAATGTTCTTTTGGAACTTGCGGAACACTTCTTCTTTTGCTTCTTCCGTAAAATAAATCAATACATTACGGCATACGATCAAATGGCAATCCGTAGGATATGTATCTTTTAACAGGTTATGTTCTTTAAATTCCACTCTTGCCTTAATATCATTGGAAATCTGATAAGAGGGACCGATTTTGGTAAAATATTTCTTTTTCAGGTCATCCGGTACGCTGGCAATGCTTTTCTCAGCATATAAACCTGTTTTAGCCTTTGCAATGACCTGCTTGTCTATATCCGTTGCATGTATCTTAATCTGCTCCAACGGAAGATGCCTCGACAACGCCATAACCAGAGAATAAGGCTCATCACCGGTAGAACAGGCAGCGCTCCAGATTTTCAGATTTTTACCGAACTTCTTGATCAATTCGGGGAAAATTTCTTTATCCATAATCTGCCACTGTTCCGGATTGCGATAAAATTCCGAAACATTGATTGTCAGATAATTGACAAACTCATCAAACAATCTGGTATCTTTTTTCAGAGCTGCAACATAATTATCATAGCCTGTAATCTTATTCTTAGATATCAGAGTATCGATACGACGCTTCATCTGCTTTTCTTTATAAGCACTCAAATCAATTTTAGTCAAATCCAGAACTGCTTTTTTGAAATACTCATAATCATATGCCATACTTAATTCCCACTCTCTCTCTTTATTCTTGCGCTTCTTCTTCCTTTTCGTTTGCAATGACCGATTCGATATCTACAGAGACAACATCCGCATCATCTTCCTCTTCCACTGTCTCTTCTTTCGGTTCCGGAGCCAACATCGCTTTGATACTCAGGCTGATCTTCTTATCTTCTTCGTTAAAATCAACCACTTTAGCTGTCACTTCTTCTCCAACTTTAAGAACGTCTGAAGGCTTTTCAATATGTTCCTTTGAAATCTGTGAAACATGAAGAAGGGCATCAATACCGGACTCTAACTCAATGAATGCGCCAAAATCCGTCATACGTGCAACTTTTCCGGTCACTTCGTTACCAACTGCATATTTGGTTGCTGCATCCTTCCAAGGATTTTCATCCTCAAATTTCAGACTGAGTGCAATCTTGTTGCCGGAAATTTCTTTGATCAAAACTTTCAGCTGATCGCCGACTTTAAATACTTTTTTGGGATTCTCAACCCTGCCCCATGACATCTCGGAAATGTGAAGCAGACCGTCCATACCGCCCAAATCGATAAATGCACCGAAATCCGTTACATTTTTAACGGTACCTTCTACTGTATCACCTTCTTTGAGGCTTTCTAAAAGCTTTCTCTGTAACTCAGCTTTCTCTGCTACAAGAAGCTGCTTGCGGTCACCGATATATCTTCTCCTTTTCGGGTTATATTCGCTTATAACAAACTGAATTTCCTCTCCTGCATACTTTGTAAGATCTTTCTCATAAGTATCGGATACAAGACTTGCAGGAATAAAGATTCTGACTTCTTCCACAACCACGCTTAGACCGCCGTCCAATACCTGCGTTACTTTAGCTGTCAGCACTTCATTATTATTATATGCCTCCTCAATGCGTTTATTACCTCTGTCAGCAGCAAGGCGTTTGTATGTCAAAAGTACCTGTCCCTCTCCGTCATTTACCTTCAATACCTTGACTTCCATCGTATCACCGGGTTTCACCACCGTAGTCAGATCCATATTTGGTTCGTTTGTATATTCATTTTTCGTAAGAATACCGTCTGACTTGTATCCGATATTAAGAACGATCTCGTCCGGCTTCACATCGATGACTGTACCTTCAACAACCTCTCCTGCATGTATTGTCTTTAAAGAATCTTCTAACATTTGTTCAAAAGTTAATTCTGACATAATTTTGAACCTCCTCGATAATATTGTTTGGGGTCGATGCCCCTGCTGTAATACCCACCAGTCGGACAGATTTAGGTATATCTAAATGCAAGTCATCCAGTGTCTGTATAAAATATGTGTTTTCACATTCCTGCATACAGATTTCATATAACTTCCGTGTGTTAGAACTATGATTACCACCTATTACTATCATAATATCAACCTGAGCTGCTATTTTTCTAGCCTCGGCTTGTCTTACTTCCGTAGCGTTACATATAGTATTCACAACAATAACATTGTAACCTTTTTGATTAAAAATTTCAACTATATCTTGAAATTTATTGTAGTTATATGTCGTCTGGGAAACAATGCAAATTTCTTTATCACCAGTATAATTAAAATTTTCCGCTTCTTCCAAAGACTCTATTACAATTGCCGGAGTACGGCACCATCCCATGATTCCTTCCACCTCTGGATGACCGGCATTGCCGATTACAACGATCTGTTTTCCTGCCGCGCTCTCTTTTTCCACAATATCATGTATTCTTTTCACAAAAGGACAAGTGGCGTCAACACATTTCAGCCCTTGTCTCTCTATCTGCTTATAAATGCGTTCAGATATCCCATGGGCGCGAATGATGACACAGCCTTCTTTGATCCGAGCCAGTTCTTCTTCCGACTCAATGACACAGACCCCTTTTTTTGCCAAATCCTTTACAACTTCTTCATTATGGGTAATCGGACCGTAGGTATAAATTTCCCCGCCTGACTGTATCTGTTCATAGACGGTATCTACCGCCCTTTTGACACCGAAACAAAAACCGGAATTCTCTGCAAGCAATACTTCCATTTCTGTGATCACGCCTTTCTTTCAGTCCGCAGCATTTATACCTTTTTTCCCGTCTTCTTTTCTACCATATCGATGATCATATCCGCCACTTCTTCAATCGTCATATAGGAAGAATCCACAAATACTGCATCATCTGCCGGTTTCAATGGGGAGATCTCCCTTGTCATATCCTGATGGTCACGCAGGGCGATCTCTTTTTCAATGACATCAATGTCACATTCTTCCCCCTTTGCAAGCAGTTCCTTATATCGTCTCTCGGCACGCACTCTGCTGCTTGCCGTCAGAAAAATTTTCACTTCCGCATCCGGCAGTACACAAGTCCCGATATCTCTTCCATCCATTACCACATCAGTATCTGCAGCCAATTTCTGCTGCAGCTCTACAAGCTTCTTTCGAACATTCGGATTTGCGCTGGTGTGAGAAGCCATATTGCTTACCTGCTGGGTTCGGATCATACCATTGACATTCTCTTTGTTTAAATAAACAACCTGCTCTCCATTCTCATAGCGAATCGTAATATCTGCTTCTTTACATTTTGCATTGATGCCTTCTGTATCCTCAGGATCGATATTTTCATTCATCAAAAAAAGCGCCATTGCCCGATACATTGCTCCGGTATCCACATAAATAAAACCCAGCTGTCCTGCAACCTTTTTGGCAATCGTACTCTTCCCAGCCCCGGCAGGTCCGTCTATTGCAATCTTATATCCCATAAATTACTCCTTTTTCCATTCTAAATTTAGCTTATGCTTGTGCCTGCCAGATACCCGGTCGACCATGCGATCTGCAAATTAAAGCCGCCTGTCAAAGCATCTAAATCAAGCAGTTCTCCAGCAAAAAACAATCCTCTTATCAGCTTGGATTCCATTGTGGAAGGATTGATCTCTTTCACATGGATACCGCCCTGTGTAATAATTGCCTCCTCAAAATCTCTGGTGCCGTTTATATGAAGCAGAAGATGTTTGGTATGATATACCAGTCTCTTTCTTTCCTCTTTGGTGATCTCATGTACTCTTTTATCCGGAGAAATATCGGAAAGATCAATCATAACCGGTATCAGCCTGGCAGGATATAGACCATTTAAAGCGTTTTTAAACTGTCTGTTCAGATTCTCTTCAAAATCCCGTAAGATTCTTTTATCCAGCTGTTCTTCAGACAATGCGGGTTTCAGATCCACTTCACAGGTAACCGCTTCCTTTTTCTTACATCGTTCATAAAAACTGCTGGCGCTAAGCACAAGCGGTCCGCTGATACCGAAATGGGTAAAAAGCATCTCTCCAAATCCCTGATATACTTTTTTTTCGCCATCCGACATGGTCAGATTCACATTCTTCAGGGATAGTCCCTGCAGACTGTAACACCAATTATCCGCCACTTCCAGAGGCACCAGCGACGGTGTACAGTCTGTGATCTTATGTCCCAAAGTTTTTGCCATGCGATGACCGTCTCCCGTAGCGCCCGTGGACGAATAAGACAATCCTCCTGTTGCCAGGATCACCGCATCTGCATATTCTTTTTGTCCGTCTGACAGACATACACCTTTTACTTGTCCATTCGACGTTCCATCTGTCGCAGGATCTGTCAGGATCGCCTTTACTTTTGTATGAAGACGAATCTCCACTTGTTTTTTTCTCAATACGCGCTGCAACGCCGCAATCACGTCGGAGGAATGATCGGAAACGGGAAATACCCGTTCTCCTCTCTCAATTTTAAGATGGCAGCCTGCTTCTTCCAAAAATCTCATCATCTGCCTGTTGTCAAAACCATAAAATGCACTATATAAGAATTTAGGATTGGACATCACATTTTCAAAAAACTTGTCTAAGTCGCAGGCATTTGTTACGTTGCATCTGCCCTTCCCTGTAATAAAAAGTTTTTTTCCTAATTTTTCATTCTGCTCTAAAAGAAGCACCGAATGCCCTTTATCTGCCGCGCCTACAGCTGCCATCATACCGGCAGCTCCGCCGCCAATTATAATTACTCTGCTCATTTCTTTTCTTTCCACAAAGGATAATTCAGCATCGGTTCCTCATCGATGAAATTTATTTCATCATTCAAATAAACCTGATAATTGTTCCATGCATATTCCAAGTCTCTCAAATTCCTTTTCACTTCTTCCGGTCGTTTCAGACAGAGTGCGACTACAAGTGCATTGATCAGACTAAGCGGTGCAACCAGAGAATCTACAATAGACACCATATCGCTTCTGGCAAGAAGATTACAGGATGAGTATAAATTCATCGGCGAATGCACTGTATCTGTAATAGTGATCACCTTCGCATTTCTGTCATTTGCATATTCCATGGCTTTTAAGGTACGCATGGAGTATCTGGGAAAACTGATGCCAATGATGGCATCTTTCTCATCGATCCGTATCATCTGCTCAAATGTCTCCGACACACTTGTGGTTCTAAGAAGCATCACATTTCCGCGGATCATATTTAAATAGAAATGTAAAAAATCAGCTAATGGTGCGCAGCTTCTGATGCCCATTATGTACACATTTCTGGCATCCAGAATAATATTGACAGCCGTTTCAAAAGCAACAGGATCCAGATGTTGTATCGTATCATTGATTTTTTCGATATCTGCATTTAATACGGAGGTCAAAATCTCCGATTGGGTACTTTGTCCGTATTTTACGCCGATTCTTTGTACGGAATTAATTTTATTCTGTACCCATTCTTCCAAGTCTTTTTGAAATTCAGGGTAGCCGTTATAACCGATAGAAGAAGCAAACCGCACAACTGTGGATTCACTGACTCCCACCGTCTCTCCTAACTTTGCCGCCGTCATAAACACTGCCTGATCATAGTGGTCGTAGATAAAGGCTGCTATCATTTTCTGACTCTTACTCATTTTCGAAACATAATCATTAATCCTGGTAATGACATCGTATCGATTTTCCATCTGAATGTTCAACCCTTTCCCATCTCATCCTTACCGTATCCACGCAATCTTTCCGATTGCTTTCTTCTTTCATTACATTGTTTGCATAAAAGCGTGATAGGAATCTTCTAAAATGGTTATCGTTTCTTCTTCTTTCAGATCATAATCCCCCGTTAAGGACATACATGCCGCCCCATGGATAAAAATCCACATTTTCATGAACATTGCGCTGGGATTCGTACAACCTTGCAGTTTGGCGGAATTAATTTCCTTTACAATAATACCGTCTTGCCCATTCATAATATCATATAAACTTTTTCCATGCCTGTTTTCGGAATCGAACAACAACCGGAATAATTTGGGATTTTCCTGTGCAAATCGAATATAGGCAAGTCCGAGATTTACAAATGGTGTATCGTTTTTCTTTGGAAACTCATTATAATATGCGCCAAAATATTCTATTACCTGGTCAAACAGTTCTTTTCCTAATTCCTCCATATTCTTATACACCCTGAAAATAGGCTGTGTAGAGCACCCTGCCCTTGCCGCAAGAGTTCTTGCTGTCACATGGTCAAAACCCTCTTCGCTTGCCATCTCAAAAGCTGCATTCAGAATATCCTTTTTTGTAATTGTTTCTTTTCTTGCCATATTACACATCCTCACCATTCTTTGAAAACAAGTTTTTTATAACATACGTTATTATAATATATAATACAAGCCCCGTCAATCACCAAATGCGCAGATATATAAAAAAGTGCCCCTGCCAAACGACAGAGACACTTTTTATTTATATTATTTCACTGGAAGTTTTGCCTTAGCAAAACTTTCGTCTAAATGCGCAGCATTTAGACTGGGTATGCTGCATTTTTCGTATCAGCCTGCGTCATATCCACTTTTTCCTGTTGAGCCTGACGATATTTAAAGAAATCGGTAGCTACCTGAGGGAACAGTGCATAGGACAATACGTCCTCATCCTGCTGTTTCCACTCTTTCATTTCAGCTTCCAGCTTATCCATCTCATTTTCAAGCAGATCGGCGGGACGGCATGTGATTCTCTTCTCACCCGGAATAACCTTGTCAATTACTTCCTGATTCATCGGTTTTACGGTCTGTCCGTACTCACCGCGAAGAACTGCCTTCGTTTCCTTGGTTGCCATCTTGTATCTCTCACCCATAAGCACATTGAAGACTGCCTGTGTACCTACGATCTGTGAAGACGGTGTAACAAGCGGCGGCTCACCTAAGTCTTTTCTAACCTGAGGAATCTCTTTCAATACATCATAGTACTTATCTTCCGCATTCTGCTCTTTCAACTGGCTTACCATATTAGAAAGCATACCGCCCGGTACCTGATATAACAATGTCTTGATATCAACGCCCATAACCTTCGGATTCAACAGTCCGCTTGCAAGACATTCGTCTCTGTACGGTCTGAAGTAATCTGCGATCTCCGCAAGCAGGTTCTGGTCATATCCCGTATCATAAGGGGTTCCTTTGAAGGTTTCCACCATAACTTCCGTTGCAGGCTGGGATGTACCCATAGCAAAAGGAGAGATTGCACAGTCAATTACATCTACCCCCGCCTCTACCGCTTTCAAATAAGTCATACCTGCTACACCAGATGTATAGTGTGTATGCAACTGAATCGGCAATTTGGTCGCAGACTTCATTGCTGAGATCATTTCAGATGCCTTATAAGGAACCAGAAGACCAGCCATATCCTTGATACAGATAGAATCAGCGCCCATTTCCTCAATTTTCTTCGCCATATCCATCCAATATTCCATAGTATAAGCATCACCCAGCGTATAAGACAATGCTACCTGCGCATGTCCCCTGCCTTCCTGTTTCTTTACTTTATTAGTAGCATTAACAGCTTCCTGCAGGTTTCTCAGATCGTTAAGACAGTCAAAGATACGGATGATATCAATACCGTTTGCTATAGACTTCTCTACGAAACTGTCTACCACGTCATCAGCATATGGTCTGTATCCTAAGATGTTCTGGCCTCTAAAGAGCATCTGAAGTTTTGTATTCTTAAACCCGTCTCTCAATTTTCTAAGTCTATCCCAGGGATCTTCCTTCAGGAAACGAAGGGATGCATCAAATGTTGCACCGCCCCAACACTCTACTGCATGATAACCAACTTTATCCATTTTATCTACGATTGGAAGCATCATTTCGGTAGGCATTCTGGTAGCAATCAAAGACTGATGTGCATCACGCAGAATGGTTTCCATAATTCCAACCGGTTTTTTAGCCTGTTCTGCCATTTCTATTTCCTCCTCTATTTTATATTATTAATCTATTAAACTGTTTAGAATACTCCGAATACCGCCATAAAGGTACCTGCTGCTACCGCAGTACCGATAACGCCTGCCACGTTAGGTCCCATAGCATGCATCAACAGGAAATTCGTAGGATCTGCCTCTGCACCGACTTTCTGGGAAACCCTTGCCGCCATCGGAACGGCAGATACACCTGCGGAGCCAATCAGAGGATTGACAGCTCCTTTCGTCAGTATGCACATCAGTTTACCGAATATTACACCTGCCGCAGTACCGAAGCAGAATGCTATCAGACCAAGCGCCACAATTTTCAAAGTATCGGCATTCAAGAACGCTTCCGCACTGGTTGTTGCTCCTACGGATGTACCGAGAATAATAACAACAATATACATCAGCGCATTGGATGCGGTATCTGTCAACTGCCTTACAACACCGGACTCCCTGAACAGATTACCTAACATCAGCATACCAATCAATGGAGCCGTTGTAGGAAGGATCAAAGACACCACAATTGTAACGATGATCGGAAACAGAATTTTTTCCAGTTTGGAAACCGGACGAAGCTGTGCCATTTTAATTTTTCTTTCTTTTTCTGTAGTCAAAAGCTTCATAATGGGCGGTTGGATAATCGGTACCAAAGACATATAAGAATATGCCGCCACCGCAATCGGTCCAAGCAATGATGTCTGCTGCAATTTTCCGGCAAGGAAAATAGAAGTAGGTCCATCCGCACCACCGATAATAGAAATCGCCGCAGCTGCTTTATCATTGAAGCCCATAGCGATTGCGCCAAAGTAAGCCGCAAAAATACCAAACTGTGCTGCCGCACCGAGCAGGAAACTCTTTGGATTTGCAATAAGAGGACCAAAGTCCGTCATTGCACCGACTCCCATAAAAATCAGGGAAGGTAAGATCGCCCACTCATCCAGTTTGTAGAAATAATACAGTAAACCGCCGCCCATACCGCCTTCACCGTACTCTGCCATAATATCCGGATAGATATTCACAAGCAACATACCGAAGGCTATCGGAACTAAAAGAAGCGGTTCAAATTCAAATCTGATAGCCAGAAATAGGAATACCAAAGCTACCACAATCATCACATAGTTTCCCCATGTCAAATTGAAGAACGCTGTCTGATGTATCAGATTGGATAGCGTATTTGTGATGTAATCCATGTTTTTACCTCCTGTAGTAATGATACAAATACATCTAGTTCAGGGTAGCAAGTAATGCGCCTGCCTCTACAGGGTCGCCAACAGCCACATTGATGCTTGCTACAGTACCGTCCTGCGGAGCAACTACAGGAATTTCCATCTTCATGGCTTCCAGGATCACAACAGCATCACCTTTCTTTACTGCCTGCCCTACGTTTGCTTCTAATTTAAATACTTTACCTGCTGCACCTGCTTCAATCTTAACGCTGCCCTGTGCACCGCCTGCCGGAGCTGCCGCTGCTTTCGGGGCTGCCTTGGGAGCAGCCTTCGGCGCTGCCGGAGCTGCTGCTACGGGCGCACCACTTGTTGCACCTTCTTCTACTACTACATCATATACGTTTCCATTTACGGTAATTGTATAATTTTTCATTTTCTAATCCTCCTATTTTCTGTATTTTCTAATAGATCTTACAACAAAACCATCCGTAGAACCGGAACCTTCATAAGCAGCAATAGCTGCAGAGATAACGGCTACAAGCTCCAAATCATCGGAGAGTTCCTCTTTTTCAACAATCTGTGAAACTACCTTATCAACCTTCTTTTCTTCTTCAGGTTTCTTTTGAGATTTCTGAACCTTTGAAATCAGACCGAAGGCAGATATGATCAAACTGATCAGGATCAAAACAACAAATACTGTTCCCATGCCAAGCAGGGTATTGAGTGCTGCCTTCTCCATATTCTCAGCTAATGTATACTCCACATTCGTTGAGATAGAAACAGGGACATCGTCTTCATATACGATCTCTACTTTAGCATTATGCCTGGTCCCTTTTATTCTGACCTCAAACTTACCTTCCACCGGATAAGTCTTATTATCAATTGTTATTCCGGTCATGGAATTCTCGACAACTTCAATTATTTCTACATAATCACCCATATCTTCGGAAGCGCTCTTATAACTGTCGAAAGCATCTTCCATCATCGCGGCAGTCCAACCGCCCTGTCCCATCATTGCAATAAAGCTTTCTTCTTGATTCTGCTCTATCACCTGATTGAAATCAGTTATCAAGGCATTGGTATAGTTGATGACGTCTTCTGTCTTCATCAGGTCCGCCGAATCCTGCCCTTGCTGACCGCATGCTGTCAGACCCGCCATACAGGTAATTATACCTAATATCAATAACCATTTTTTCATATTAAGTATCATCCTTTCTAGACTGTACCGTGTTTTTTCTCCGGACGGCCCTCACTCTTTGTAGCCAACATTTCAAAAGCACCGATAACATATTTTCTGGTGTCTACAGGCTCTACGATCTGGTCTACATATCCTCTCTTCGCTGCGCTTGTCACATTGTTCTGCAGCTCAGCATACTCTTTGGCACAAGCATCGATTGCATCCGCGCCTTGTCCATCACAAATGATCTTCGCTGCGAGTGCTGCATCCATTGTACCAATCTCAGCATCCGGCCATGCCATTGTAATATCAGCACCTACTGCCTTAGAATTCATTGCAACATAAGCGCTGCCATATGCCTTACCAATGACCACGTTCACTTTCGGAACGGTTGCATTTGCAAAAGCATATGTAAGCTTTGCAACAGCTTTAGCCATTCCCTTCTCGGAACATTTGGTGGCGTCAAAGCCTTTTACATTGGTCAAAGACAAAACCGGAATTTCAAAAGCATCACAGAAATTGATGAAGTTGGCAGCCTTCTCTGCACCTCTTACGGATAATGCCGCGTCAAACTTCTCTGACACTTCTCCCTTTTCATCATATACTTCGGTACGGTTCGCAACCGCTCCGATTGTCGCTCCGTTTAATTTGATAAAGCCTGCAACCATATCTTTTGCATAGTTCTGCTTTACTTCAACAAAAATATTGTCATCTGCAATCTGAGATAAGGCAATGGAAGTATCACCGACACAGTTTGCAAGATCAGGACATCCTCTGTTCAAATCATCCGTACAGTCGGATACCGCAATTTCCGCATTGTTTGCGGGAAGCATGGATATAAGCTGTCTGATCTGTGCGAGGATAGAAGCTTCATCGGCAACAACATCAACAATACCTGTTTCTTCGCTCTGGAACGCTGCAGAACTGGTATCACATTTTGTGATCACATTACCTTCCAATGCATTCGGAGAATTTACAAACAGTTTTGCTTTATCTGCCTCCATAAAAGTAAAATCCGTCAGACCCGGAATCACAGCAAGTCCACCGCCGCAGTTCCCAAAAACAGCCGTAATCTGGGGAATCACACCGGAAGCCATCGTTTGTTTCAAATATACTTCACCAAAACCATTCAATGCATCCGTTGCTTCCTGTAATCTAAGTCCTGCTGAATCGAGCAGTCCAATCACAGGCGCGCCTGTCTTCATTGCCAGATCATAGAGATTAGCAATTTTCTTTGCATGCATTTCGCCAACTGTTCCGTTTAATACAGAAGCATCCTGACTATATACATACACAAGATTGCCGTCAATCACTCCATAGCCGGTAATTACACCATCTGAAGGAGTTTCTGTCTGTTTCAGATTGAAATCCGTTGCCCTTGCCGTAACAAGCGCACCGATCTCAACGAAACTGTTTTCATCGAGTAAAGCGTTAATTCTTTGACCCGCTTGAGAAATAGTACTCATTTTTTGCCCTCCATTTATCTTTATCTTACTTATAAATAATAAAAACAATTTATTTCGTGATCTGCCTAATGGCATAGCACATATTTTAGTGTAACATAGATTCCCAAAATCTACTAGATAAAATTTAAAAATTATACAGAAAATTAACCGGGTAGATAAAGTTTAAAAATATATTGCAAAATCCACGGGTAGTTAGTCTTGGCTACCTCCCCGGTTGTCACAACACGATATTCTTTTATCAGCTCGCCATTCAGATAATAGGAGACCTCTCCCGCCTTCTCTCCCACGGCCACCGGCGCTTCCATCTGTTTCACAAGATTTTCCCTGACTTCTATCACATCATCCTCGCAAAGGAGATAAGGCAGGCTTTTTTCCCCGATCTCTTCTAAAGAAATGGTAACGAAAGCCTTTTCATAGGGTGTAGCATCTTCATGGGCTATTCCGCCTGTGACCGGAAGCGCGGAAAATTGTTTATCTACATAAATATCCTGATATTGATAACGCTCCATACCGTATCGGGCAAGCGTTTTCATATCACTCCATTTATAAGTCTTATGATTAGGCCAGCCACAGGCAAGCAATGCTACCGTAAAAGTCCGTCCTTCGCTTTCTATCGCTCCGACATAACAATAACCTGCTTTGTTTGTAAAACCTGTTTTCCCGGAAACTGCCTCTTCCATCATATTTAAGAAGCTGTTATGATTACTGCAGTGAAAACTTCTCTGCCCGCTTTCGTCGCAAAAACTGTATTCCATGGTCCGCGTAATGGTTAAAAATTGTTCCTTTTTCGTAGAATCCATAATGCAATACGCCATGATCTTTGCCAGATCGGCAGCCGTTGTTGAATGAGTCTGACCGGTGTCATTCACTACCGCATCCAATCCGTTTGGAGTAATAAAATAGGTATCATAACATCCGATATCTCTTGCCTTTTGATTCATCATGACTGCAAACTGCTCCACACTCCCCCCGATCGCCTCCGCAATCGCCACCGCAGAATCATTGTGGGATTCCAACATCATGGAATAGAGTAGATCCTCAAGCCGGAATTTTTCTCCCTGTTTCATATATAATTTCACTTTTGGCATGCTTGCCGCATAGGCAGACACCTCTACAACATCATCCGGATCCCCATATTCCAACGCTAAGATACAGGTCATGATCTTCGTTGTACTTGCCATTGGCATCACTTCTTTTTCATTTTTCCCATATAATACACGCCCGGAATCGGCATCCATCAAAACAGCTGCCTGTGCATAAAGCTGCAATGACGTATCGTTTTCTTTGGCATTTACCTGTAGGATTCCCGATATCAGAAAAAACATGATGTATAAAATTGCGAATAAAGACAGATACCTCTTTCTATTGTTTATGTTTTTGGCAAAGGAAAAAACGCACATAGATTAACCTGAAAAGAATTCATTGTTAATGTATATGCGTTTTCATCGGGTACGATGACCTATCTGCTTAGATGTCTAACTGCATTTGAACTTCCGATTCCGCCTGCAATTTAAATTCTTCAATCTGAACCGGATTGAGCTCCGGCAAGTCATCCAGAGACTTCACACCAAAGCTCCTGAGGAACTGTTCTGTTGTTCCAAACAAAAGCGGTCGTCCCGGTGCATCCAGTCTTCCGACTTCCGTAACAAGTTCAAACTCCAACAGACGGTTGACTGCGTGGTCACAGCTGACCCCTCTTACCTTTTCAATCTCCAATCTTGTAATCGGCTGCTTATAAGCAATAATGGATAAAGTTTCCAGCAGTGTATCCGTCAACACAAATTTTTTGGGTGTCTTGGCAATCTTAATCAGATACTCATATAACTCGCCTTTTGTACAGAGCTGTACGGAATTGTCCAGAGTGGTCAATTGAATCCCTCGTCCGTCTTCCTGATATACCTGCGCCATTTCATCCAATATCTCTTTCGTTGTCTGTCTGTCTTCTTCTATGACTTCCGCCAGCCTGTCAATCTCTACAGATTCTCCCATAGTAAAAAGAATCGCTTCCAGTACGGCTTTTGCCTTTTGTCTTTCCATTTTTACAGCTATGCCCCTTTCGACGTAATCATGATATCCGCAAAAATATCTTCCTGTTCAATGCCGATCCTGCCAATTTTCATTAATTCCAGTATCACCAGAAAAGTAACAATGACCTCCATTTTACTATGCTGTTTTTCCAGCAGTTTACGAAAACTGAAGGTTTTATGCGTTCGAATATAATCTTCTATGTAGACGGTTTTTAAATCCATGTCAATCTCATCTTTTTCAATCTTGCCAAAAGTACTTCTGACAGGATCGATCTTATCTTCCTGTCTTTTGATAACGGACTTAAAGATCTCATGCAGCTTGGCAAGGGTCATATCTCCAATCAACTCTTCATAATCCACCGGTTGCCTGTAATCACTGACTTCTTTCGGAAGGGTCGGTCTCTTATACAGGTTTCTTTCCGCTGTGATCATCCTGTCTTTCAGTTCATAAGACATATATTTACACATCTTGTATTCCAGCAGTTTCTCTACCAATTCTGCTCTCGGATCCTCTTCTTCGCCCTCTTCGTTTACCTCTTTGGGCAAAAGCATTCTGCATTTAATATCAATCAAAGTCGCAGCCATTACCAAAAACTCACTCATGATATTCATATCTTCGGTTTCCATCTGCTTGATATAGTCTAAATACTGTTCCGTAATTTCCACGATTGGAATATCATAAATATCTACTTTATTCTTATCAATCAAATGTAATAATAAATCCAAAGGTCCTTCAAAGACCTCCAGTTTGATCGGAATTGCCATAACCTGTCCACCTTTTCTACTGTTTGTCCCGCAATGTTTTCGATTTCAAATGAATCACTACCAGTTCTCCGGGATTAAATATCCTGATTGGCAGCGTATGCATTCCAAGACCTCTGCTTAAGATCATTACGGAATCCTCTTTTTTAAATTCACCCCCGTCATATTTGGGAAAAAGGGTCCAATTCGGAGATATGACACCGCCCAGAATGGGCAGTCTCATCAGCCCGCCGTGAACATGACCGGAAACAACCATGTCAGCTCCCCATCTTATATACTCTTCAAAGTATTCCGGATTGTGGGCAATCAAAATTTGAAAAACCTCCTTCCGAGGCTTTCCTAACATATCTGAAAGATAGGATTCCCGCATCGGATATTTTCGAAATTTTCGGAAATACCGTTCGTCCATCAACAAACCACTGATCGTAATATTCGCAGATGGCATATCAAGGCTTTCATTGATTAACGGTTCTATCCCAGACCGATGCAGGCTTTCCATATAAGTCTCGTATAAATTTCCGAATTTCTCCGGACACTTTTTAATACGGTGTTCATGATTCCCCATACCGTAATAAACAGGGTACATCTTCGCCAGTTGTTCCATGAATTCAACTGTTACGCGATGTTTGTTTCCCCTTTGTGCAGTCAGCATATCGCCGGCTACCAGAACTGCATCCGGATTTAGTTCCTGGATTTTTTGGAGCAGTTTCTCATTTTGTCTCCCATAAGATTTATTGTGTAAATCCGATAAAAGTACAAAAGTACACTCTCTGGTTATTTTCTTCGACTCCAGTTCATATGCAATCGTCACAAAGCGATTACAGTCATAGCACATGACTATGAGAAAAAAGCATACCAAAATTGCAATCAAAACCAGTATTACCGGAAGCATTTCTACTCTCCACATTCTATTTAAACTTAACACGCGTTATAAAGTATATCATAAATAACAGGCAAATCGCAATCCCTGTAAAAAAACTGTCAGGAAACCAGATATTTCATCCATACTTTATGAAGATAATCCACATAACCTGCTTTTTCTACGGATTTGGCGGCTAATATGGACACACTGCCAATCCGGCTGCCGTTCAACTTATAAACCGCTTCTCCGATTGCATCACCTTCCGCAACAGGTGCCTCGATCACTGCCGGCAAACTGATTTCTTTCTCAATGTCATTCAAATTATTTCCGGCCGTATCCAAGTAATGAAATTCTCCTGCATAGGTAAGATTTACCTGTTCTTCCACCCCGCCGTGTACTTTCTGGAACGGCAGCGCATCTTTATTTTCATCCGTATACATCTGGCTGACACTGTAACCATAATTTAACAGCGAAATGGCATCCGAAAATCTGGATTTGCCATCCGGGGCCGCCATAACCACCGCAATCAGTTCCATACCGTCTCTATCAGCTGTTGCCGACAAGCAATACAGGGCTTTGGAGGTAGAACCTGTTTTCAGGCCTGTCGCCCACTCATATTGTTTTAACAGCTTATTGGTACTGGATAAGGTAAAGATGGAAGTTCCCTGCGCTGTATGATGTTCGATGTCCTCCATCCAAATCTTCGTATATTTGAATACTTCCGGATATTTCGTAATCAACTCCCTGGACATGATTGCCACATCTTTTGCAGAAGTATAATGATCATCTGATTCCGTAAGTCCGCAGCAGTCCTCAAAGTGAGTATCTTGAAGTCCCAGGCTTTCCGCCTTCTCATTCATCAGTTTTACAAATTCTCCCTCGCTGCCCGCTATGTATTCCGCCACGGCTACACTGGCATCGTTTCCCGATGCTACGGCAATACATTTTATCATGGTCTCCAGAGTCTGGGTTTCCCCTTCCTCCAGAAAGACCTGCGAGCCGCCCATAGATTTCGCATAGGCACTGGTAGTTACCAGATCCTCCAAATGGATTCTTCCACTTTTTAGGTGTTCAAATACGATAAGCAGCGTCATGATCTTTGTAATACTTGCCGGGCTTCTTTTCGCATTTGCATCCTGTTCACAGATAACCTGCCCGGTAGATGCCTCCATTACAATGTAGGAAGGGGCGGAAACCTCCGGCGCCGCATACACTATAATCGGCATTTGCATTCCCATAGAAACGCATAGGCAAAACATCAACAACAGGGGCAGAAGACGATTCTTTCCTTTCTTCAATATACATCTCTCCCGTCAGTTTCTCTATATCATAAATATTACAAAATCAAACAGGATATGATTATCCGACGGAAAAATTTCCACATAACAAAATCCCCGATATTCATCAGGGATTTGTTCTTCTTAAAGAATTAATTGTATTTACGTTTTCTTGCTGCTTCAGATTTTTTCTTACGTCTTACGCTTGGCTTTTCGTAATGTTCTCTCTTACGAATCTCTTGCTGAATACCGGCTTTCGCACAGCTTCTCTTAAAACGACGTAACGCACTATCTAAAGTCTCGTTTTCTTTTACGATTACGTTCGACATTCCGCACCCGACCTCCCTTCAGTCCCTAACAAGTAACTCGACTGATTGGGTTATTTATGCACAACTAAACATTGTGACTTTACACAATGACAATTATACCACAATCTGGATATGAGTCAACTACTATTTTTTATTTGTTTTTTGTGATACACTAGAAAACAATATTTAAAAAAGCGAAAAGGAAGCCTATTTTATGAGAACAGTCGGCATTATTGCGGAATACAACCCATTTCACAACGGACATGCATATCAAATTGCAAAAGCAAAAGAAATAACTGCCGCAGATTATTGCATCGTTGTCATGAGCGGAAATTTTGTTCAAAGAGGCACGCCTGCTATAATAAATAAATATCTGCGCACACAGGCCGCCCTCGCAAACGGTGCCGATCTGGTCATAGAACTTCCCGTTCACTTTGCCTCGGGAAGCGCCGAATATTTTGCCTCGGGCGCCATTGCCATATTAGATAAGCTTGGCGTAACCGACTGTCTTTGCTTCGGCAGTGAATGCGGCGACATCCATGCCCTGACAGCAATATCCCAAGTATTTATATCGGAAAACAATGAATTTAAAAAGATCCTGAAACAACAAATGAAGGCAGGATATTCGTATCCCAAAGCACGAAATGACGCTTTGATTGCCACAGAACCGCACCTGATAAAAGATCCGGAACTTCTCAGCTCTCCAAATAACATACTTGGATTAGAATATTTAAAAGCGCTAAAAAAAAGAAACAGCAGGATAGAATCTTACACCATATCCCGTACAGGCTCTGACTATCATGATACCGGCCTGAATGCCCCTTACAGTTCGGCGCTTGCAATCAGAGAATCTATTACAATGAAACAGGATATAAGCCTTATCAAAGACCAGGTTCCTGCTGCTGTCTACACAGCCTTGCTGGAAAATTACGGAAAGACTTTCCCAATTCTGCCGGAAGATATTTATGCTTTATTACAATATAAATTGTTTACGGAACAGGAAAAAGGGTTTACAAAATATTTTGATATTGACAGCGATTTTTCCGACAGATTAAAGAATCTCTTCCCTTATTTCACGGAATACACGACTTTGTGCGAAACATTAAAATCCAAAAATACAACCTACACGAAGGTTTCACGGAATCTGCTGCATATTCTACTAAATATTTATCAAGAGGATTTAGATATTTTCTGCTCAGAAGATTATGTATATTACGCCAGAATGCTGGGATTCAAAAAAGATGCGGGGCCTCTTTTATCAGCGATCAAATCCAATGCTTCCATACCATTACTTTCTAAATTAGCGGATGCCATAAACTGCATTTCTTCAGAGAACGGTAAAAGAATGCTGCATCAGGATATTGAGGCAAGCCATATTTATGACTTGCTGATCCATCAGAAATTTCACCAAAACCCGCAAAATGAATATGCAAAACCGATAGTCATTGTTTGACTACCGGTTTTTTTTCACCCTTTTTTATTCAGAATATCATCAATATACTTTTTGATCCTGTCATGAACAACTTCTGCCACTTCCGACGTTGTCATTCCTTTATACTCATCATAATAGATGGCAGGAAGATAGTGCACCTGCGTTTTCACTTTCTTAAGGGACCAGATTTCAAAAACCTTATAAGAATCAATTAATACAATCGGTACGATCGGCGCTTTGACCCGCATAGCGCTCTTAAAGCATCCCGGTTTGAATTCACAGACTACATTGTGATTATGGCAATATCCGCCCTCCGGAAAAATAATATATTTTCTACCTGCCTCAACCTCTTCCGCTACATCTTTTATCAGTTTTACCGATGCCCTTGCATCATCTTTTATAAGCCTTTTTCCATGTAATAACTCAATAAACTGTGTCGTCAGGATCACATGGGATTTGGCATCATCAATGACAACGGTACAAGGCTTTTTATGAGTGTGAATAATTCCCAGCGCATCATATTTTCCCTGATGATTCGGAAACATAACATACCCGCCTTCTTTCGGCAGATTTTCCATTCCATATCCTTCTGTCTTAATATGCCCTGCCCTTACCATTCTTCTGACTGCCAGTCTGGCATATGCATAACATTCCTCTTCTGTGTATTTTTCGGGATGTTTCGCCATATATGACATCCTGGGAATCATATAGATTCTTGGCAGATTACAAATAATCACATGTATAAAACGTAACATGAAAATCCTTCTCCCTTTCTATAGCAGTGGTGAAAACAGTTTCAGGATCGGTCCGATGACATTCATCTTAAAAAACTTCTCTCTGCACCATTCCATGGTAATCCTCTCAGATAATAAAAATGTATCCTCCATATCTTTTTTGATTGCATTTATAGCATCTGCATGATATAAAAATACACCACATTCAAAATGATGATAAAAACTCCGGTAATCAAAATTGATCGTTCCTACGATCGCAGCCTCATCATCACACAGCACACATTTAGAATGAATGAAACCGGGCGTATACTGATATATTTTTACTCCTGACTCTATCAGGTTCTGATAGTAAGACTGTGTAAGCCAGTAAATTGACTTTTTGTCCGGAATGCCCGGCGTCACGATCCGCACATCCACGCCTCTTTTAGCGGCAAGTTTCAGAGCAGTGCACATCTCATTGTCAATAACCAGATAAGGCGTGAATGCATAGAAATACCTTTTGGCATATCCAATCATATTCAAGTAGGCGTTTTCTCCCACTGTTTCATTATCAAAAGGCGTGTCTCCATAGGGTTGTATATATCCCCGCCCCTCTATCCGCTCTGTAAAAGGATAGCGATAAAGCTTATAATCTTCATCCGTATGCCGGAAAAGATTCCAGATCTGCAAAAACATTGCCGTAAAACTCCATACGGCTTCTCCTTCCACACGTATGCCTGCATCCTTCCAATATCCATATACAGTTTCATAATTGATATACTCATCCGCAAGATTGATCCCGCCCGTATATCCTATTTTACCGTCAATCACCATGATTTTTCTATGGTCTCTGTTATTGAGGACGATCGTCATGAACGGAATCAATTTATTAAACGCAACGCATTTGATTCCTTTTTCTTCCATAAAGGAATCATAGTGTCTGGGTAGCTTAAAAACGCTCCCTACGTCATCATAGATCAGTCTGACTTCTACACCCTGATGGACTTTTTTTTCAAGAATCTTTAGAATTTCATTCCACATCGTGCCTTCCCCAAGAATGAAATATTCCAAAAAGATAAAATTTTGGGCACTCTCAAGATCCTCTAACAACTGTTTCCAATAGGGTAACCCATCCGGATAATATGTTGCGTTCGTATTTTCCCACACCGGCATGCCGGAATAAAGATACAGATATCTGCTCTGATTGGCTATGGACGGATTTTCCATATCCAGCTTTTCCATGATATCCTCATGGGCAGACATATTCTTTCTCAAAAGCTCGTCCGAAAGCTGTATGCTGTCACGAAGTTTTCGAGAAATGATAACATGTCCGAAAGCCAGGTACATGATTCCTCCAAATAACGGAAAAACCAGAATAGGTACGATCCACGCCAGTTTTACGGCAGGATTATTTGGTTTCCAAATCAGGTAAATAACAATAAAGATACTCAGGATCCTGAGTGCTGCGGCAATCTGCACATAATGATTTGCCCATCTGGATATTTCCAACAAAAAAAAACCGACCTGCAGCAAAACAATCAGCGCTGTAAAAAAAGCTCTATTCAGTACAAAATGTAATAGTTTCTTCACATCATTACCTGTCCAGATTATCACATAAATAGGGTGCTATTGCCTTTTCAATTACAGAAACATTTTCATTTGTTTCCAAAATTCTGAATTCTACATTATTGGATAGATCCATTGAAAAAATACCCATGATGGACTTGGCATCCACCACATATCTGCCCGAAACCAGGTCAAAATCCCCATCGATGTCCCGGATGATCGAGACAAAACCCTTTACTTTCTCTATGGAGTTTAAATCCAATGTATAGACTTTCATCGTATAGTTCTCCTCTTGCCTGTATCGTTATTACGTGCTTTCTCAATTAACCCTTTTTAACCCAGCGCCACATCCAGAATCATCATGATCAAAAAACCTGCGGCAAATCCTAATGTTGCGCCATCCGAATCACCGTCCCCGGAAGCTTCCGGAATCAATTCTTCCACCACGACAAACAGCATGGCACCTGCTGCGAAAGCAAGCAGAAACGGCAAGGCCTTCTCAATGACTCCTGTGATCATAATGGTTAAAAAAGCTCCAATCGGTTCAACAATACCAGATAATACGCCATAAGTAAAGGCTTTCTTTTTCCCGGTACCGTTGCTTTTCATCGGCATGGATATAATAGCGCCTTCAGGAAAATTCTGGATAGCAATGCCTACGGCAAGTGCATAAGCCCCCGCCAACGTTATCTCCTGATTCCCTGTGATCACTCCCGCAAAAACAACACCTACCGCCATACCCTCCGGTATGTTATGCAGGGTAACTGCCAACGCCAACATGGCGGTTTTCGTCAATCCGCTCCTTAAACCTTCCGGTTTTTCTCCTCCCAGATGCAGATGCGGAATCAGTTTATCTAATCCATACAAAAAGGCGATTCCCGCCGCAAAACCTGATGCTGCAGGAACAAATGCCCATTTCCCATAGTCCTGTGACAATTCTAACGCCGGGATGAGCAAGGACCAAACCGATGCTGCCACCATTACACCGGAAGCAAATCCAAGAAGGACCTTTTCTACAAGCTTATTTAGCTCATTTCTCATAAAAAGAACACAGGAAGCACCCAAAACAGTCCCCAGAAAAGGAATCATAAGTCCGAAGAATATATCCATAAATCATTGTCTCCTTCTCTTAATAAATCTATCCTATCTTTCGAATTAAAATACCGTTTCGAAGCAGTGTAGCGTCAATATAATGTCTGGAAAACAAAAGTTCTCCCTCTCTTGCAATTTCAATATCTTCCTCCTCGCAATTTATAATGACTTCCACATACTCATTTCCCCATCCCATTTTACAAAACTCAATCACTCTGGGTTTATTGATCTTATTCGGAAAATGAAAATCACGATTTCTTAGAAGAGGTTCGCTATTTCGCAGTTTAAGCAGACTTCTTACAATATCCATGCGCTCTTTATATACGCCTGCATCAATATCTTCCCAGGGCATACATCGTCTGCAATCCGGATCGTAGCTTCCTTCCATTGCAATTTCCGTTCCATAGAAAATACAAGGGCTGCCGGGCATGGTAAATAACACTGCAAGCTGTTGAAAATACTCATCCAGATTCTTTACATCCGAGCGCAGTCTTTTGGTATCATGGGAATCCAACAGATTAAAAAGCACATCATTTGTCTGCTGCATATATCCAGTATAACATCTGTTAATAGTATATTCAAAATCCTCATTTGTTTGACTCTTATCAATCCAGAAATCTTTGATACTAGCGCCCAGCGGATAGTTCATAACCGCATCAAATTCATCTCCTCTAAGCCATGGCATTGCATCATGCCAGATTTCTCCCAAAATATAAATATCGGGCTTTAAGGCTTTTAGGCGTATACGCAGTTCTTTGCAAAATACATGGGAAATCTCATTTGCTACATCCAGCCGGATACCGTCCACATCATATTCCTTTACCCAGTTTTCACAAACCTCATATAAATATTCCCGCAGCTTCGGGTTATTGGTATTTAACTTTGGCATACTATCATAAAAGGCAAAGGTATAATACTGTTTTTCTCTGGCGCAGCCGCCCTCTTCCCGAAACGGCCACTCATTCACCATAAACCAATCCCAGTATTCTGATTCGGGACCTTTTTTTCTGACATCCTGCCAGGGTGCAAAATCCCTGCCGGCATGGTTGAACACTCCATCCAGCATAACCCGAATCCCCCTGTTATGTGCTTCTTTTACCAAAGTTTTCATCGTTTCTTCCGAGCCGAAATGGGGATCTATTTTCTGATAATCCGTTGTATCATATTTATGAGAAGAAGGGGCCTCATTGATCGGTGTCAGATAAAGACCGGACACTCCAAGTTCTTTGACATAATCCAGTCTCTGAATAATACCCGCCAGATCTCCTCCAAAAAATTCCGTATTGGTAACAGAACCGCTTTTTCTCCAAGGTAGCGCCCCTTCCGGATTGATGGACGCATCTCCGTTGCAAAAACGTTCCGGAAAAATCTGATACCAGATCGTATTATTGACCCAGGACGGCGTTACCGGAATATCCGCCGGATTCATCCATG
This sequence comes from Lachnospiraceae bacterium, assembly GCA_022510585.1. Classification (GTDB taxonomy): domain Bacteria; phylum Bacillota; class Clostridia; order Lachnospirales; family Lachnospiraceae; genus UBA3282. The sequence continues at coordinate 43,485 of JAFLTF010000004.1, forward strand.
GAAATACAAAGCACTGTTTGCTTCGACCCTCTAACTGCATCTGTGCTTCCGATACAAAGCCGTCCTCAAAGAAAAACCATTTTTCATTTTCTGTCTGTAATTCGAAATAATACTTCAATCTTTTATATGGAGGCTCAATTGTAGTGGTCCACCACAATTGATTCTTCAGTCTTTTCTTATAGGGGATATTGATCCACTCTCCATCCCAAGTTTCTCCACCGCCCAGAATTCCTGCACTAAAAGGATCGCCATGGATCAAATTGACATATTTTACATCATAACCGGTTTTGATATTAATGACCAGCTTATTTTCATCCAACGGATAACAATAATTGTCATTTGCCCTGTGATATACTGCATTAAAGTCCATACCTTACCTCCCGATCGCATAACATTTTCAATTAATCAAAGCATGAATGGAAAACGTTTTCTTAATAAAAATAATAATACATACCTTCTAAAAAAGCAAGCATAGAAATTGATATATAACACAAGCAGTAAGCCACGCCACACAACACTGCATCAGAACTACCACCAGAGCACGCCATGTAGAACTCATTTCATGTCTGATGGTTGAGACTGCCGCCACGCAAGGTGTATAAAGAAGTGTAAATACCAGAAAGCTGACGGCTGTAGCAGGCGTAAAAATCGTTCCCAATGTTTCGCTTAAATTGCTCATCGTTGTACCGGTAAGCACACTCAAGGTACTGACTACTGCTTCTTTTGCGGTAAAACCGCTGATCAGGGAAGTGGCAACACGCCAGTCGTTAAAACCGAGCGGAATAAAAATCGGTGCAATATATCTACCTACCATAGCTAACAGACTATCTTTACTGTCTGCCACTACATTCAGGCGGCTGTCGAAAGTCTGCAGAAACCAAATGATCAACGTGGCAAGGAAAATCACGGTAAATGCTCTTTGTAGGAAATCTTTTGCCTTATCCCACATCAGAAGCAATACACTTTTGACCGAAGGAAAACGATAATTGGGAAGTTCCATCATAAACGGCATAGAATTTCCCCGAAAAACCGTATGATTTAAAACAATTGCCACAAGAAGTCCTACCAAAATACCAAGTAAGTATAGCCCCATCATTACAAGTACCGGATGTTTTGGAAAAAATGCCGCCGTAAACAGGGCATAAATCGGGATTTTAGCAGAACAGCTGATAAAAGGAATCAACAAAATCGTCAGTTTTTTATCTCTGTCCGAAGAAAGGGTTCTGCTGGACATGACCGCAGGCACGCTGCAGCCAAATCCGATCAGCATGGATACGAAACTTTTACCGGATAGTCCTATCTTTCTGAGCGGTTTATCCATGACAAAGGCAATTCTTGCCATATATCCCGAATCTTCCAGAATTGACAGAAAGAAAAACAGCACTACGATAATCGGCAGAAAGCTCAACACGCTTCCTACACCGGCAAAAATTCCGTCTATCACAAGACTTTTTACTACCGGATTGATACCGTAAGCCGTAAGAGCCTTGTCCGTCCATGCAGCGACAGAGTCTATCCCCATACTCAGCAGATCGCTTAATACCGCACCGATGACGCCAAAGGTAAGCCAGAAGATCAATAGCATGATCAGTAAAAAGGAAGGAATCGCAAAATATTTTCCGGTGAGTATCATATCTATTTTGACGCTTCTTTTATGTTCTTTGCTTTCCTCACATTTTATTACCGCATTTTCACAGACCTTTTCAATAAATGTATAACGCATATCGGCAAGGGCAGCGTTCCTGTCCATTTCGCTGTCCTGCTCCATCTCTGCAATACTGTGCTCCATAAGCTCCAGTTCATTCTGGGACAGTTTCAGACCTTTTATGACATCCGTGTCACCTTCTACGATCTTGCTTGCCGCAAAACGAGGAGACATACCGTTCTCTTCCGCATGATCTTCTACCTGATGACTGAGGGCATGGATGCATCGATGCACAGGTCCTTTTTCACAAAAATCCGTTACTTTCGGATAAATCCTTCTGCCGGACACTTCTCCGATTGCATTGATCAAATCCTCTACTCCCTCATTTTTGATCGCGCTGATTGCAACGACAGGGATACCGATCTGCGTTTCCAGCTGCTTCAGATCTATTGTACCGCCATTTCCCCGTACTTCATCCATCATATTGAGCGCCAATACCATCGGAATGTGCATTTCCAACAACTGCAGTGTCAAATAAAGATTTCTTTCGATATTTGTAGCATCCACAATATTAATAATACCATCCGGCTTCTCATTCAGGATAAAATCTCTTGTGACAATTTCTTCATTGCTATAGGGTCTGAGAGAATAAATCCCCGGCAAATCCACAACTGCCGCTCCGGCCTCTCCCCTGATCTCCCCAATCTTTCTCTCTACCGTAACACCGGGAAAATTGCCCACATGCTGATTGGAACCGGTGAGTTGATTAAATAAGGTTGTCTTACCACTATTCTGATTTCCTACTAATGCATATACCATGTCAGCAACTATACCTTTCTTACATCTTGACTTCAATTTTTTGCGCATCTTCTTTACGGATGGTCAACTCATAACCTCGCAGCTGTATTTCGATTGGGTCACCCATTGGCGCAACTTTCCTGATCTTTACCCTGGTCTTGGGAATCAATCCCATGTCTAACAAACGGCAGCGCAATTCGCTTTCTCCGCCCACCTGTATTATGACAGCTTCCTGTCCTATTGCAATTTGATCCAATGTCATATAATTTCTTCCTTCTTGTTATTTTTCAGAAACCTATCTTTTAAACACACTATACCATATTGGCGGTCAAAGAGACAATATCCGATTCGTATCGGCTCAATATTTGCAAAGATTTTCTATATATGTTAAACTGGATTGAAAGAATGCGTGGAGGCATTATTATGAAAATACAGGAATCCGCTGAAAATTATTTGGAAACTATATTGATGCTGGGGCAAAAAAACGGCAATGTCCGTTCTATTGACATTGCACATGAACTGGAATTCAAAAAGCCAAGTGTCAGTGTAGCGATGAAAAATCTACGCGAAAACGGTTATGTCAAGGTGGATGACAATGGTTTCATTACCCTGACTGATTCCGGTAGAAAAATTGCCGAAACCATGTATGAGCGCCATCTTCTGCTTTCTCATTGGTTAATGGAGCTTGGCGTGGATGAAAAAACTGCCGTAGAAGATGCCTGCAAAATGGAACATGTCATCAGCAAAGAAAGCTTTGAGGCAATCAAAAAACATCTTAATAAAGCTTAAGGAATAATGCGTTTTTTTCGCCATCCACCTTGCAGATATCTTGCAAGGGCAACAAGCAGGGCTATGCTCCAACCGATGCAGAATGCCCACCAGATGACGCCTACCCCAACGATATGTGCAAAGCCGACCGTTAAAAACAGCCGAATAAAAAAGCTGAGTAAAGTCGTAAGAATGAACCAACTCATATCACCGCTTCCTTTAAAAGTAGCTTTCACCAGCATATATACAGAAAAAACTACCAAAAAAGCGCCGACAACTCTGATGTATGAAGCTCCTACTGCGATCACCTGTTCTATATCCGTCTCTGTTCCCTCTATAAAAAAACCAATGATCCGATTCGGAAACAGTTCAAAAACAATTGTCATCACAAGTGAAAGTATTCCACAACTGAGTATAGAAGCTCTAAGTCCCGGCCAGATCCGTTCTTCTTTTCCCGCACCGATATTCTGTCCCACATAATTTGAATAAGCATTGCTGTAATTGATCGGGATTGCCGTAGCAAGATTGACTACTTTGGTTGCTGCAGCGCTGCCTGCGATCACCGATGCGCCAAAACTGTTGATCGTGGCCTGTACAACCACAGAACCTACCGAAACAATGGATTGCTGAAGTGCGGATGGCAATGCAAATCGAAGCATTGTATATAACAAAGTCTTATCAAAAAGGGGAAAAGCTTTATCATGTTCAAATCCTGCAAGCAGCTTTGGAATGTCATGCATTGCCAGAAATGCCGCAGCCAGTTGAGAAATGGCCGTTGCCAGCGCCGCGCCGCCAACTCCTCCCTGTAAACCGATGATAAAAAGTAAATCTAATAACACGTTAAAAATGGATGATATGATCAGAAATCTAAGCGGTGTTTTGGAATCTCCCAATGCTACATAAACACTATTCAATGCATTATAAACAAAAATAGGAATACATCCCAGAAAATAATAACGCAGGTAACTGACTCCCATCCCAACGATTTCTTCCGGCGTATTCACAAACAGCAAAAGCGGTTTGGCCAGAATCCAGATGGAAATGGTGGATACAAGTCCGACTCCTGCCGAAAAAATAACAGATGTTGTGGTACACTGCCACATTTTTTCTGTTTTTCCCGCTCCGAAATACTGCGCTATCACAATGGAGCCTCCAAGTGCAAAACCTGTTGCCAATTGCACGAAGACCGCTGTAATGCTGCTTGCGCTCCCCACCGCTGCAAGCGCATCCGTTCCTAACCTTTGGCCGACGATCACCGTATCGATTACGTTATACAACTGTTGGCAGAGATTGGAAAAAATCATTGGCAATGCAAAAAGGAGAATCGTGCTAAGCGGATTCCCCTCTGTCATCTTATGTGTTTTATTCTCTGTTTTTATTCTGTTTTCAGACATCTTGTTATTGCCTCTTTTAATTTTTGAAACTATGAATCGGTGCAGGGATCCTGCCTCCGCGGCCTATAAAGGCATCACAGGAAAATGGATTGACAGGCATGATCGGCGCATAACCAAGTAATCCACCGAACTCCACGGTCTCTCCCACACCTTTTCCGATCACGGGAATCAGGCGGACCGCAGTGGTCTTTTGATTGATCATACCGATAGCCATCTCATCCGCTATAATACCGGAAATAGTCGTTTCTTTCGTATCTCCCGGAATTGCGATCATATCCAGTCCTACAGAGCAGACACAGGTCATTGCTTCCAGTTTTTCTAAGGTAAGTGCGCCTGCCGTCACGGCATCTATCATTCCCTGATCCTCGCTGACCGGAATAAAAGCGCCGCTCAAACCTCCCACATAAGAAGATGCCATGACACCGCCTTTCTTTACCTGATCGTTCAACAAAGCAAGCGCTGCCGTCGTACCAGGTGCTCCCGCATGCTCCAAGCCGATCTCACACAGAATATCCGCAACACTGTCCCCGATCGCCGGTGTCGGTGCCAAAGACAGATCTACAATACCAAAGGGTACCTGTAACCTTTTGGATGCTTCTTTTGCTACTAACTGACCGACACGGGTCACCTTAAAAGCTGTCTTTTTAATTGTCTCACAGAGTACTTCAAAGCTTTCTCCCCTGACCTTACTGAGCGCTGTCTTCACAACACCGGGGCCACTGACTCCTACATTGATGACTTTATCCGTTTCCGTCACACCGTGAAAAGCGCCTGCCATAAAGGGATTATCATCCGGTGCATTACAAAAAACAACCAGTTTGGCACAGCCCAGAGAATCCGCATCTTTTGTAGCTTCTGCAGTGCGTTTGATCATCTCTCCCATCAACTTTACCGCATCCATGTTGATCCCTGATTTGGTAGAGCCCACATTTACAGAACTGCAGACGCGCTCTGTTACGGACAGTGCCTGCGGAATGGAACGAATCAAAAATTCATCCGCTTTTGTCATCCCTTTTGATACCAGCGCGGAATATCCTCCAATAAAGTTTACCCCGACTTCATGGGCAACTCGATCCAAGGTCCGTGCTATTGTCACAAAATCCTCCGGACAGTGACAAGCAGCTCCGCCTACAAGTGCGATAGGCGTTACCGAAATCCGCTTGTTTACGATCGGTATGCCGTATTCTCCAGAGATTTCTTCTCCGACCTTTACCAAATCTTTTGCTGCTTCATATATTTTATGATATATTTTATCATTTACTCTCTGCAGATCCGAATCAATGCAGTCGAGCAAACCGATTCCCATGGTAATCGTCCTCACGTCGAGATTTTCTTTTTCAATCATCTCATTTGTTTCCGCAACTTCATATATATTAATCAATGTATTCTCTTTCCTTTCCCCTGATCACATATCTGTCATATTTACCTCATATTCTGTGCATCTGATTAAAAATCTCTTCCTTCTGACACTTAATAATGACACCGATACTTTCTCCCAGTTTCGCCAGTTCTTCTACAATAACTCCAAAGTCCTTCTTTGTCTGATTGGTATCTACGATCATCATCATATTAAAATAATCCTGCACGATCGTCTGAGAAATATCCAGAATATTGATCTGATTATCGGCAAGATAAGTACAAACCCTTGCAATAATCCCCACCGTATCTTTTCCTACCACTGTAATAATTGTTTTTTTCATCTAAATTTCCATGCCTTTCCTGGTTATATTTCAATCATCTGGGATACTTCGCTTCTTTTCGCTACATAAATAGGAAAATCATCATCCCGATATCCCGCATCCGACATCATGATCTCTACCTTGACCGTCTCATAGGCAAGCTCCGGAAGATTGTTTTCTTTGCTTAAGTGCCCCAGTACAACCGCCTGTATATGATCATTCAACAATTTCCCCAACAGTTTCCCGCAGGATTCATTGGACAAATGTCCTCTGTCACTTAATATACGCTGTTTTAAATAATAAGGATAAGGCCCTACCTGAAGCATATTGATATCATGATTTGCTTCCAGATAGAGAACATCCAAATCCTGCATACAGGCTATCGTATAGTCATTATAACAACCCAAATCCGTAAGAATGCCTATCTTCTTCTTATCATGACTGATTCTGTATGCCACCGGTTCTACCGCATCATGGGATATCCGCATGGGATATAAGGCAATATCCTTTATCATGCACTTTTCATCGGGTATGATACAATGAAAAAGGGAATCGTCCATGTATCCCAGAGAGGCAGTCTGTCTGATTGCATCTATCGTTCCTCTTGTTCCATAGATTGGAATCCCGTATCTTCTTGCAAGAACTCCCAGCCCACTGATATGATCCACATGTTCATGGGTAACAAAAATGCCGTCTATCTCTGATAATTTTAATCCAAGCCCGGCAACTCCTGCTTCTATCCGCTTACCGCTGATACCTGCATCAATTAAAAGATGGGTTGCATCTGAATCTACATAGATGCAATTTCCGCTGCTGCCGCTGGCTATACTGCATAATCTCATAAGTATTTTAGTCTTTCCAATAAATTTTTATCACATCGCCGCTTTGAATCGGCTCCATATATTGTGCGTCTCTTCCGTTTAACTCTGTAGCGACACCGCTTCCCTGCGGCATTGATAAATCGAAGTCTATGTAATCGAAAACATCCACAAAAACATATTCTGCCTTTCCTTCCAGACGAATCTGTTTGTCGTTGACGGTGACCAGAACAGATCTTTTAATATTGCCGTTTGTTTTCGCAAAAGCCTCCTGATTCTGCGTATTGATTTTGCCGATATCCGCCGGATCAATATCCAGCTCCTTGGAATCCGCGGCGGTCCGGGATCTATCTGTGCCTGTCTGACTTGCTGCAGATCCATCTGCTGCCTGTGTTCCATCTGCTTCGCCTGCATTTGCTCCCGATCCTGCTTCTGCTGTACCGGATGCATTTGGCATTTCTTCGTCAATCTCTTCGATTTGCGGTCTTTCTACATTGCGCTCTTCACTTTTTACATAGCTGCCGTCATCCTCCGGTAAGTTTGCGTAAGTATCCGCTGCGCCGGTTCCGTAAATATCCCTGTCGGACAACTGCAGCTCTTCCATTGTCCAGATAACGGAAAAGTTCTCATATACTTTGGTGTCCATATCAGCAAGTTTATTATTTACATAGATATTCAAATCCTGATTGATAATGACATCCATAAACTCGGCAATCTGTCTGACTGTATAAAATTTTATGAATTCAATGGAATCATTGTCCTGAATACTGTAATAACCCGATTGCAGCTGTCCGTTTACCATAGCAAACTCCGGCAGCTCAATCTTTGTCTCATTGACTTCAACCCACATGGTTGCACCATATTCCGGAAGCTGGTTAATATCAAGTGCGGCAGGCTCACCTGCAGTCGATTCCGTGACTTTGATCTGATCGTTTGCATGAATCGGCGTATGGATATCAGCTTCATTTCCGTTGACTTTGATCACGGCAGCTTCCCCAAGCGCCCCTCTGGCGATACGCTGCTTACCGTTTACAGTATAATTCAAGGCCTTACCACGTTTCGGAAATAATCCATCATTGGCAAACTCAGCCTGCATAGCGGCGTCCACTACTGCCAGCTTATTATTATCATACAACTTAATTCTCTGATCATTAAAATAGACAAACACAAAATTGTTACTCTGCTCATAAAAACTCAGGCAGATGCCAATCGGCGTTACCATCAGTGAATCTTTTCTCGCATCCTCTTCATAAAATGTAATTTGCTGCATAACCTCTTCGCCACGGATCGCAACTCTTTCATTCTGAATCTCCAGTTCCTTCGCAAGAGCGTCTGTATAACCTTCCAGCCTGCCGCCGCCGCCCACAACAAAAACAGCGCTGACCGATTTATCACCGTTTAACTCTTTAATCTTATCGGAAACCTGCTTCGCCATATCCTGAAGCACAGGCGCCGTCACTTCCAAAACCTTTTCTCTGGAAATGGACTGGGACAGTCCCATGATGTCTTTATATTCAATACTTTCTTTTTCTGCTACTCCCCTTTTAATGGATTCTGCTGTTTTAAAGTCTACCAGACAATGTCTGGCAATGACTTCTGTCAGGGAATCCCCTGCAATGGGAATCATGCCGTAAGCAACAATGCTGCCGTCTTTGGTGATGGAAATATCAGATGTTCCTGCACCCACATCCACTAAAGCAATGTTCAGCATACGATAGGTTTCCGGTATTGCCACCTGAATCGCCGCTATCGGCTCCAAAGTCAGATTCACTACTTCCAAGCCGGCCAGACCTACTGCCTTATATAAACCATCGACTACATCATCCGGCAGAAAGGTCGCAATAATATCTTCTCCGATTACCTGGGCCTTATGTCCTTCCAGACTCTTAGTGCGATAACGATTTAAATAGTAACGCACAACGGAATAACCGACACAATAAAACTTTAAGTCAGTATTGTCGTTTTTCAAAAATTCCTCGTAAGCTTTCTCAACTCCCATAGAATCAAGTGCATAGATATCCTCTCCATCCACTTCTTTATCGCCGGAAAACTCATATTCCACATGGGTCGTGGTAGTGCGCAGTACACGCCCGGCTGCCGCAATACAGACTTCCGTGAGCTTCCTTCCGGTTTTTTCTTCCAGACAGATCTTTACTTCGTTGATCGTGGAACCAACCTTATGAATATCATGAATCTGTCCATCCAGCATCGCACGCGTCTCATGCTCCCTGATACACTGCGCGACTACATGAAACCGTTCTCCGGTTTTATAACCCACTGTTCCTACGATACTTCTTGTTCCTATATCCAGACCAAAAACCAATTGCCCCGGAATTTTCATCATCTCTGACACAGATATTCCTCCAATTTCTTATCAACCTGTTTGCAGGTGTCTGCAAAACTTCCGTTATTATCAATTACAACATTGCAATGCTGCCTAAACTCTTCTTCCGATAACTGCTCTCTTAAAATCCGATCTATTTTATCATTTGAATAAGCTCTTGTTTCTTTCAGTCTGCTTCGCCTGAGATCAGATTGTGAGTAGATATACCAGAGCTCATCCACAATCTGTTCATATCCGTCCTCTATCAAAAGTGCAGCTTCCACAAAAAGAAAATCTTTTTTTCCTTCTGCCTTACAATCCGTTATCTCCTTCAAAATAAAGTCCTTTACCGCCGGATGTATGATATGATTTACTTGATTCAAAACATCTTTATTCGAAAATATTTTTTCTGCCATCCTGGATCTATCTATCGCACCATCAGCAGTCAAAATTTCTTTGCCGAGCAATTTGACCAATTCTTCGTAACAATGCTCTCCCGGCTCCTTCACCTGATGCGCCACCTGATCCGCTATGATCACCTGACAGTTATAATGCTCTTTGATATATGACAGAAGCGCGGATTTCCCGGTGCCAACACCACCTGTAATTCCAATTGTTTTCATTTTCCTCTTCCTACTTCGCATCATACCAGGTCATTCCCGTATGCAAATCGATTTCCAGCGCAACCGATAGTTTGGCCGCCTCCCTCATCTCTTCCGACAAGATATCCCTCACCCGTTCTTCTTCCGGAGCATAGGTTTCTATCAGCAATTCATCATGGACCTGCAAGATCAGGCGGGATTTTAAACCCTCTTTTTTCATTCTTGCCCACACATGAATCATGGCAAGTTTGATAATATCCGCCGCCGTTCCTTGTATCGGAGAATTCATAGCGACCCTCTCTCCAAAAGAACGCTGCATAAAATTACCGGAGGACAGCTCCGGAATAGGTCTTCTTCTGCCAAACATGGTTGTTACATAACCCTGTGCCTTCGCATCTGCAACCAGTCTGTCCAGAAAGACCTTGATCCCCGGATAAGTGGCAAAATACTGCTCTATATATTCAGCCGCTTCTTTTCTGGAAATGCTAAGATCCTGACTCAGTCCGAAAGAACTGATCCCGTATACAATGCCGAAATTGACAGCCTTCGCATTCCTTCTCTGTAAATCCGTCACCTCATCAAAAGGTGTATGAAAGACTTTGGAGGCCGTGATCCTATGAATATCCTGATCCGTCTGATAAGCTTCTATCAACTGCTTATCATCCGACATATGCGCTAAAACTCGAAGTTCAATCTGAGAATAATCAGCATCCATAAACAAACAGCCGTCTTTTGGAACAAATACTTTACGAATCTGCCTTCCCAGTTCCATCCGTATCGGAATATTCTGCAGGTTAGGTTCTGTGGAGCTGATTCTTCCGGTTGCCGTAATTGTTTGATTAAATGTAGAATGAATCCGGCTGCCCGCATCAATATAAGCGGTCAGACCGTCTGCGTAGGTAGATTTTAACTTCGTCAGACCTCTATATTCCAAAATATCCGAAACAATCGGATGATCGGGAGCCAGTTTTTCCAGAATATCCGCTGCGGTAGAATAACCGGTCTTGGTTTTCTTACCGCCTGCTATACCCATCTTTTCAAAGAGAACTTCTCCTAATTGTTTGGGAGAATTGATATTAAACTGCATGCCTGCCTGTTCACAGATGGACTTCTCTAACTGTTCAATCCGGCCTGTAAGTGCCTCTCCGTAAGCTTTGAGTTCATCCGGACGAACCATAATGCCGTATAATTCCATCTCATATAAAACTTTCGTCAAAGGCATCTCGATCTCATATAACAGTGCAAGCATTCCCTGTTCTTCTAATTTCGTTCGAAGCACCTGCGCTGCCATCAGGCAGACATAGGCTTGAAAACAGGCAAATTCCTGAAAATCCTGAGGTTTTTCTTCCAAGGTCTGTACAAAAGAAGCTTTCCCGCAAACCTGTTTTCTGTCAGGAATCAGTAAGTTCAAATACTCTCCCGCAATCGCTTCCGCATCATAATCATTTTTCAATGGATTTAGCAGATAAGCCGCCAAAAGAATATCAAAGTATTTCCTATCCTCAAATACCTCCATCACATCCGTACCGGCTGTGTCTTCAGGCTGTTTGTTTTCTATCATATCATACATTTGCTTGATATCGCAGACGCTAAGTTTACATAACTTGTTTGTGTTCAGTTCTGCCAGTTTTGACGACAAATATTGTTTTGTGATAAATCCCTGACACGGGATAAAATAAATCTCTTTTTCAAAAAGCGCAAGCGAAATGCCTACACACTCCTCCTCTGCTTTTCCATCCCGCAGGATAGAAAGACCTATTTCGAATCCGGATTTCGACTCATTACATAAGTTTTCTGCTTTGGAAAAAACCGCTTCGATTTCCGTAAGTTCCGATAAGGTTCTAAAAAACTCTGTCTGAGAATTGGTGACAATGGCATCCTTCTCAAAACGGCTTAACAGATTTTTGAATTCAAGTTGTTTACATAATATATAGGCTTCTTCCGTGTAAAAATTCCCTACTTTGGCATTTTTAAAGGAAAAATCAATATCACTGTTTACATTGATTGTCGCCAATACCTTGCTCATATCAGCAAGGTCTTTATGTTCGATCAAAGATTCCCTGACAGCTTTCTTCGTAACCTCATCTACTTTTGCATAGATATTTTCCAAAGAGCCAAACTGTACCATTAGCTCCGTAGCGGTTTTTTCCCCCACTTTCGGCACGCCCGGAATATTATCAGAAGTATCACCCATAAGCGCCTTTAAATCAATAAATTGCTCAGGCGATACCTGATATTTTGCCTTGACATCTTCGGCATAATAATCCTCTACTTCGGTCCTGCCGCCTCTGGTCTTAGGAATGCGGATTTTGATATGCTTCGTGGCAATCTGTAAAAGATCTCTGTCGCCGGAAACCAATGCCACCTCCATTCCCTCTTTTTCAGCGCGTTTCGCCAAAGTGCCAAGAATATCATCCGCCTCAAGGCCTGCCTGCTCCATAATGCAGATTCCCATTGCCTCAAGAAGCTTTTTCATCACCGGAACCTGCTCCCGCAGTTCCTCCGGCATCGGTTTTCTGGTGCCTTTATATTCCGGATAGATTTTATGCCGGAACGTAGGCGCATGTACATCAAATGCCACCGCCAAATATTCCGGTTTTTCTTCCTCCAGAATTTTAAACATAATATTTAAGAAGCCATAAACAGCATTTGTATGAAGTCCCTGACTGTTAGATAAGTCCGGCACACCGTAAAAAGCTCTGTTCAAGATACTGTGTCCGTCTATCAAAACCATCTTCTGACTCATGATACCATTCCCCTTTCATCAAAATACGATGATGAGCGCTGCCAAAATAGCAATTGCAACCGCAGCTTCCAAACAAAACAGGGTATATTTTAATCCTTTGTGTACTTTGATCTCATACTTGGCATTTCCCAGCCTTTCATGCAAAGCATGCTGTAGATTAAAATTATTGCCCGCTTCCAGCTGTTCCAAACCTTCCGATACCAAAAATTGAATGGTGAGTTCTTCCGTACACTCCGGACATGCGCCTATATGTTCAATGAATTGTTTCAGAGTTTCACTATCCATATCATCCTGTAAAAACGCAGGAACCAGTTTTTCTGCTTCTTTGCAATTCATAACTATTGCACTGCCCCCTTTTTAACCTGCGAATTTCAGATAAAACCATACATGGTCTATTATATACCATAACGATACCCTTTGCAAACTACCAAAGTGAATAATTTTCCCGGAAGAATTTTAACGGAATATTTGAAATTTTGTTTTGAAATGACTTGCCAACCTTTGGCAGTTATGATAATATATAACTCGGTTGTTAGAAATGCCGGCGTGTCGGAATGGCAGACGAGGCAGACTCAAAATCTGTTGTGGGCAACCACGTGTGGGTTCAAGTCCCACCGCCGGCATTTAAAAAGCGCGAAACAGAACTTAAATAGTTACGGTTTTGCGCTTTTTTTCTATCCTTATTCCAGCTCCGGGATTCCCCACGTCTCATAGGATAAACGATAAATATTTTCTATTTTTTCCCGGTTTTCTTCATATAACCGCCTGTTTTCGGATGTATCATCCAATAAATTTCCATGTCTGTCAACCATAAACTGTGAAGCGACTCCGTTCGTTGATCCGGCTTCAAACTCAATCAGCATGACCTCCATTTCATAACTGCTGATTCCACGAAGCCATATACATAGATTGACATAGGTTTCGGCAGGCTGATTTTCTTTCACTACGAAATTCTCAGAAATGCTCAAATTTCCTGTAAAAGAAAGAAATGAAGGCTTGTGTACACTGTAGCTGTATCCGTCTTTTTCAGCGAATGTCCGCGAAGCGCCTACCTCTTTACCAAGTGCCTTACAAAACGGCTCATACCGGGATGTTACGTTATCACTCCATACCGCACAATATACGAAAAAAAAGAGAATCAGAAGAAATAATGGTATCTTCCATTTACCGATGGACATAAAATGCTCCTTATCATTCAAACTCTAACCGATCAAACACCTCGAAACAATCCAAGGTAGCAAAATAGTCTTTGGGAGTCTCTGCTCTCCTAATCAGCTGCACATTACCGTCCTCTTTTAAAAGCAGCTCTGCGGATCTTAGTTTACCGTTATAATTATATCCCATTGCATGTCCATGTGCACCCGTATCGTGAATTACAAGGTAATCACCTTTATCGATCTCCGGAAGCATCCTGTCGATTGCAAACTTATCATTATTTTCACATAGAGAACCTGTAATATCATATTTATGAGTACAGGGCATCTCTTCCTTTCCCAATACCGTAATATGATGATAGGCACCGTACATGGCAGGACGCATCAGGTTGACCGCACAGGCATCTACCCCGATATAATCTTTGTAAGTATGTTTCTCGTGGATCGCCTTTGTTACCAGGGCGCCGTAAGGTCCCATCATGAAACGTCCCATTTCCGTATAGATAGCCACTTCACCCAAACCTGCGGGAACCAGAACTTCCTCATAAACCTTTCTTACACCTTCACCGATTGCCCTGATATCGTTGGGTTCCTGATCCGGAGTATAGGGAATGCCGACACCGCCGGAAAGATTGATAAAGGCAATCTCCACATCTATTTTTTCTTTTAACTCTACTGCCAGTTCAAAAAGCTGCTTTGCAAGCTGCGGATAATATTCATTGGTTACGGTATTGCTGGCCAGAAAAGCATGAATCCCAAATCGTTTCACTCCCTTTTCTTTCATCATGCGAAAGCCTTCAAATAACTGCTCCGTGGTGAAACCGTATTTGGCATCCCCCGGGTTATCCATGATCCCGTTACTCATTTTAAAGACTCCGCCAGGATTATAGCGGCAGCTCATGGTCTCCGGCAGCTTTTCTAAGATTTCTTCCAGAAATTCAATGTGCGTAATGTCATCCAGGTTGATAACAGCACCCATTTTTGCGGCATATTCATATTCTTCTGCCGGCGTATCATTGGAAGAAAACATCACGTCCTGTCCACTCATTCCCAGAGCTTTGCTCAGCATCAGCTCTGTCATGGAAGAACAGTCACAACCGCAGCCGTATTCCCGTAAAATATTGATTAAAAAAGGATTTGGTGTCGCTTTTACCGCAAAATACTCCTTAAATCCTTTATTCCATGCAAAGGCTTCCTTAACAGCCTGCGCATTCTCCCTGATGCCTTTTTCATCATAAATATGAAAAGGGGTTGGATATTCTTTTACGATTTCTTCTATTTTTTCTTTTGTTACAAACGGTAATTTTTTCATTGGTGTTTCCAGCTCCTTTCGTGTTTTCCTTATCATAACACTGCCAAAAAACATTTGTAAATATGATTATTTGAATATCAGTAATTCGTTTTACGAATTTATATTCTCAATTTGCCAGTCAATTGGGGCAACTCCATTTTCCATTAGAAAAGCATTTGCCTGACTGAAGTGTTTACAGCCGAAAAAACCGCGATATGCTGATAAGGGACTGGGATGCGGTGCTTTTAATATCAGGTGTTTTGGATTTGTCAACATGGGGATCTTGCTCTGCGCCGGCCGCCCCCATAGGAGATAGACAATCGGCCTGTCCTGTTCATTAACAGCGTGAATCACAGCATCCGTAAACTGCTCCCACCCTTTCCCCTGATGCGAGTTTGCCTGATGTGCACGGACCGTCAGTACTGTATTTAATAATAAAACGCCCTGATCCGCCCACTTTTTCAAATACCCGTTATTCGGAATATAGCATCCCAAATCATCGTGTAGTTCTTGATATATATTTTGCAAAGAAGGTGGAATCTCTTTTTGATCGGGAGGAACCGAAAAACTCATTCCATGTGCCTGATGCTCATTATGATAGGGATCTTGTCCTAATAATAACACTTTTACATCTTTTAGCGGTGTCAGGTGAAAAGCATTAAAAATATCGTCCGCCGGAGGATAGACCACCACTTTGCTGTATTCTTCCTTAACAAACTGAAAAAGCTGCTTATAATATGGTTTTCGAAATTCTCCAGTCAGCGCCACGGACCAGTCATTAGTCAACATTGCCATATTACTTCCTCCTAATCGTTTCTACATTCTAATAGGCGACCCAGATATTTCAGGGCAGGTCGCCTATCACAGTTCACTTATGATTAAATTCTGACAGAAATCCCTCTTTCCCGTAGGTAATTCTTTAAATCCGAAATCTCCATTTCTTTAAAATGGAAAAGAGATGCTGCCAGTGCTGCATCCGCCTTTCCTTTGGTAAAAGCATCATAGAAATGTTCCATCTTTCCGGCGCCGCCGGATGCAATGACCGGAATCGATACATTCTCGGAAATCATTCTGGTTAAATCCAGATCATATCCGGCTTTCGTTCCGTCTCCGTCCATACTGGTCAAAAGGATCTCTCCGGCTCCCAGTTCATCCGCTTTCATTGCCCATTCTACGGCATCAATTCCCATGTCGATACGACCGCCGTTTTTATAGATATTCCATCCGTTCCCGTCCTCACGCCTCTTTGCATCAATTGCCACAACCACACATTGACTGCCGAATTTATCGGCAGCATCAGAGATCAAACGAGGATTCATAATGGCTGCGGAATTCACGGAAACCTTATCCGCACCTTCTCTGAGAATCGCTTTAAAATCGTCCACCGTACGAATTCCACCGCCCACAGTAAACGGGATGAAGACCTTTTCTGCCACCTTCCTGACCATTTCCACCGCTGTTTCTCTGGATTCCGAAGAAGCCGTGATGTCCAAGAATACAAGTTCATCAGCGCCGGATCTGTCATAAGCCGCACCTACTTCTGCAGGATCTCCCGCATCCTTAAAATTAATAAAATTAATACCTTTTACAACTCTGCCGTTCTTCACATCCAGACAGGGAATAATTCTTTTTGTATGCAATCATTTATCCTCCCGAACACTCCCCGCACTTTCATCCGAAATGTTCAAAAAGTTTTTTAAGATGGTCATGCCCACCTCGGAACTTTTTTCCGGGTGAAACTGGCAGGCAAACACATTATCCTTTTCTACCGCAGCATGGATATTGACACCATATTCCGTGGATGCTGTTACGATCTCCGGTTCCCTCGCCTGAAGATAATAGGAATGCACAAAATACACATATGCTCCCTCCGGTATGTCCCGAAACAACCTGCCCTGATTTGGAAAGTGCAGGGAATTCCACCCAATATGCGGAATCTTTAAATCATTTTGTTCCGGGATCCTTACGATTTTCCCCGGTAGAATACCAAGCCCTTTTACACCGGCACTTTCTTCACTACTTTCAAATAACAACTGTAATCCAAGGCAGATTCCCAAAAAAGGGGTTCGATGATCAACTACCTCTTTAATCACTTCTATCAAAGTATACCGTCGAAGCCTCTCCATAGCATCCCCAAAAGCGCCTACTCCCGGTAAAATCACATGGTCTGCTGCTAAAATCGTATCTGCTTCTCTGGTCACCACAGCATTCTGCCCCAAAGAAAACACTGCCTTTTCCACGCTTTTTATATTACCGGCGTCATAGTCAATTATAGCTACCATCTATGATTCTCCCGCATCCGCTTCATCCGATAGTCCGTCGATGATCTCCTGCTCTTCCGGCAGGATATCTTCTATACCGGCACTCTCAGGCTGCTCTTCTTCCTCCTCTTCCGCACCGATACCGTCATCAAAACTGATACCGTATACAATGGATGTCAAACATCTTGTATATGTTGCATCATCCTCGGAATCTAAGATTACAATAACATCTGTTTCTGAAAGACCGTATTGTGTAGATAAAGTTTCCAATATTTCTTGATAAATATCTTCGATTTCACCTGTTACATTATATTCCCCTGCCTGAGGTAACAGTTCATTATATAATGCAACACCCTGGACCAGAGCATCTAACGCTTCTAATTCCATATCCGCAAGTTTCTGATAGTTACGGTAAGAAGCAAGTTTTCGTTCCAGTGTCATAATAATAGTACTCTTATGTAAAAGCACCTCATCTTCTTCATCCAAATTCTTACCGTATAGTAAATCAAAAGTTTCTTCATAATTACCCATGTCAAAGGCAACACGCGCATCCCGCTTCTGCAAGAAACTTGGCAAAACAGTAGCCAGTAGTATTATTACAACTGTTATTGTTGCACAGAAAAGAATAACAGGTGTGACTTTTTTCTTGGAAAGTTTCTTGTCAGGTACTACATCAACACTTTCTGCTTCCGCTTTAGCAGCCTTAGCAGCTTCTTTTGCGGCTTTCTTTTGCTCTTTCTTGAGCCTTTTCTTCTTTGCTTTTTCAGATTCTCCTCCGCCTTCTTCATCAGATGAATCTGCTTTTTTATTCTTTTTCCCTTTCTTTTCCTTTTTCCCTTTTTTCTTCTTTTCTTCCTTCTCTTTCTCTTTTGCTTTTTCATTATCGCTCTGCTTATCTTCATCGCTTAATTCTGCCAAGAGCTCTTGATTTTCATCTGACAATTCCCCCAAGGAAACATTTTCTTTTTCTATTTCCTCATCTTCTTCCGATTCAGTCAAATATGCAAGAAATCTTGCAAAAAATCCCGGTTTTTTCTGAGTTTCGACCCCGGATTCTTCGGAATCACTACTGTTTTTGCCATCTTTTCCTGCAATTTCATCCTGTTGCTCGGTATCAACATCTGTTCCCTTTGCTTTCTTTCTGCCTCTTTTTCTTTCCTTTCTCTTCTTCTTACTTTCCTGAGGCTGTTCCTCTGTTTCCTCTGAATCCGCTATTAGATCATTGAGTTCAGCACTTCTTTTTTTATCTTCATCATCCTGAAACAAATCAAATCCCGAGCCATCCATTCCGTCCGGATCATCCCCTTCAGAATCGGAGACGCTCTCTAACAGAGCCAGCATTTCATCATCTATCTCATCATCCTGCCCAGCTTGGTCCAAAAGATCATCCAACTCTCCAAAATCATCGTCGCTACTGCCATCCATTACATCATTTGACATCTCATCAAATCCGGATTCATCTAATGCGATATCATCAAGACCTGACTCTTCCAAAACGATATCATCAAGATCTGATCCTTCCAAAGCAATATCATCAAGGCTTGACTCTTCCAAAGCAACATCATCAAGGCCTGACTCTTCCAAAACGATATCATCAAGATCTGATCCTTCCAAAGCAATATCATCAAGGCTTGACTCTTCCAAAACGATATCATCAAGGCCTGACTCTTCCACTGCTGCATCCTCAGGACCGGTTTCTTCTACCAACATTTCTTCCATTCCCGATTCCTCCAATGCAATATCATCAAATCCTGCATCATCCAATGCAACATCATCAGGAACTGCTCCTTCCATTGCTACATCTTCAGGACCGGTTTCTTCTACCAACATTTCTTCCATTCCCGATTCCTCCAATGCAATATCATCAAAATCTACACTATCTAACACAACATCATCCAATCCGTTTTCATCTACTGCCACATCATCCAATCCGGAATTTTCTAAATCGATAGAAGGTATTTCAGGTTCCTCCAGTACCATTTCATCCATAACGCCTTCTTCAAAAAGCCCACCTTCTGATTCAACAGTTTCTGATTCCAGGATATCCTGCAAATCAGGATCTGCCAATTCAGACATATCATCCAAATTGAGCTCTTCCATCTCTGAATTCTCCGATAAAATTATTTCATCTATATTCAAATCCTCCGGCAAAGATAATGTCTCTAAGTCAACGTCATCATTACTCATAACAATATCGTCTGTTATTTCATCTATGGAAACACTTTCATCCTCAAATATCTCTTCAGTTTCTGCATTTTCCGGTTCTTCCCCGGTCAACATTTCAATTGCACTTTTAGGCTTATCCGAACTATCCAATTCATCTTCAGAAGGCTTGGCAACTTCTCCGTTCATCATAGCCTGTAACAAATTCTCTAAATATTCTTCGCTTGAACTCATAATCTCTCTCCAACCATAATTTGTATTCAAATATAATCCTTTTTGGAACTATTTCTGTTATTTTATCATATAATGATTCATTTAACAAATCCATTTACTAAAAAACTGACAGGATTTTCTTTTATACCGTTTCCTCTACCTCCTATTTTTTCTCCAAGCTGATATAATGACGGATGAATACGGTATAAAAAAGACTTTTGATTATAGTATATAATCTTCTCAAATGGCCATCTGATAACTGTCGGTAATTCCATACCCACGCCCAATTCAATAACACATATTTTTTTATTCACGGTCCCTTGAAGCCATTTTGTATAACGCTCCCATTGCTGCAAATATCCTTTCTCAGCATAATTCTCTGTTCCTAACTGATTAAATCGTTTCTTTTTTCCGCATTGTTCACAAATTGGTTCCTGTAATTCTTCCAAGATCTCATTCCTATTAAAATATGATTTTACTTTCTTATATACTTCTTCATCAAAATCCAGAAGTCGGTCATTACAGTTGCCATCACACTGCATCTTACGAAATCCACCGCAGGGTGTTACAATTCTTTCTTCCTGAAAATCATACTGATAAATGCAGTCGTCTATAACAGTAGAAATAATAAAATAATTCTTATCCTTTACCAGCTTACCTAAATTTCTATATGCTTCAGTCAATTGTTGATCGGGATATTCCTCCAATGCCATCTTTTGCAAAAAAGGGATGATCCAGTGATATGTCTCTTCCTGCCCGGTTTCTCTTATTTCGCTTTCTATTTCTCGATATCGTTCATTTTGTTCCAGAATGTCCCAATTATATTGAAACTTTTCTCCAATTCCAATCAGGATCATCTCGGCATCCTGGCACCTTCTTAATATCTCTGAATATGTATGCTCCGCCATCTTTTCTTATGCCTCTAATCAGAAATAGCTTGTTCCGCCATAACTATTTCATGCTAAATAAAAGCCGGGAAGTTCCCGGCTCCTATTCATAACATTCGTGAATTCAGAAAACGTGTTTTGAATCTTCTGATTATAATACCAAATCATCAACCACTCTTACCAGATTACCGATCTCCGGTTTGGATAACTGGGCATCAGCGCCCAAAGCAACTCCCTTTTTCTTCATTTCTTCATTTACAAGAGAGGAAAAGATAATAACCGGAATGTCTTTCGTTTCATCATCTTCTTTAATTAACTTAGTCAATCTATGACCATCCATGATCGGCATTTCAATATCTGTAATAACACATTGTACGTGTTGTTTTAATGTACCTTCAGCCTTGCATTCCTGAATTACATCGTATGCCTGCTTCCCGTTTTCTGTATGGATAAGATTAATATATCCTGCTTTATGCAAGGAATCTACAATCAATTTGTTTAATAACGGAGAATCCTCTGCTATCAAAATAGGAACATCATATCTTCCTCTTTCACCCAATTCATCAATTTCAGTCATCTTCAAACCTGTCTCAGGATTAATATCCGTCATGATCTTTTCAAAATCCAAAACAATAATTAATCTTTCGTCAAGTTTGATAATACCTGTGGAAATTCCTTCCTCAGCCGAAGAAACGGTGGAGTCAGGTTTAATAATATCCATCCATGATACTCGGTGAATTCCAACAACTGAATCAACATGAAAAGCAACATCCAACTTATTAAAATTTGTAATAATAAACAAACCTCCTGCCTGTGATACACCACGCTGCAGACAATTCTTTAAATCAATTGCTGTGATCATAGTATCACGCGGCATAAAAATTCCTTCAATACTCGGATGTGAATTAGGAACCGGTGTTACATCCTGGTAATTAATGATTTCCTTAATTTTAGCTACATTAATACCGTACGCATTCCCATCTAATTTGAATTCGAGTACCTCTAACTCATTTGTTCCATTTTCAAGTAGAATCTTTGTATCCATGTAATCCACCTCGCATGATATATTTAGAAAATATCTTATAAATACATTAAATTACTTACACATTTATACATATTTTCCATTTGTAATTATAAATCAACTACATTATACCACAAATAAAAATAAAAAAAAACACTATTTATTTTTTTTTATAAATAGTGTTTCTGACATACCCTCAAAACCAAATACCTAAGATCTTTATCCGTTTCGTTT
>JAFLTF010000040.1:0-6547 GCA_022510585.1 Lachnospiraceae bacterium
TTGAAGCTCCGGCCACAGTATATGCTGCGGAACAAAAAGGATTGACCAATTTGGTTAATCCTGCGACAGACCTCACGGATACCACGTGGGGGGGGGTAACTTCGGAAGGCTCTGATTCGGAAAACGAATCATTGGAGGAAACCGACGAGAACGAAACGGATCTTGTCGAGGATGAAGTCGGCGAAGGTGGCGACAGCGATGCAGACGTTTCGGACAGACAGGAGTCGGATTCGGAAGAAACAGAGACGGATCAGGATGCCGCTTTGGAGGAATCTGATACAGAGACGGATGGAAACGATGATCGGTCTGATGAGAATGCAGATGAAGGTGTTGATGCTGAATCTGACATGTTGGAAGCAGAACCATTCGTAGGGGCAGATACGGCAGTGGTTCCGCTCCCGGGCGTGGGTGACTGGAATGTCATAGATCCTAAATTTGCATTCAATTCGCATGGTATGGATCTTGTAGCCCCGCTTGAGAGCAGCAATGAAAAGATATGGTATTCTTTTACTGTGCCCGAAGATGGCGAGTATTTATTTTATACATATCATATACCATCGTCACTCACAGAAAATGCAGAAGTTGACAAGAGTATTCCAATCGGTGTCAACGTTTTTCTGTATCGTGATGAGAATTATGAGCAATACGATTTCGATAAGTTTGAGATTGGTGACAAAGCCGACGATTACCTGACTATTTTGAGTGGTAATATGAAAAAGGATGACGTCATCTTTTTAACCATGACCAGCAGTAATGTAGAGGAAAATGTATCCTTCCCTTTGCGGATCATGAAGCTGCCCGAAACATCCCTGATTGAGCCGGAATGGGCAGAGGATGGCAGCAGTTGTACGCTGGTTGATACGAAAGAAGGGTATAGTAATCGTATTATTATTACACCCCAGGCAAATAGCGCAAGTCTTACCATAGATGCCGAAGTGAGATCCGGTAATGCAGCTGACGATGATAGTGAGTACACTATCGATATCAATTATCGCAAAGTTGATGATACTTATTATGAAGCAGAAGCCGGTTTTCCTGTATCAAAAGATCAGAATTGTTCCAAGACTATTTCTGTGGATGCAGGTTCAACTTATATCCTATATTATACGGTAAGGAATGACGAAGGTGAAGTGATTGCCTGTTTCCCGGGGAATGCACTGGAAACCTTAACGGTTAAGGCAACATATCATGCAGATCTTTCGGCAGATTTTAGGAACTTAACCTTATCCGCAGATGTGAGCAACTACACAGGCAATGCAACCTATGCATATCTTTCTTACCAGTATGAGGATGCATTGGGAAGAAAAATAGAAGAAAAAAATAAGTGGATCAGTATCAGTAATCTTGGTGATGTGATCCATTTGGAATGCGTATTGGCTAATGCAGGGGCGTTTCTGGGGAAGAGTTCCTATAATATCAAGATGTGGCTGTCTTTCCCCCAAGATTCTCTGACGCTTGGTGCGGGAACGGTTACATTGGAGACGCCGGAAGCTATGTATTCCGCAGGTGACGTTAATTTAAGCGTAGAAGATAATACAGACGGTACCGGTGCGACTTGTAAGGTGACTGTTAATGGCGCTGCGCCAACGGTAAACAGCTCTATTTTTTACAGGCCGCAAGGCTGGCCCGGATATGAGCAGGCAGTTTATAGTGCTAATCGTAGCAAATACCCGATTGCTTCCTTACAACCTGGAATTACCTATGAGTTTGTGCTTTTTATTGGCGGGATCAAAGCAGAAACCACCTGGAAGAATGAGAGTGCTGCAGGTTACTTGTCTATTGAGAAGGATACGACCGGAGTGAATAAAGAGGGCGCATATGATCTGGTGCGTACCTTGAAAGTGAAACCCAATGGAGATATAGAATTATCCGGGACTTATTATCTTCATTTGACTTATTTTACAGAGGGGATGAAGGACTATTCAAGTGTATCCAAGGGAGTAGAATTAAGTGCGGACGATAATAACGAATATCAGGCAACAGTCTATTCGGCTCAGATGTTAAATAACTTTCTATGTCCGGATAAGGATTATTATATCATATGGGCACTTGACAGGAATTCGGACAGCGGCAATGTTGCGAATGCTGTTTGTACCCTTTATGAAAAAGTTCATACGCAAAAAGACAATATGATTGTACGATCCAGTGAAAGTACTCATAATTCACAAACATTTGCCGTTACGCTGGACGAAGATGATGTTGTCAATATGAAGATGTATAATCAAACCTTAGCTTTGTGTGGATACATTAAAAAATCAGACGAAGATGAGGATGCCTATAGAAGGAATGAGTATTCCACTTGTTTAGCATACTATAATGGTTACAGCGATACAATACGGCTGACAGATCTGGAAGCGGAGACGAGTTATGATTTGTCTATACGGGATGATGAAGGAAATTTTGTATATAAAACCCTTACTTTTAAGACACCGAAGGATAACCGGAAACTCGAGATAACGTCGGTCAGCGCTAAACTGACATCTGTAACAATTGATTATTCCGTAACCGGAGTAACATCGGGATATTTGTACCTGTTTCTCACAGAAAAAGGGCAAAATAATTGGGTACAAAAAGATTTTGAATATCTGCCCGTCTATTATTATAGTCCGCTGAAAGTGTCAGGATTGACAGAAGATACGACTTATGAATATATAGTAGGTATTGGAGATTATAATATCACTTCTGTTTCCGATTTGCAGTTGACTGTAACCGGAGAGTTTACCACGCAGAAAGACCAGCGCGCTCTGTCGAATGCTGAAGCAATCGTTACACCGTCTTCTGTATTGCTGAAGGCATTCTTCGGCGGAAATATTGAGAAGAGTACGTCCTATATTCAGTTCTTTTACAGGGAAAAGAATGTGGAAGATCGAAACTGGACAGCAGATTCTTATGTGCAAACCTCAGCTTTTTCTCAGAGCTGCAGTGCAACTCTGACAGGACTGGCAAGAAATGTAGAATATGAGTATGCGATAGCGCTCTCGGATCAGGATGACTTCTCAGATCCCGATTCGGTAACGAAAGAAGGATGGAAGGTCATCGGCACCTTCAAAACAACCCCGACAACTGTGCCTACGAAGATTACACTTTCACAGGAAAAACTTTACCTGAATGCAGCATATCCGAATATTGACGGTTCCGGACGGAAGCAGTTGAGAGTGTCATATACACCGGATAACGCAACACAGGGACTTGTATGGGAGAGCAGCGATCCGACTGTTGCAAGCGTATCCGGCGGTCTGGTGAGTGCAGCAGGAAGCGGGACAACAACCATTACGGTAAAATCTGCTTATGCGGAAGAGGTTTATGCGACATGTGATGTCGTTGTCGGAAATTATAAAATCGGTTATACAACGGAGGGGAGTGAGACTCCTGCATGGAGAAGTTCCCTGTCACTCTATCAAGGGAAATCTGCAGGAAACTATAATTTGTACCGGATGGATGAAAACGGTGCGGAAGTTTTGCTTTCTGCTTCCCAGTTCCATGTAGAAACCACAAACAAGCAAGTGGTTACATGGGAAAACGGCGTAGTAACAGCACATAACGTTAGTAGCGCCGACCTGACTTTTGTGGTATCGGACGGTGAAAAAGATAATGTTTGCGCATATCTGCCAGTATCCGTCTCTGCGCAAGGAAAAGGCTTTGATATTCTTGATTTTACCGGAAGTGATACGAACTATCCTGCTATCAAAGAAGATGCGGCAGCAGATGGCAATGCGCAATATACGCTGGCTTATACAACAGGCATCTCCTATACTGCAAAAGTAGAGATCAGTCCTTTGGAAACCTACAGCGCAAGAAATTTTGACTGGAAGATCACAGACAAGGATGGAAATGAAACGGCAGCGGTAGCAACGGTATCTCCTAGTGGTGTCGTTACCCCTGCTTCTGTCGGAACAGTTTACCTGACAGTAACAGCAACCAAAGAAGATACTTTATATTATGAAAAGACAAGGACCGTAGTCTTGAACTTTAAGGCATTACCGGAACAGGCGGCTGGGACATCGATTTATGCATTAGCCAACATCAGCAGTAAGATTGGCGACGTAGCCTTCCCGGCAGGATCAGATGAAGAAGTATCCCTATGGAAGGACTGGTCCTGGAAATATCCGGCAACGCCTCTTGTTACAAACGGCGTCAATAGAGAATCCTATCCCTTTGAGGCAGTTTATTCGGGAGATGAGTATTATCCCTGCGAGACGACGCTGAATGTATTTATTGCAAAAGTGACAGGGGTATCGGTTTTTGACGACAGTAATAAGGTGGTGGAAATCGCCAGTCTGAGTAAAGACGGAGCACCGGTTGATTCGATGGTCCTGACGATAAGCACCGTACGTCAGGGAACTTTGAATACATCGGCTTATCCGGAATACAAGGTTTATGGACTGGATGGAATAAACGGTCTGACAATTACGCAGATTGGCACCGAGGCTGAGAATGCGGCCGGTACCTACCGGTATCAAATCACGGCTGAGACGAAGGGTACATATACCCTGAAACCGGAGATTAGAGTCGCCTATACGGATCGTAGCGGGGGATCGAAAACTAAGACACTGGCCAAATCCACTTACAAGATCAAGGCAGTGGACAGTCTGCAGGCTGCATCCATTGAACTCACATCAACTACGGATGAGGTGGCGATAGAAAAGATAGATGGTCAGGATGGAGTCGTGATAGATATCACGGAGAAAAAAGCATCAGACATCGATCCGTTTACTTTGAATGCAGTAGTAAAAGACAGATATGGTGATGAACTTAACACTGCCCTTACATGGAAAACCACAGATTCATCTGTGGCAGCAGTCAAGGCAGAAACCGGAAATACCCATGCGGCAAAGGTAACCGTCAAGGGTGAGGGTCATGCAATTCTGACAGCAGTTGCCAAAGACGATACAGGATGTGAGAAAGCATTACGGATCGAGATCCGGAATCGCAAACCGCGTGTGAATGTGTCTAAAGCGACAGTCAACCTTGCATATGATTATAACAGTTCCAATGGTATGGCATTTGCCAAAGCTTCTTCCGGTGCAGTGGAGATTGTACCTGTATATGGGGAAAGTATTCAAAGTGTTTCGATCTATGAGGGGAAAGCTGTCAGTACCCAATTTAGAGTAACGAAAGATGGTAGTTACCAATGGGTAGTCGGTTATTCGTCAACCGCGCTGCCTGCCAAAAAAACCTATAATTGCACCCTGCGTGTTACGACCTCAGGCGGAACCTACGAATATCCTTTCAAGGTATCTGTGGTAGAGAAAAAACCGAAGGTGACTGCCAAAGCAGCTAATACGGTCAATCTGTTCTATACAAATGACCAGGCAAGGATCAGTTTGAAGATTTCCGGTACTTATACTTCCTATACAGTTCAGAGCATAAGCTGGAATGATAATTCATCTACAGGCGGAAAAGGCTTTGTATATGCTAATAGATCTGATTCGGTAAGCAGTACGGCAAGCAGTATACAACGGCAGTACTATTTTAACCAGGAAGCTATTGAATTGACAAGTAATAAAAAACTGGCAGACCCAAATATCGCTAAGGGAACGTTGACTGTCCGGCTCTATGGCTATAAGGATGCGTATGAGATCAAGAATCTGTCCATCAAGTGGAAGTACAAGAAGCCTTCGATTGTTTCGCAGAGTTCATCCACGATACTGATTCCATCTGCCGGGATGAACAGCAACAGATTTGGAATGTATAATAAAACCGAAAAGAAGGATATGTCTTACAGCTCAAGTACCGATACCAGTACCTATAATTGCTATTATGCCCAGATGATGTGCAAAAATGAAAACGTAACAGTATCTCCGTCAGGTTATTATGTATATTACAACTATAACGGCAGTAAGAGTAAAGGCTCAGAGAAAATAAATATGACACTGTTGGCATCCTACTGGAGAGAGCCAGTGAACGTGACACATACGATAAAATTTGCATCCCCCACTGCATATCTGACAGCATCGACCGTGACGGTCAATACAACGAAGATGGGTACGGTATATTCATATGTCATACTAAAAAATGCGTATAATTCCAATTTGAGTTGTGATGACATTGTCATTGAAGGAAAGGATTCGAAGTCAACGAAATTGCTGGAAAGTGATCTGCTGGAGATTTCGCAGGATGAAACATATCCAGGCAGAATAGCTGTCAAGCAGAACAGGGCGTCAACACTGGCACAGACGGAAGAGGGCGCATCTATTAAGAATGGAACTTATACCTATAAGGTGACGCCTTACTATACGGACAGCAATGGAAACCGTAAGGCGTTGAAGACCCTGACGCTAAAGATCAAGGCAACGGATAAGGCAGTTACCGCTAAGACCAAAACTTCAGGCAGCTTGGATCTGATACAACAGAGTACGGTTACGTATAATTACATTAAGTTGACCCCGGTATTCACTAATCTTGGAAGCCTTGGACGCGACTATTCAGTTACAGGTGCTGAACTGTGTGGAGAATACAGTAAATATTTCAAACTTAGCCGGTCAGGTCGTGAATACGATTATTTGGGAATTGCTGCCGGCAGCAAACTGAAGGGCGGACAGAAATA
>JAFLTF010000040.1:6647-19112 GCA_022510585.1 Lachnospiraceae bacterium
AATACGATTATTTGGGAATTGCTGCCGGCAGCAAACTGAAGGGCGGACAGAAATATAAACTGGCGGTTAAGTATACGATCCATATGACAGATGGCGATACCTTCACGGTTATGGGAGCTGACTTTACGGTGAAACCCAAACAAACAGCGCCCAAGGTAACCATCAGTGATAACAATCAGGTATTGTATGCCGGATCCGATATAAGCAGAACTTACTACTTGTATATTCCCCGTTATTCTACCCGGTATCATATAAGCAGCGTATCAGGAAGTCTGGACTGCAACAAAGACGGCAAAGCTGATATTACGGTAACAGGCACGACCGGCTATTATTCCAGTACGTTGACCGTGAGTGTTACAGACCGTGACGGCCTAAAGGCAGTCTCGAGCGCCAAAGGTAAGACCTACAGCATACCGATTACGGTAAGACTGCAAGGCGCAGACGGCGTCAGCAAGGATGTAAAAACTTCCATCAAAGTAACCGTAAAACGATAAGAGAAATCCCCACAGATGAAACGGAGTCTGTGGGGATTTTCATGGGATCCTTGTTTTTTCTTGCGCAGATTCTGAAAATGTTTTATCATATTTTTATAAGGATATTGAAAGGTGGATTTTGGTATGATTTCCAGTCAGGTTATTAAAACCAGTATAGAAGAATTAAAAGCGATTTCTAAAGTGGACTTATGTGTTTTTGATTTAGATGGAAATACAGTTGCTTCCACCTTTGAACCGGATGATAATGCAACGGATCTGACAGATGGATTTGCAAACTCTCCGGCAGATAGTCAGGTGATCGGTTCGCATCATTTAATGAAAATATTTGATGAAAATGAATTGCTTTACATATTGGATGCAAAGGGCAACGGTGAAGATACTTATATGATTGGTAAGATTGCCGTCAGCCAGCTGCAGAACCTGATCATTGCCTATAAAGAGAAGTTTGACAGGAATAACTTTTTTCAGAATCTGCTGTTGGATAACCTGCTTCTGGTGGATATTTATAACCGTGCCAAAAAGCTTCATGTTGCGGTTTCCGTACCGAGAGCGATCTTTTTGATTGAAACAGCAAAGGGCCAGGACGGTACTGCATCGGAATTGTTAAACGGGATGTTTTCGTCACAGGTTGGAGACTATGTGACGGCTGTAGATGAAGATAATGTGATTCTGATCAAGGCCTTGAATAAAGAGGATGATTATGATGAACTGGAACATGTGGCGAGTACCATAGTCGATATGATGAGTATGGAAGCCATGCTGAACGTCAGGGTTGCTTATGGCACTATTGTAAACGAACTGAAGGAAGTTTCCAGATCCTATAAAGAGGCTAAGATGGCATTGGATGTAGGGAAGATCTTCTATGCGGAGAAAAAGGTGACAGCATACAATAAACTGGGAATCGGTAGACTGATTTATCAGCTTCCCGTAAATCTGTGCCGTATTTTTATCGATGAGATTTTTGAAAATACGATACCCAGTGAATTAGATGAAGAGACTTTAACAACGATCAATAAGTTCTTCGAAAATAACCTGAATGTATCGGAGACCTCCAGACAATTATTTGTGCATAGGAATACCCTTGTCTATCGCATTGAGAAACTGGAAAAAAGTACAGGTCTGGATATCCGTACTTTCGATGATGCGCTGACTTTTAAAATTGCCTTGATGGTTGTCAATTATATGAAATATTTGGATTCTCTGCAATATTGATAAAGCAGACTGTTAGATGCCGGGTGGAAAACATCCGGCATTTTTTTGTTTGTCCAACATATACATATAGAAAAGAAGTAGTTGTCCAAGGGTTGAAAGGAGCAAGGTTATCAAATGTATCAGAAAGAAATCATATATATCAGTCTATATAATAATGACGTAAAAGAAAGCTGCGTAGGGTATTTGAAATCAGAAAAAAAGCAGGCTGATTTCAGACTGGAACTTCAGGTTAAAAACGTTCCTGATATCATATCGGGAAGTTTTCCGATTCGTCTGCAGTGCGGGAACGAGTGGCAGGAGGCGGACCTTTTTACGATCCAAAACGGATATGGCAGATGGACAGGAAGCATAGGGGAACAAGTTCTGAAAGCGGAAATCATACTGCCAAAGCCCTATAAGATCAGCGGGCAGAGTAAACAGGCAGCCGTTCCCAAACGGGAACAGGAACACAATGAAGTAAGGATTCCGCCACAAGAGCAAGAATCTGAGCCGCAAGAACCTAAACCAAAGAAGCAGAGCGATAAATCCGAATTGCCGGTGAAAGCAGTTTCCATTGTAAGGTCAGAACAGCCCGACAAGCGTGATAAGCCTGATAAGAAAGTAGATACGCCCCTCTATGAAAATAAATGGGAGCAGATTTTATCTACTTATGAAAAAATTCATCCCTATGGAGATGAAAGAACTTATGTGAAATTGGAACCGAAGGACTTTATTGTCCTACGTTCTAATTACCAGCATCTTGTAAACAACAGCTTTTTATTGCATGGATTTTATAACTACCGTTATTTAATTTTGGGAAAAGAAAAAGATTTCTATCTGGGAGTGCCGGGAGTCTTTTATGAGAGAGAAAAGATGGTTGCCCTCATGTTTGGATTTGAAGCTTTTGAATGTGAAGGAGGTGCCGCAGAAGAAGGGAAGTTCGGTTATTATCTGCGTAAAGTTGAACTTTGAATTCCGTATAGAAAAACCGTGCGCCTTATGTCGAACCTGCCTCATGCACGTTACCTTTACAGTTAACTCCGCCAGGCACCCTTACGGCACATGGAAGGTTCCACTTAGTGCTGCTGTGTTCCCACCCTGACACGGTTCATGGATTCCCATTGCGCAAGACCCAAACTTCAACGCCACTTATAAAGGGCAGCTACACAAGACAAAACCCTCGATAAAGCATCACCCCTACTAGAGCGGATTGTAGGTACAGGGCACCGCTAACGCCCCGGCTGCACGGTTTTATTAGTATACTGTTTTTTAGATAATTTGTCAACTTTGATTTTTCGCTAGTTTATTGCGTATACGCAGTTCTTTAAAAAATGATTTCAGCATGGAGGAACAGGCTTCCTCCATGACCCCTCTTCTCACACGGACCTGATGATTAAACTCCGGCATTTCCAAAATATTGAGGATAGAACCGCCGCAGCCCGCCTTGAGATTCATGCTTCCCATCACCACCTCCGTAACGCGGGCTTGTACAATGGCGCCTGCACACATCTGGCAAGGCTCCAGAGTCACATACAAAGTACAGCCTTCCAGCCGCCAGTCACCCAGTTTTTTGCTCGCTTTATTGATCGCGGTTATTTCTGCATGAGCAAGTGTATTTCGATCGGTGTTGCGGCGGTTATAGCCTCGTCCGATGATCTTATCCTGATAGACAATGACGCAGCCAATGGGCACTTCTCCCAGTGCATAAGCTTTTTTGGCCTGTTTGATAGCCTCTTTCATATATTTTTCATCCGGATTCATGAATCGCACCTGTATCTTTCCTATGGTTTGATTCCAGTATATCATATCAATAACGCCGTAGCCATAGTTCTTCTATCAGGAATTTATAGCAGAGGCACGCTTACCACTCTATGGTCGTTTGATAAAGCGCCTTTTCCGGAAGGAGATAAGCATTATCATCTTTACATTCATCCATAAAGGTATAATAGTCTACAACATAGACATGGACGGTATCTGTGTTTCTGCCATAGACAGAATAGATCTCCAAAATATTGCCTTGAGAGTCCAGTATTTGCCCATCGGCATCCGTAATGGTAACAATATAATCAAAAGGATCTGCATTTTCCGGAAGAATGATATCCGCTTTGATCTCGTAACGTGTTTTTGTGACTTTGGAAATACCGATACCGTCTGCATTGGTTTCCATGATTTCTTTGACCTGCGTGTCTGTCTGATCCAGTGATACGGGAACAGTAAAAGTCCAGGGACCTTCATAATATTTCCTGACAGGTTCTTTCAAGATAGTGACTTCACCGGTTTCCGGATCCGTTAAAGGAACATCTTTGCTTTCATTGAGTTTTGCCCAGAGGTTATTGATGGTCAAAGTGTAAGTGAATTCCGGCGGCAGAGATTCTGCTCCTGCCTGCTCCCACAGCATTTCCAGGTCAACTCTGATAATTCCCAGAAAGGTATTGGGGTCGGCAAAGGTTCCTTCTATTAAAGTAGGCGTGGGCAAACTCTCTTCTGCGCAGCGATTCAGCGCCTCGATGTCATATAAGTCAGTGGAAACGGCTGAGAAATCAAAGTCCTGCCTGCTATTCATAAACAGGATGTTATAAGAGAGAATATAATCCTCCATATTTCTGACCCTGTCAAAATCTTCTGGGAAACCTTCTTCATTGTATAATTCTACAGAAAAGTACAACGCCATCTCCGTATAGCTGGCTTCTGACAGGGTGATCGTAATATCATCTACGGTCTGGGAATAGACATCTGTTTCCGAAACGGAAAGTTTCCCATTGTTCGCATCGTCGTTTATATTGGATTCTGCCAAAAGTGTATCCGCATTTTCTTTTTCACTTACGGGGGCGGAAATGGAAACGGAGTTCTCACTGAAATCACCGGGATACCCGACTTTATCGCCGACCAGCTCGAAGATTCTTCCGATAAAAGGAATCTTACCTGCCAGAACCGGATTGCCAAAAC
Organism: Lachnospiraceae bacterium; assembly: GCA_022510585.1. Taxonomy (GTDB): domain Bacteria; phylum Bacillota; class Clostridia; order Lachnospirales; family Lachnospiraceae; genus UBA3282. Next base: position 11,279 of record JAFLTF010000040.1, read on the forward strand.
CCAGAAAACCAAGTACAAGGATCAGTGCGGCAGCAAAGCCTAAATAAAAGCCGCTTCGGATCTTCTTTTTACCACGTATAGGTGTGCCTTGATTCTTAGAAACAGAAGCAGCGTTATTTCTGATTTGTTCATAGGTAGAATCTATTCTATTTTGTACTGTGGCGGAAGCCTCAGGAGTGAAGCTAAGAATTTTATATAATTCTGAATCAATATAATCTTTTTTCATGAAAAAGCACCTTCCTTTCCGGTGGATGAAACATAACCATTTTTCATCAGTATTGTTTTCAACCTTAACTTTTCCCGATGCATGCGGCTGCGGATCGTACTCTCATTCATTTGCAAAAGATCCGCAATTTCCCGCGTCGTTAATTCCTCTCCGTAGTAGAGTTGAAAACAAAGTCTGTTTTCTTCCGATACACAGGATAAAAGTTCTTTGAATTTAAAAAGCGGTGTGTCCACATCCTGCGCAGTATCCGAGATGGTATCGGAGATTTCTTCCAAAGATATGATATTTTTGTTTTTCTGATAAATATGATTGCAGTTATTGAGCAGGATCCGAATCAGCCATGTCTTAAAATAGCGAGGCTCTTTCAGAGAAGAAAGATGCTCATAGGCATCTAAGATGGTGTCCTGCATGGCATCGGCAATATCCGCTTCCTGTGAAAGATAGGCGTGTGCTATACGCAGCATAGCAGGCTTATGCATATCCATCAGCTGCAGAAATGCTTCGGTATCGCCGCGGACTGCTTTTTTGACAAGTGCTAACATATCTGACCTCCCGTTCTTGTATTTCGGATATAGGGATATCGTATCATCCGTTTGATTATTAGAGAATGGAAAAAAAGATTTTGTTGCAGGATTTGTATAAAAATAAGTTAGACATAACTAACCACGATGCAAACAAATCAGTGGTTGACGAAAAAATAACTAATCGGTATAATTTAATTCATATGGAGATGTACCCAAGTGGCTGAAGGGTCCGCACTCGAAATGCGGTAGGTCGGGCAACCGGCGCGAGGGTTCAAATCCCTCCATCTCCGCTCTGAAAGAATCAGGACTCCGGTTCGGGATTTACATGTACCATGATATGTTTGATCCTGGGGAAATTTTTTTCAATATTATCATGCACTTCTTCCGCGATCTCATGTGATCTTATGAGAGTGTAGGAACCGTTGACATTGATTTCTATATCTACATATATCTTATTTCCGAAAATACGTGTGTGAAGCGAATCGATTCCCTTCACTTCCGGATTGGTCATAACACAATCATAGATTTGTTTTTCTGTTTCCTCATCACAGGAATGATCCACCATTTTGTCGATGGCATCCTGAAAAATGCCATATGCTGCTTTTACGATAAATATAAAAATGACCAGGCTGGCAATGGAATCCATGATCGGATAGCCGAGTCTTGCGCCGCCGATTCCTATCAAAGCGCCTATAGAGGAAAGGGCATCGGAGCGATGATGCCATGCATCCGCCAGCAGCGCACCGGAATCTATTTTTATTGCATAGTACCTGGTGTACCAGTACATACTTTCTTTGCAGAGAATTGAAACGATTGCCGCAGTGAGCGCTAAAATTCCCGGCACCGGCAGATTCCCGTAGCGGCCTGAAACGATAGTTTTCAGAGCATTCACCCCGATACCGCCGCCTGTGATAAAGAGAATCATTGCCAATATAATTGCTGCTACGCATTCCAGGCGTTCATGTCCGTAAGGATGTTCTTTATCCGCTTCCTTTGAAGCCAGTCTGATCCCAATGATGACAACAAATGTGCTGAATACATCTGAGGCGGAGTGAACGGCATCGCTGATCATCGCATTGGAATGTGCCACAACCCCTGCTGTCAGCTTAAATACAGACAATATCAAATTTCCCAGAATAGTTACGCTTGATACGGCATCCGCAGTTTTTTGAAAATCATTAGCAGGCTCTTTGTTATTCTCAAATGTTCTGTTTTCTTCCATATCAGTTACCCCCGAAATGCAAGATAGCTCTTTAACTTTATAGAATATCATAGACAGTATTGTTTGTCAATGGCAGGGAACGCGGGTAACTAAATCGCACTGTGCGAAATCGTACTGTGCAAATAAATCGGTTGTGATACTTTTTAAAATAGTATATAATTTATGTATCCTGTTTTATAAAACGGCAGTGACCATATTGAAGTGATACATGTTAAGGAGGTAGTGACATGAAAAGAATCGGAATGTTGACCAGTGGTGGAGATTGTCAGGCATTGAATGCTGCAATGCGCGGGGTTGTAAAATGCTTATCCTGCAGCGGGGAAAAAGTAGAGATCTATGGATTCCTGGAAGGTTATAAAGGTTTGATCTACGGGGATTTCCGTATGCTGACAGGCATGGATTTTGCGGGTATCCTGACAAAAGGCGGTACGATTCTTGGGAGTTCCAGAACGCCGTTTAAGCTGATGCGTGAGCCTGATGAGAATGGGCTTGATAAAGTAGAGGCAATGAAACAGAACTATTATAAATTACAGCTGGACTGCCTTGTGATCTTAGGCGGTAACGGAACACATAAAACAGCAAATCTTTTGAGAGAAGAAGGATTGAATGTGGTAACGCTTCCGAAAACAATAGACAATGACCTTTGGGGAACGGATATGACTTTCGGTTTTCAGAGTGCAGTCGATATTGCTACGGATTGCATCGATTGCATCCATACGACTGCCGCTTCCCACGGACGTATTTTCATTGTAGAGGTTATGGGGCATAAAGTGGGCTGGCTGACTTTAAATGCCGGAATTGCCGGCGGCGCGGATATTATTCTGATTCCTGAGATCCCGTATGATATCGATAAAATCATTGAGGCAATTGAAGCGCGTCATGCACGTGGTTCCAAGTTTACGATCATGGCGGTAGCCGAGGGCGCAATTTCCAAAGCGGATGCAAAACTGTCCAAGAAAGAATACAAAGAAAAAATGAAGAATTATCAGTATCCTTCCGTTTCTTATGAAATCGCAGATCAGATCCAGAAAAAAGCAGGATATGACGTACGCGTAACGGTTCCGGGGCATACGCAGCGTGGCGGAAGTCCGTGCCCTTATGACCGTGTATTTGCAACACGTCTTGGTGCAGAAGCAGGAAAGCTTATTCTAAACGGAGAGTACGGCTTCATGGTAGGCTATAAAAATAGAGAAGTGGTAAAGGTTCCGTTGGAAGAAGTTGCCGGCAAACTCAAGATGGTGTCACCGGATGCAACGATCGTGCAGGAAGCTAAAATGACGGGTATCAGCTTCGGTGATTAAACTAAGTTGAATGGTCAGAGATTCTTTATCTGAGAGGAGATCGCGGTAGCAATGGCATCGTATACAGCGCTATATCGGAAATTTCGGCCTGACTGTTTCGAGGATGTCAAGGGGCAGGAACATATTGTTACTACACTTAGAAATCAGATTCATGCGGAACGTATTGGGCATGCGTATCTGTTTTGCGGAACAAGAGGGACCGGCAAGACATCCGTAGCTAAAATATTTGCGAAAGCGGTAAATTGTGAGCATCCTATAGACGGAAGTCCGTGTGGAGAGTGCAGATCCTGCAGGGCAATTGCAGCAGGTGCCAGTATGAATGTCATTGAGATCGATGCGGCATCTAATAATGGTGTAGATAATATCAGAGAGATCGTAGATGAAGTATCTTATTCTCCCGCAGAAGGGAAATATAAGGTTTATATCATAGATGAAGTTCATATGCTTTCGATAGGCGCCTTTAATGCATTGTTGAAAACATTAGAGGAGCCGCCTTCCTATGTGATTTTTATACTGGCAACAACAGAGGCACATAAGATTCCGATTACGATCTTATCTCGCTGCCAGAGATATGATTTTAAAAGAATTACGATTGATACAATTACAAACAGGCTCCGTGAACTTATGGAAGTTGAGCAGATAGCAGTAGATGATAAAGCACTCCGCTATATTGCCAAGACTGCGGACGGTTCCTTTCGCGATGCATTGAGTCTGCTTGATCAGTGTATAGCCTTTCATTTTGGGCAGGAACTTACTTATGATAAGGTATTGGATGTTTTGGGAGCGGTAGATACCGAGGTGTTCAGCAGGCTGCTTGGATTTGTATTAAAGCAGGATGTATCCGGTTGTATTTCTTTGTTGGAAGAAATTGTGATGCAGGGCAGAGAACTGACCCAGTTTGTTACGGATTTCACATGGTATCTGAGAAATCAATTACTTGTCAAAACTTCCGATGCGGAGGAGATAGAAGAAATTATAGATGTGTCTTCCGAAAATCTGGTCAGACTGAAAGCGGAAGCGCAGGAAATCGAACAGGATACTCTCATGCGCTATATCCGCATTTTTTCCGAACTGTCCGGTCAGATAAGATATGCCGTACAAAAACGTATTCTCATTGAAATTGCTTTGATCAAGTTGTGTCGGCCAAGTATGGAGACCGATACGGTTTCTTTACTTGAAAGAGTGCGCGTGATGGAAGAGAAGCTGGAAAAAGGTATCATGACAGTTCCGCCGAATATGGCGTCGGCAGCATTGAATCAAGGCGCCGGCTTAGAGCCTGTTGCCGCCGGGAATCGTCCTTCTTTACCAAAAGCAATTCCGGAAGATGTGAAAATGATCGTAGACGGATGGCAGACAGTAGTTGGGGAAGCTTCCATGCCGATGAAGCAATACCTGAAAGACGCACGTTTGAGTTTGGGCGGAGACAATAAGCTCATGGTAGTAGTGGAAGACGGAGTCGCATCGGATTATTTTCTGAAGCAGGAAGGACATAAGGAGTTATTGGAAAAGATGGTATCCGATATCGCCGGTAAGGAAGTTGACGTAACCGTTCAGAGTATAAGGGGAGATCAGGACTTTGATCAAAATTATGTAGATCTGAGTCAGATCATTCATATGGAAATCGAAGAAGAATAGAAAGGAGCATAACGATATGGCAAAGCGTGGAGGATTTCCGGGGGGCGGAATGCCGGGAAATATGAACAATTTAATGAAGCAGGCACAGAGAATGCAGAGACAGATGGAAGAGAGCCAGAAGGAACTGGAAGAAAAGGAGTTTACGGCGAAGGCCGGCGGAGGAGCTGTAGAAGTGACGGTAACCGGTAAGAAAGAAATTACCAAGGTAAAACTATCTGAGGAAGTCGTTGATCCGGATGATATTGAAATGTTGGAAGACCTTGTGATGGCAGCAGCCAATGAGGCATTGCGTATGGCTGAGGATGCTAATGCGGAAATCATGAATAAGATGACGGGCGGACTCGGAGGACTTGGCGGAGGATTTCCATTCTAATGGATTTGTACAGCGGGCATATCAATAAATTAATTGAAGAATTATCAAAGTTGCCGGGGATAGGTGCCAAATCGGCGCAGCGGCTTGCTTTTCACTTGATTAATTTACCGAAGGAAAGAGTAGACAGACTTGCTGCATCCATGGTAGATGCAAGAGCGAATGTAAGATATTGTACGGAATGTTTTACACTGACCGAACAGGATATCTGTCCTATTTGTGCCAATCAGAAAAGGGACCACCAGACAATTATGGTAGTAGAAAACACGAGAGATTTGGCTGCTTATGAGAAGACCGGCAAATATGCGGGAGTTTATCATGTTCTGCATGGTGCAATTTCACCAATGTTGGGAATAGGTCCGAACGATATCCGGTTAAAAGAACTGATGAAACGATTGCAGGCAGATGTTCAGGAGGTCATTATTGCTACCAACTCCAGTTTGGAGGGAGAAACCACAGCAATGTATATCAGTAAGCTGATCAAGCCGACCGGTATAAAAGTGACCAGAATTGCCAGCGGCGTACCGGTAGGCGGCGATTTGGAATATATCGATGAGATTACTTTGCTGCGTGCGTTGGAAGGAAGAACGGAATTATAGATTCGTATTGCAGATCAAGAGAAAGGTATGGTGATGATTATGGGGATCACAAAAGAATTTTTTGGTACAGCTAAAGACGGCAGAGAAGTATATGTTTTTTCTTTGGAAAATGCAAACGGTATGAAAGCAAATGTGCTGAATTTCGGTGCAATTTTGAAAAATCTGTATGTACCGGATAACAAGGGCAATGTGGCGGATGTTGTCCTGGGATTTGATGATTTGGAAGGTTATTATAAAAATTACAGCTTTTTTGGAACGACCATCGGTCCCAGTGCGAACCGTATCGGCAATGCCAAATTTCAAATAAACGGAAAAACATATCAGATCGATGTCAATGACGGTCCCAACAATTTACACAGCCATCTGGAACTGGGATATCATAAGCGGGTGTGGGATGTTACCGAAATAAATGACAACAGTGTCACTTTTTCTCTGGAAGCGCCGGATGGGGATATGGGATTTCCGGGAAATAAGAAGATTTCCATAACCTATGAATTATCGGATGACAATGCGTTAAAGCTGACCTATCATGCAGTCTCTGATGCGGATACATTGATCAATATGACGAACCATACCTATTTTAATCTGAGTGGACATCAGGCAGGAAAAACCGAAGATCACATAGTAACCATTCATGCAAGTAATTATACTCCTGTGGTTTCGGGTGCCATTACTACAGGTGAAATCATACCGGTGGCAGGAACGCCGATGGATTTTACAAGTCCGAAACCGATAGGACAGGATATCAGAGCAGATTATGAGCAGTTGAAACTGGCATCCGGGTATGATCATAATTATGTGGTTGACGGTGCGGACGGTACACTTCGAGAGATTGCAGAAGTGGAAGATCCTAAAAGCGGCAGGAAGATGAAAACTTTTTCTACGCTTCCGGGGGTGCAGTTCTATGCAGGCAACTGTATCGGTGAGGAAATCGGTAAGGAGGGAGTTCCTTACGGACCGAGAGTCGGTATGTGTCTGGAGACCCAGTATTTTCCGGACTCTATAAATAAACCACAATTTCCGTCTGTGGTCTTTGGACCGGGCCGGGATTATCATGCGATAACCGTGTACCAGTTTGTCTGAGTAATAAAATATTTGAAGCAAATAAGAACCTTGTCTGTTTTGTACGGAATAGATAAGGTTCTTTTTATTTGAAAATGCAATAGTGCAGCATCCTGATATGTTGCCGCGGAATTTGATAAATTTCTTACACCACATATGCTATATTGAGAAAAAGTATGCCTGTACATGGCAGGCACAGGGAAAGGGTGTGGAACAGAATGGAAACAACGGATATTGTGCTTCACAAAGGGGAAAAGGATGAAAAATATCAGTTATATGTAGAGGACTATGTCATGTCCTATTTGAAGAACTACGGAAACCTGGACGATAGAAATATATTTTTCTTTGGGAGAAGTGAACAAAAGGATAAGAAATATTACATATATGGAGCGGGAAGACAGGAACAGATTTCATATTTCGTAGAATATGAACTGCTTCGCGAGATCACATGTCATTATGAGACAGATATGCCGGTGTTTTCCGTAAGGGAGGATACAGGAAACTATGATCTGGCAGGATACTATATCTTTTATCACAGTAATGAAGCTATGCAGAGTTATATGATTGAGCAGAGAAAGTTGTTGCAGGATGAAGAAAAAGATAAAACGAAAGAAGATATTCAGATGCAGGAAAGACAGCGGCGTACAGAGGCGATCCAGCTAAAAAGCAAGTCTAAGGGTATGCCGGAAACAGTTTTCAAAGAAAAAAATCCCGAAAAATCCAGAGGCGGGCTGATGGCAGTGCAGTTAGCGGCAATTTTCGTGATTTTAGCAGCAATCATAATCAATTCTACCAATAGTTATACGAAGCTGAGTGATCTTAATCAGGCAGCTACGGAAGTTTTTTTTGCAATGGAAAACGAGAAGGCTGCTGATGTACAGGAAAAGACTGATGT
>JAFLTF010000040.1:19212-21462 GCA_022510585.1 Lachnospiraceae bacterium
CTGATGTACAGGAAAAGACTGATGTGCAGGAAGAGATCGATATGACAGGAGGAGTTGTATTGCGGTTGGAAGATATAGATGCAAAGTTTGAGGAAGAGAATCAGGCAGCTCAAAAAGAGGAGACGGAAGATGAAAAAGCTGAGGAAGAAACCATAAATCTTACGGAGGAAGAAACCAACCTTACAGAGGAAGAAACCGAAGCGGAAATCGAGGAGTCCGGCGCAGAAGAGGAGACAGCCAGGCAGGCATTCGCCAGAAACTTTGCTGAATATTATCAAATTGAAAAAGGAGATACTCTATGTACTATCAGTATCAAGATGTATGGAGATGCCTCAAAAGTCAATGAAATCTGCGAGTTGAATAAGATTTCGGATCCCGATCACATTAAGTATGGACAAAAAATATTATTACCATAGCTAAATCTGTGGTACAATAATAACGGTACTATATTACATAATGCGTATCAATACATAAGGGAAGAAATCGTATAAAGAGGAATAACGTATGGTAAACGTTAGAAATTACTTAAAAAAAAGAGAACAACATGATGCAAAAACACAGCGCATAAATTATAGAGAAAAAATCAGGAGTCACAAGTTTACGATTTTTTACCGCAGCATTTTGATACTGCTTCTTGTGGTATCAGTTGCGGCAGCGCTTATCATTCAGTGGAAAAACAAGATTTATGTGGACAGTGTGGTAGTGTCTTCGGTGGAAACAACGATGTCCCAGAATGGAAAAACAGTTCCTTTTGAGGGATACATATTGACATACAGTAAAGACGGAGCCAGCTGTATCGATGCAAAGGGCGGCGCAGTCTGGAATGAAACGTTTGAAATGCAGAACCCTCTGATTGATATTTGTCAAAATGTGGTTGCAATCGGCGATTATAACGGAAGAAATATTTATGTGATGAATACAGAAAGTCTATTGGGACAAATAGTAACAAATAAACCCATCAGAAACTTTTGTGTAGCGTCAAACGGTGTGGTGGCGGTTGTTCTGGATGATTCGGATGTTACGCTGATCTGCCTTTATGATACGCAGGGAGAGGAATTGGTGCGGTTCAGGACAACAATGAAAGAAAGCGGGTATCCTTTTAAAGTAGCTATTTCTCCGAACGGAAAGCTTGTATGTGTTTCTTATCTATTTGTGGACAGCGGTGAATTAAAATCCAGTGTGGCATTTTATAACTTTGGAGCTGTCGGACAAAATAATACCGACAATTATGTCAGCGGTTATGACTACCTGGACGTTGTTGTGGGATATACACATTTTCTGGATGACAAAACGATGTTTGCCGTATCTGACGACAGGATCATGTTTTTTGGCGGAGCGCAAAAACCTACCAGCGTAGCGGAGAGTTTTTTGAATGAAGATGTACAGCAGATTTTTTATGGGAAAGAGTATGTAGGGCTTGTATTTTTGAGTAAAGACAGCAGTAGCAGATATCGTCTGGATGTATATAATAAATCTGGGCAGTTGAGCCGTTCCATTGATTTTGATCTGGAGTATTCGGATATTGTATTTCATGAGGACCAGATCATTATATATAATGAAGCTGAATGTCGAATCTACAATATGAACGGAGTAGAAAAGTATGCCGGTTACTTTGAAAAGGCAGTATCTGTATTGATGCCCGCTTCATCCTCATATAAATATATTTTGGTTACGGCAGATTCCATTGATACAATAGAGTTAAAATAGTTGATATGGCTTACCATTAGAGAAAGGTGTTGAGCATTTGATTGAGAATTGTTTTTATTCTGGTATGTTTTATAATGACAGTTTGGAAAATAAAAAAGGGTTTTCAGAATGGTATCTTAAAAGAAGTGATAAATGTCCTGTCTGCGGTCGTCGCCTGTGTGTCGATTGCACTGTTGTTTTTGGCAATAAGCAGTGTTGTGACAAAGTCGTTTAGTGCATTGACGGTCTGTATTTCCGGTCTTATAGGAGTTGGTATCGTCTATAGGATATGTAAACTCATCTTCAAACCGATTACCGGCATCTTTCATATTTCTATTATTAATGGATTAAATAAGCTCTTGGGCGCAATAATAGGATTGGTAGAGGCGGTCGTCTATTCATGGCTCTTATATCTCATATTGGACTCCTTGGGTTTTTATATTTTATGATGCAGTGACAATATTGATTTGAGTTCTAATATTAGTCTGAAAAACAGTCGATAAAATAAGTAAAACCGGGCCAAAAACCTTGACAAGGGAAGGAGAGGGATGGTACAATGAAGGT
>JAFLTF010000041.1:0-4165 GCA_022510585.1 Lachnospiraceae bacterium
GCCCAGATAGTATCTTGCGGTTTCTATATCGACTGCCCTGCCCTCAACGATCTGCATCGGTGTCTCACTGTCCCGATAATTCATAACACGGTAACCTGCATAAGCCGGGTCATCCGCACTTTCCAGACAAATGAAACCTTTGTCCAGCCAGTCCGTATATGACCGGGGTACGATATAGCCCTTCGGCGGTCTGTAACAGATGCCGCACAAGATCACGCCGAGCAACGCTCCTGTTGCAATTCCTGTCAGGATCTTTTTACGATAAGTTTTCCAAATCACTCCAAACCTTGAAGGCAATGCAGCTATCAGCTCTATACATTCCATTACTTTTACTTTGTCTAAGCATGCGAAAACCAGACCTTCCATTTTACTTCGAAGTACAGGGAACAGATAGTATTCTTCCTCTCCTTCTTTCTGTCTGAACAAAAACTCTCCCAGAAACAACAACGTAACATTCTTAAAGGATGTATTAAACAATAACGGTTCCATAAAGCCTGTCCCCAGAAAGCAGATGATCAGTACCAGTTCTCTTGTCTTTTGCATTTTACTATAATCAATGATCAATATCAGATATGCAAGAACAAATAAAACAAACGGAATGGCCCCATAATGGATGAAGGCCCATATATAGGAGTTATCTATGGATGCATAAGGATAGATATCCGACAGACGGGACATCCTGACCCCGAACAGGCTCATACCCTCCGGTACAAGGAATAAACTTGCTATACGAATCCTTGTATTGAACAGTAAATTCAGCTTTTCCATCACTTCGGCAAACAAAGAAGCGCTGAACAGTAACGGCAGAATAAACGAAATAAGCAGGATAAAAGGCAGTACCAGGTTCGCCAATACTTTCTCAAACAGGCTGAATTTCGGACGAACATTGACATACAACTCTCCAATCAAAAGCAACACCACCATCCCAAATCCGGTATAGCTGAGAGAATAAACAAATACCAGTACATTGCCAAGCATCAGTAACAGAAAATGTCTGAAGTAATAACGATCAGCCAATTCATAAAGTATAAAAGCACATAATGCAAAATAGGTAATATGCAGGATATTGGGATGGGTAAACCCAAGACTCCATCGTATGACATATCCCAGATGAAACTTATCATTCACCCGGTATACCGTATGCTCCAGTCTGAAAAAAGAGAAAATACTCAAAAGAATCGCGCAGACAGACCATACCCACAACCCTAAACGAAAAACTTTATCTACAGATATCTCCTTCATTCCCAGAATCGTCAGCATCACAAACAAAATCCCTACTTCTCCGGACTCATAAAAAACGATCCCTGTCAGAAGCAGCATGATGAGCAAAAATGCCCATTGCCGTTTGCTATACTTTGTCATAAAAATTTTTAACAGTCCGAAGAAAAAAGCCGGTATGATGAGCAGAATAAACATTTTCTGCCATTCGTAAAAACCTAAGCCTTTCGTAACAGATAACGTGATAAAAAAAGCAAAATATAAGATTTCTTCCAATGTTAATTTGCCAGAATCAAATCTCTTTTCTATTTCCATTCCTTTACAGTACCTTTCCCTGCGGCGTGATCAATGTCCATTCCTGCCATAATTCTTTCATCTGCTCCGGAATGCAGACCTGATTATTTCTGTGAAGCGACGGACGGATCATGATCTTTGACGAATGCGGATTGAGTCTCGCTCCCCAAAAACTGAATGTGCTATTGGCGCAGATATTGTGTTTACAATGACTCATTAACATCATATCATAAAAACTGTCTCTGCCGTAGTTCCAATCGATCATCTCATACTCTTCTGACGGATAATGCTCTCTCACATAATCAATATCATCCGAGAAGAAGAAAAATTTTGCATTCGGAAATTTCTCTTTTAAATAGGCGATTGCCGCCTCATAATAATCATTTGTACAGATCCCGCCGTACAAAGCACGGTTTGCTCCTTCCAGATAATCTCCTCTGCGGATATGAACGCTGACAGATTCCGTCTCCGTCATCCGGCGGATGGCCTCTTCATTTTTTTCACAGATCTCTGCATGGGAACTCTTTGGAAAATGAATTTCGCTGCGCAGCTTCTTAAGAATATCCGCATAATATTTTTCGCATGCCCAATATCCTACCAAATACTTATCGGTAAGTGCAAAAATCTCTTCGTGATACATATCACTTTCCAGAAAACAGGGTGTAGAGGCAGGAAACAGTTTTCTTTGTACCTTGGAAACAAAGGATTCTTTTTCATCCCACAATCTGCCCAGCAGCCCTTTTATTTCTTCCGGTTTTGCCACACGGTAAGAAATGCCCTCAAAATAGTCCAGCTCTAACTCTCTTTGTTGTAAGACACTGGATTGCTTATCGACATTCTGAAACCAGGAAATATCCATACGGACGTCTTTCCCCAGACTCTCCATTTTCTTGTAAATCGCATATTGCTGAAGCTGGTTTCCCAACCCTCCCATAGTTCTGATAATAATCATAAAGTCTCCTTGATCTTCTTTAGAAACGGTAATTTTTTCGTCAGTAATGCCCAAATATAATCAAACTCTGCCGTCTTCCGAAACACCAGAAGAAAAAGCAGGTTATAGATTGCGGTAACTGCTGCTCCCATAAGCAAAAAGGTCAGCAGATTCACCCTCGCCAATAGGATCTCTTTGAGCGGTATCAACAGGATCGTAATACTGAGGATCACGCAGATATATTTTAATGAGTCCTTAAAATAATCTGCTGCGCTCCTTGAAAAACAATCCCGGTAAATAATGACGGGACGGATCAGATTGGCCAGGATACCGGAAATGACAGTTCCCACATAAACGCCGGCAAGCCCGATGTATTTTGCACCGATAATGGAAATCACCAGATTGACGATCCCCTGTATAAACGCCAGATACTTATCCTGTTCAAAAATACCTGCTGCGGTCTTAAAGTTAAACAGGACGACCCGGCTTCCCTTGAGATAAAAGTCTACCAGGATCAGTGTCAGTATGACCTGCCCCAGCCTCCAACTCTCATCCAGATATAACCCTGTAATAAAAGGCGTCAAAAGCAGCCAGAACCCGACGGATATAAAACCGTACAGCCAGCAGGCTAAAAAACGGTAAACTTTAAAAAGCCGATATTGTTTTTCTTTTGATTCCGTAGCTACCAGATTTCCGAAACTGGCAATTGCCGAATCAAAAATGATATTGATAAATCCGGCGGCATAGTTGATCAAATCGTTATAGTTTTTGACAAGCCCCACCGAATCCAGATCCACCATCGAAGATATGATGATGCTGTCTGTGGACAGTCTTGCCGCATCGCCGATCTTATGAAACATCTGCGCCTTACTCTTTGCGGTGATCGCGTCGGTTTCTTCTTTTTCCAATTTCTGTACATCCTTATCCAATAGATACGGATAGAGACGGTTAAAGTAGATGCTGACAAATATTTTTTGTAACAGTTCTATTACCAGTTTCGTAAGCAGATACAGAAGGAAATTCTCTGTAAGCAGCAAGACCGCGATCTGCACACAAGATGTCACGACCTTGGTAACGGTTGTGATATTTGTCTGTATATAATTTTTCTGCTCCGCATTGGCAAGGCTGTATTTATAAGCTACAAAATAGGTGCTGACCGTATTAAACAGAAACACCAGATAATAAATGGTTATATTCGCAATGGAAATATCGCCTCTGCGCTCTTCGTTAATGATATAAGGTAAAAAGGGAGTCAGCGCCAGACCGATTACAGCAACGACGCCGGCAATCGCAAGATAGGCCCTTTTATAAAACTGCATGTAGGACTTGATCTTCTCGCGGTCCCCGGTGGCAACCGGCTTATACAAACTAAAATTGAGCGCCGCGCCGATTCCCAGTTCCGCCAGAGACAGAATCCCCAGAATATCCGTATACAGGCCGTCAACGCTGAACAGTGTCCTCCCCAGTACACTGATAAAAATTTTTCTCTGGATGAATCCCACAACCAGAATTATAAAATTACTGATAAAACCGAAAAAGATATTCTTTCCGGTCTGTTGTACTCTGCCCATATCTCTACTATTTCTCTTTCTGCTGATTCCACAACTTACGGAGCTCGTCCCCTGCTTTCACTGCTCTTTCGCAGTATTCCGGCATAACAGTCTGCAATCTTGTGCGGATTGGCTCTTCCCTCTCCATCAGCCATTCGTAAGCCTGCAAAAG
>JAFLTF010000041.1:4265-7827 GCA_022510585.1 Lachnospiraceae bacterium
GGAATCAATGCCACAGGATCGTCGGAAGTATGCAGGATATGATCTATTAATCTCCTGTAATTTTGAATCGTGATTCCCGGTTCGCTTTCATTCCGGACAATCATCGGACTGATATTGATACCGATCGTCCTGCCTGCTAGAAAGCCATCCGGAAGCGGCATCTCTTCTGCCTGCAAAGAAAAAGCGGGGTCCGGAAAAAGTTTTACGTTCTCAACGATTCCGGCATCATTTAAGGCCTGCTTTGTTATGGATTCCCTGGGCGTAATCAGTGCATACCGCTTCATATCCTCTATCATTTCCGGTTCTTTTAACAATTCCGGCTCTATGGAACAGCCCCAGAGAACCGTCTTGGAACCGGCTCTGTTAAAGGTACTGTTTGCTACGATGGCCTCTTTTTTGGAAATTTCATAGCAATACATGTCTCCGCCAACGGATACATACAGCGGCGCACGGTTCTTTCCTAACACATCGCGGAACCGATACCGCATAAAGGATTCCGGATCGTGAAACAACAGGCGCCAGGCATAATACCAGACATGCGCAAAAAAATGCTCGGCTATTTTTCTTTCCTGCAAAATGTCACATAGCGGGGCCAGCGAATAGAACTTATCTTCTTTCTCGCTATTGGTCACAAGCAGTTTCGGAATTTCTTCTATCATATGGCAGGTACTGTTTATAATAGCCTCACAGCCATGGTTCCCGCTGCCGCCATGCAGATACATCACCAATCGATCATCCATGGATATCTTCCTGCCTTTCTTTTCTGTCAAAGTTTTGCATAATACCTCTTAAAATACGAAGCACTGCTTTATTAGGATGTCTCATTCCCCAATATAATAACATATTTGCCCGGTTTTTCACAGAAAGGTGTGTGCCTATGATCCTTTCCCGGACTTCCGGTCGCAGGAAGATCTCACGGATTTTCTGTATATAATCCCGCTCCGGATTCCTCAGCCCGTTTTTCATGACATACATCATCATATAGCAATACTCTTTTCGAAGCTTAACTGCTCCGTCCGCCACATTTTTATCGTGTATGACCTTCAGGGCTGCCTGATACCATCTTTCGATACTGTCATCCAGATTGGGATGATAAGCATGCGCAAGGGAATCTTCCACATATCTGTAATGATAAAACAATGCTCCCTCCAGGATGACGATCCTTGTACTATTTAACAGCGCCGGATACATCAGGTTAAAGTCTTCTCCCATACGGATCTTCGGATCATAATATTTCTCGTTCCCTTCAAAAACGGATTTCTCACAAAGTTTCATACAACGGGACATGGGAATGATCTTAGTCTCTTCCCCAAGCAGCCTGTCCTTAATTTCCCTATCCAGTCTGTCAGACTCATACACACCCGGTTTCACGGCCTGTATGACGGATACGGTCTCCTTGCTTTTCTCAAGGATGTGATTACAGCAAACGATTTCGCCTGCCTGTCCGGTCAGATGAGCAGCCATCTCCTTTAGCATTTCCGGCCTGACATAATCATCACTGTCTATAAAAGTGCAATAACTTCCGGAAGCCTTTTGCAATCCGGCCAATACGGCTGTGGTGGGACCGCTGTTTTCCTGATGGATAACACGGATACGATCATCTTTTCCGACATATGTGTCACAAATTTCTCCACTCCCATCCGTAGAGCCGTCATCTACCAGCAGAATCTCCATATTCTGATAGGTCTGTGATATAATACTGTCAATACACTGCCCCAGATATTCTTTTTTATTATAAACCGGCACAATGACACTGATCTTATGAGAGCTGTTCATTTTATCTATTCTGATCCTTTCCCGCTTTCATATGATTCGATTCCGGATGCAAGAAAGTCTACCGTTACATCCGCAAGCATATCATAGCCTCCATCCGCGCTTGATCCAAGAAGGGAAACGGATATATCCTCCGGATCCCAGGTCTCGTCCATCCACAGCAGCTCCCCGCCGCATCCGTTTTCTTCCTTCGCCAATCCATAGGAGTACACGGCTCCTGTCGCAAGATCCTCGATATTGAGGAAATAATCCTGATAAACGTCCCGATCTTCCGAAGCCAGACTGCAGCTTATGGAGATAGCCGTCCTGACACTTGGATCTTCCGGAAACTCATCCTGCATTTCAAAAGCCGCAGAAATGACACTGTTGTCATTTTTTACATCGTCTGCAATCACAGGTCTCGCATACCGCAAAAACCTTGTACCGCCATATTGATCTACAATGCTGACAGAAACACATTCATCATAATAATCTTTCAAATAACGATAAAGGATGCCGTTACTGTAGGGGGAACAGTATTTTACCTGAATATCGGGTCTCACCAGCATGTCATTGATCATGTCATCTATACCGGCCGCTTTCAGGGTTTCTTTCTCTCCGATCATAAAATGAGCAATCAGAGAGATACTATTGCCCAGATACTCCGGTTCATGGGATGCCCACAGATTATAAGCATCATAATAGCGGCTCATATCTTCTATATCCAGATAGAGCGTATCCGGATGGCCATCAATATACTCTAACAGATCGGCCCGCCCTTCATCCGTCACTTTCGCTCTCGGAAAACTGATCTCTTTTTCCGACCATACCGCAACACATCCAACCAGAAAAAAGATTGCGGTGATCGCCAGTAATCCTGTCTTCTCGGTGAGATTGAATCTTCTTAACGGGACTTCAAAAATCCGATGCGCAGACATCGCTATAAAAGAAAGCACACAGGCAAGTATGCAGCCATTTGTCACCCGCCATGCAATACGTCCGATCGCCACAAAATACAACCCGCAAAGAATGAATGCCAAGACACAGCCGATAAAAGGAAGATAACAATTTTTTCTGCCGTTTAGAAATGTCAGAAAAACCAGAAGCGCAGCCATTGTTATCCATAAAAGCGTATGTTCTTTCAGGGAACTTGTAAAGGCAGTAACCTTCGTATGGCTGCTCTGCTTTAGATCCGCCATTTTCTGCAAATCACCGGAAGAAAAGTGATTGAGATCGCCGGTGATAAATCCGCACACCATATCGATCCAGGACTGTTTTATTCCCCTTTCCTGATACATCTGCATGGTGTTTTCGTTATATTCCGGATAGCGATCCTTATAATCGCAGATTTCTTCCCGCAGCGCATTGGCTTTTACATACTCGCCAAGATCCGGATTAAGTTTTCCGTACAGCTTGTGTATCCCATAAGAAGAGATCACGACAAGTGCGGCCATCCCCATAAGAAACAACAGTCTTTTTTTCTCTGAAAAAGAGCGTTTGACCGAGGAAAACAGATTCGAAGATGTATATGGTAAAATAAAGAAATAAGTCAGACACATGAATATAAACGGCACCATGAGGACAAGTGCCTTCCATCGTATGGAACCTGAAAGAAACAGCAAAAAGACCGCAAATATCAGTTTCATCACCGAAAACTTTTTATTCGCCTTCTTTTCATAGCAACAGTCCAGTATCAACAGACTTGCCGCCAGACCTGCAATAACCGTAGTCTGCGTGAAATTGATTTCATATTTCAGAAGCAACTCCCAGAAAAACAGGACAAACAGACCATTTAGAAGTAATCTTGCAG
>JAFLTF010000041.1:7927-20488 GCA_022510585.1 Lachnospiraceae bacterium
CATCAACGAGAAAAAGGTAAAAAGAAAAGCGCTAAAATATGGTGAGTTTACTTTGTCCTTCATCCACTTCATCCTCAATCCCTCTTTGCATTCCTTCCCGTCTTTTTCAAATGATACAGCATAAGATATGATTTTGGCAGATATCGAAAAAGACCTGCCTTTATCTTGTAACCCGCAGACAATCCTTGATATGCTCCGGGTATCAGCATGGCGCCTTTCAGCTTCTCGTAACAGATTTGAATATATTTCTCCTGCTTACGCCGCTTAGAAACCGGCAGAACCGCAATTTTTCCTACCGTCAACAGGATTCCCATGATCAGTATCGATGTTGCCCTTGCATACAGCCCTTCATCCGGATCCATGTCCGAGATCTTTTCTCTGGCTATTTCCCAGCAGGTGATCTGATCCATATATGCAGGAGTAAATTCCCGTCCCATGGCTCCGTTTGGATTCTGAAAATAACCGTATCCGGGATATTCCGTCTCTGCAATCTTTTCCGCAAAGGGCAGCAAGTCTACCAAAAACAGCATATCTTCTCCAATAGAAAGTCCTTCTCGAAAACGGATGTCTCCGATAGTGCTTCTGCGATACAGCTTACTCCAACAGCGGCTGTTTCCCTGCAAGATCGCTTTCCTGACATAAGTGTCAGTTTTGTAGGCCCTGTGCGCTCCAACCCCCGGCGGAACCTTCAAAGCCTGCTTCCACTCCGTTTCATCCCTCCAGATAAAAAACCGGCAGCCCGCTATATCGCTTTCTGTTTCCGTGATGCAATCATATAATATCTGAAGCATATCGGGTTTTATTCTATCATCCGCATCCACAAACGTGATAAACTCACCTTTTGCTGCCTCCATACCTGCATTTCTTGCTGCTGAGACGCCCTTATCATTCATCGAAACAACCTTGATATTACCATACTTTTCCTTAAGCCCTGCACAAACTTTGTCTGTTCTGTCTGTCGAGCCGTCATTGATAATGATAATTTCCAGATCCCGATAAGTCTGACTCTCGATGCTGTCAATACAGCCTTCCAGATAAGGTTCCCCATTATAGACCGGAACAATGACGCTGACCAAAGATTTTTTACTTTCCATGCCAATCCTCTGTTTCAGAGCCGTTAAGCCTCAGGGCTGCGCTCTTTTTGTACCATTTTTTCGTATATGTCAAGGAGCTTCTTGATATTATCTTCGATAGAGAAATCTTTTTCCACTTTTCTACGCGCATTCTCACCAAGCTGCCTGCATAACTCTGTATCCGTAAGCATAGTAAGAAGACTGCTCTCCAGCGCTTTCGCATCCCCCGGCGATATCAGAAGGCCTGTCTGTCTGTCGGTGATCATATCCGGGATACTTCCCGTATCGGTAGTCACAATGCCGCAGGCATAGGTCATAGCTTCCAGGATGGATACCGGCTGTCCTTCAAAATAGGAGGGCAGAACAAAAATATCACATTCCTGCAAATACTTCTTCTTCTCTTCTTTGCCGATCCAGCCCAGATCCGTAACGCAGGATGCAAGTCCTGTTGCCTTGTCTTTTAATCCCTTATCCTCCCATACACCTCCTAAATAGAGATGTACATCCGGACACGTTTCCCGCAGCTTCGGCATCACGGTAAGCAATTCTTCGATTCCTTTTTCTTTACACAGTCTTCCCAAAAACAGAATTTTATAAAAACCGTATTTCTTCTCCGGGTATTCGGGAATCACAATAGAATTGGACAGTACCGTTATTTTCTCCTCATCTACCATCGCAGCAAAAAATTCTTTCCATACGCTGCCCAGTACCAGCAAAATGTCTCCCATCGAAAAAACCTTTTTCAGATTCTTTCTGCCGCGTTCACTTAATTCCTCTGTATAAAATTCTCTGAAATTGCCTCCATGCTGGTGAATCACAATTTTTTTACGAAAGGCTTTCGCCGTTCGAATAAAAACGGATTTTCGGTAATAGCTGGAATCTGAGGCCATGTTGACATGTACGATATCATATCCGGAAAGCTTGATCAAAAAGAGAAGATAAGCCTTGATAGCCTGTCCTAATTTTCTAAACTTGGAACCATCCACCATTGTCCCGATATAATACAGATCAACTTTGCGGTCCAGCCCTGCTTCATAGTAGTTGTTGACCACTCCCGAAATTCCGCCATGCACACTCCGGTCGGGTCCGATCATCAATACCTTTATTTTCATTATTTGGACCCTTTCCCGGTCAAAACCACCCATACTGTCTGAAACAAGATTTTGATATCCAATCCCAGGGACCAGTTATCGATATATTCCAGATCATATTTTACTACATCGTCAAAATCAACGATCTCGCTGCGCCCGTTTACCTGCCACAATCCGGTCAGCCCCGGCGTCATGCTGATCCGTCTTCTGTAGTGGGAATTATACTGTTCGAATTCATCTTCCGTGGGCGGTCTCGTACCCACCAGACTCATGTCTCCCCGCACGATATTGTAGAACTGCGGCAGTTCGTCAATGCTTGTCTTACGGAGGAATTTCCCCACTTTCGTAATCCGCGGATCATCTTCCATCTTAAACATCAGTCCCTGCATCTCATTTTGTGCTTCCAGCTCTTTTTTGCGCGCTTCCGCATCACTGTACATGGAGCGGAATTTATAGATCTTAAACCGTCTTCCGTTCTTACCGATCCTGGTCTGTGCAAAAAAGACCGGTCCCGGAGAATCCAGTTTGATCGCCAATGCTACAAAGGGGGTCAGTACTGTCGTGATCACAAGCCCGATCAGACCGCCTGCAATATCGACCAGACGTTTCACCACCATCCTCCGGTAATCAAAATGATTGAGGGAATAGGTGACTACCGTATAACCGGCAAAATTTCCCACACGGACTTCCTTCTGCGCCTTTTCTATAATATCAATATTGTAATGGCAGGCAATGCCCATAGATTCCAGATCATAGATGATATGCTTCACATAATTTTTATCTTCTTCCGGCAGATTGATAAACACCTCATCCAAAGGCATCTGTCTGGCCGCCTCCAGTACATCCGATCCGTCTGCCGTCACCTTGATACCGTCAATGACGATCCCTTTCCTATCCGCATCCACACAGGCAAGCGCTACGATTTCATAGTCGATATCCAGACTTTGTTTTAATCGACTGACCGTCTGATTCAAAACGGCATCTTTGGTAATGACCATGATTTTGATAATATTGGACTTCGAGGTAAGATAAATCCGCAATACCTTTTTCATGAGAAGACGCACCAACCAGACGAGCATCATATCAAAAACTGCAAAGTACCCCCATACACTTCTGGAAAAAGCTTCGCCGCGCCGGATCATAAACAAAAAGCTGGCAACCGCAAGCGCCATAAAAAGATTAAATTTCAGGACCGCCATAAACTCAACAAAGATTCCACGAATCAAAAAATCCCTGTTCCAATCCAGCAAAAAGCTGTAAACCGTACAAAATAGCAAAAAGCAGATATAAACCAGAAAATGGACCTCCGGCTCCATCACCCATTTGAATTTCTGATACCGTATTAAAATGGCAATCGCATACGAGACCGTAACACTGAGCAGGTCTGTAAATAACAGTACATAGCTTTCTATGATTTTCTTTTTACGGTTCATAATCTACCCTTCAAAAAATATAATATCACTTTAGCATATCATTTTTTCCCGAAAAATTCAATTGCGGGACAAAAAACAGATAGCTTCCTATCATCATCAACAGAAAATTTCTGCCAATATAAACGGAAAACAAATGAGCCTCTATCACGGAATAGATCGCCAGTATTGTAAACACCACTAATCCAAAAGCATCCTTTTTTTTATAAAACTGCCACAGCAGCGCCATACAGGCAATACAGTACAAAATACCCGGTATGATTCCATAGCGGTAGAATAATTTCACCCATCCCATATCAAAATAATGCTCCATATTTTCCGGAGAAGAAAAAAGGGACCAGGTTTCCGTTGCACCGTCATTGCGTTCGGTATCTGTCAGGGACAGGATTCTGCCGTTCATATGTTTGTCTATTTGAAGCAGCGTAACAATATGCGCATTCCTATTGGGATCGCCAAGATAAGTTTCATTCCAATACGCCTTGCGTATCGTCTTTGCATGTGCAGCCCCGTCTACCGAATATCCCAGACATAGAAGAAAGATCAATAAACCGCAAAGATAAATGATCTTTTTTCCCCGAATTGTTTTGCTGTATGTCAACAAAACAGCTGTGCAAATAAGCAGGGTCGTTATAAGCATTCCGGTCTTGCAATCCGTCAGGGCATATACGCCTATATTTAAGAGCATCAGAAACAGATAAAAATACCATTTCATCCGATCGGAAAATACATAGATCCCCAATGCCGACAGCATCAAAAACATACAGGAGAGCGCATTCGGATGTCCCATCCCCAATGTATAACGGGTTTCTACAGCCCCCTGCCTTGCATAGGCATCCAGATCTCTTCCAAAATCCACAGTCAGACTCACTTCTCCATAGATACCCGTTACCGACAGAAAGATAACAGCCATACAGCCGGCAAAGGTCACATAGAAGGTATAGCGGAGCATTTGTTTTAAAGGGATCCCTTTACAAGCTGACACAAATGTCACAATTCTAATGATATCATTTTTCCCCGTGACCTTATAGGAAATCAGCCCGATCACTTCCATGAAAACGACCAGACACCATTCTTTCCATGTATACTCCGTAAAAAGCAGTTTTAAGGCAAATAACAGAAAGGTGATCCGAAACAACTGCCCTTCTATCGGATTGATATAATTGCTTTTATCGACAATGACCATCCCCAGTTCGATCGTCAGACCGATATAAAAAAGAAGCTGGGGAACCTTTCTTTTCCACATTCCATGATAAAGATCTTGAAGTTTCACCTGCCTGCCCATCTTTTTCATCCTCTTTTCTGTCTCATCTTTCCATGCAGTTCCCGTAGCTTCTCTTTCATCGCAAGCATTTTCTTTTTCCATGCAACCTTAAACTTAGACACCGGAGGCGCAATCAGATAATTGTATTCCTTCAGATGTTCCCTTAAATATGCCGGATAGGAATCATCAATTTCTACCCGTATAAACTGTGCATCCCTGCCAAAAATATCTTCCCCACAGATCAGCCTGTCTACCGCTTCCGTCAGATATCTGGAGCTGTTATATTCCTGATGTGCAGCTGACTTTACCTTTTCGCTGATGCGTTTCTTCACATTCTTTTCTCCATTGCCGCCCATATAACCAAAATGCCAGCCACCGTTATCCACTCTCACACTTGCCGGATCTGTCGGAGATATTTCCCGCAAAAAAACGATCCCTTCTTTAGGCAGCTTTCCAAAACAGCACACTTTCGTCCCGAGCCATTGCTTTTTTGAAACCCCGGGGAATTCACCCGTAATTGACAACAGATTCCCTGATATTTCTTCCATATTCAAAAAACAATAAAACATCCTCTGAGCAAAATGATATATTTTCGAATCGTCAAAGTTTTCAATAACCCGGGAAAGTACTTCCGGATTCGGGATCTCATCTACATCGCTGAAAATAATAATATCCTCCGGCTTACAATCCTCCATCCCACGGATCAACTGATTCTTCTGGAATTTATCCCGCTCATGGGTCGTCACGCCGCTCATGGGAGAATTATCCACCGGCACATAGAGAATCTTATCTTCAAACTCAGCAAATAACTTCCTGTTTTCGGCAAATATCATCGGCTTCGGTTCTCCCGAAAAGGTCACTGTAGATTCTTCAATCACAAATTTATCCACATATGGCGCCATAATGTGCATACGCAGTTTCAAAATATCCAATTCATTAAAAAAGGGTATACAATCATAAATCATGGTTTTGTTCCTTTCTCCAGAATAACAGCGGTCTGATCACGTCCTTGGTTTTCTGCCAACGTACTTTCCACGGATTTACAAACATTGGATACTGCTCATTGCGCCCTCTCCATTTGTGGAATAAGAAGGGGGCCCCCACATCCATAATTTCCGGGATCATATGCTCATGTCCAAAATATTTTGCGATCTCGATGGGGGCAAAGCGCATTCCAGCCTCTTCGATCACATTTTTATATTTGCAGCACAAAAAGGTGTCCTCGTTATAATTACCGTCTTCCATCTTTTCCCATTTCAAATGTGCCTTTCCCGGAAATTCCAGCAGTCTCTTACTGCGGATGGAAACGCTGTTTCCAACCCTGCAGATCTGGCCTTTGGAATCCCGGTAAGCATAGTCATTTTCAGGCAAAGGCCAGGGTGAACCGATATAGTCATAATCAAGAAACGCATCCTGCCAGCTTTCAGGGTGCACAACAAAACCGTCATAATGTACCAGCAGTACATAATCGGTATCAATATAATTGGTAAGCTCATAGACCATCTTATAATTGAAGTCGTCAATATTTTTCAGCTTAGAAGTATGTTTATAATGGATGTTCTTCGGCAGAAAAAGAGGTCTCCTATGTGTAATCAGTACCACGTCACCAAATTCAATGTCCTGCATACTGTACTCCAATGCCTGAATCGTTTCATATAAGTTCACACTGGTCATCGCTGCCAGCGTGACATTCGGAAGTTTTAACTTCTCTTTCTCCATACTTTTCTTCAATCCTTCCAAACGGCATTTTCTACCGTTTTCTTAAAGACTATCATCTTCTTTTCACCGAACTCTTATGATAATATGCTGCCACTGCCTGATTCAGCCAGTTCCCCTCCTCTTCAGACAGATCTTCAAAATCAAACAATGCCGGCTTCGCCGAAAAAGGCTCCACTATTACGTCGCTTAGTGTCTTATCTACATAGAGTTCATGCCTCTCCATAGCCTCTGTATAATAAATTCCCGCATCCCCTTTTATGAGAGAGCGCAGTGCCGAAATTCCCGTATACGTATTTTTGTTTGCGGTAAGGATCCAAATAACCAAAACAAGCAGCATACACATTACTGTCATGATATTTCCGGTACTTTCCAAAAATATTCCAAACTGTTTTCCTGCCGGCTGTTTCAGCTCGCTTTTATCGCTGTCTGAGCAGATCCATCCGAACCAATAGATTGTAACAAAAAACAAACTCAGATAATACACCATCTGTATAATGTTATCCACTCTGGCAAGACCTGCCTCCCCCAACGCAAACAAGGTTGGCGTAAACATCGCCGACACAAGGCAGAATGCGCCTACACTTATCCATACAGGATGTTCGAAATTTCTGTCGGACTGTTTCCCAATCCGCCTAAATATCGGCAATAATGCCAGCCAGACCAAAATTACCAAGACATTCGTCCATTCTATGATAAAAACGGCGGCATAATAAAAAGACAGACAGACTGCCGGTATAAAAGAATATCCCAGCTTCATATCTAAACCAGCTTCAAGGGTTTTTGTTTTAACCGTATTCCCCGGTGCCAAAACATTACAGAGAAAACCTGACGTGAATGTCAGAAATGGAAATAAGACATAAAGGATTTTCTCCCGGTGCATCACATAAGTATAAAGAAGCAAAAAAAACAGTACTATTTCCGCCTGAAGTCCTGTTACCAAATTTCCGCCGCCTACAAAAACTCCGCCGACACAGGCAAGAAAGCACCAAAATGCCGCTGCTTTTTTTCGTCTTGTCAGAGCATTTTCTGACACCAGTGTCACAACCAGAAACAGAACGGACTCCATCAGAATATAATGCACGGCGCCGTTATACCAGTATACCCCTTCAAAAGGTGCCTCCATTACCTGATAATACATAAATAACAGCAAAAACATAACCAAAGAAGCCTGGTGCTTATCGCTGCCAAGCCATCTTACCAACACATGTCTTCCCAGAATAAATGTTGCCATCGAAAACATTCCGACCATCAAAACGGGAACCAGAAATGCTGTTTCATATCGGAAATTCATGGGACAAAGCCCCATCAAAATACAGGATACATATGTTCCCTGCTGATGCATATAAAGTTCTGTCATCTGCCCTACGGCAGCTTTGACAGCCAGCCAAGGAGAGCCGGTGGATATCCACACATCATGAATCCGTCTTCCGTAATCATAATCGTCAATACACATGACATTATATCTTCCAAGCAAAAGCAGGGGAGTTACAGATATCACAAATAAAATGGCGGCATATATGGTCATCCGTTTCACAGAAATCCGATTAAGAGCTTCAAACAGCCTAATTTCACACTTTTTTACAATAGCAACAGCATTTTGATAGTTTTTCCGTATCCTGTTCATTTTCACAAACCGTACCTACCCTTTTCCCAATAACTTTTTAACCCTTCTTTTTATTCCACGGAAGATTTTTCCCAAGTAGGCTTTGCCATAAATGTATTTCCCGTGAGCCTCCATACATTTTAACTTAAATCCCACCGGCTTTTCATTGATGTGGGCATATCTTCGAGAATTTTTCTTATAACGTTCAAGTTCTTCTTTACATTCCCTGTCGGTGAACACCCTGCCCTGCCTGTCCATGTAGTGCCATCCGGCATAAATGTTCTGTTCCGACGCCCAGTATCCATCCGATACATTGTGTCTTGCCCAGTATTTCGGCGCCAGGATATACTCTACCGTATCGCTCGTAAATGCCGGGAAATAAGCAAAAGAAGAATTGGCAAGCAGAAGATATCTTGCATTTTTTAAGATGCTGTAATCCTTTGCCAGATCAAAATTGTATGCAGGAATCCCCGGTAGAAATTTATTCGCTTCTTTTACATCATTTGTGATGATCATGAACTCCATGTCCGGATTGATCTTCCGCATCTGTTTCATACCCAGAAGCCAGTATTTCTTACGCAGGTACAATTCCGGTGAACCCATGTAATCGCTGCATCTAAGATGCATGATGCACAGATTCTCCCTGCTGTATTCCTTACAATCATATTCAGGCTTTACGGTAAGCCACTTCTTTATCTCTTCTTTATGCCGTATAAAATAATCTTCCGCCTGAAAATTCCCATACAGCAAAGTATTATCCTTCACATCAAACAAAGCCTGATCCGTATCGGTAATATAGATCCCGTGGGTCAGATCATGTTTGGAATTCCCTGCAAACAGCCTGTCCTCTTTTTCATGAAAAATATTCCGATAATCTTCTTTGACCGAGGGCTCTCCATAGTCCAGATCCATAAAATAAAGACCACAGTCACTGTGCATGTTATTGGCAAAATGTTCGGGGTCCAAGACGCTGAACCGGTATCCTTTATCTAATGCAATACATCTGGTGGTGATATAAAAAAACAGTTGATTTCCAAGTCCGAATCCTTCCTGAGTTTCAATTCCTAACATCTAAACAACCTATACCTTTCCCTGCACCTAATGATCACGCCTTTGCCTCAGCCTGCAATACCGGAGCCTAAAGCGCAGATTCAACAATTTTTTCTCCCTCCACTTTATAAATTACATCACAGTTTGCAATCGTATTCAGCCGGTGGGCGATAATGACCATCGTCTTTTTCCCATGAAAGCTGTTGACGGCATCCATGACCGCCTTCTCCGTATCGTTATCTAAAGCGGAAGTTGCCTCGTCGAAAACAAGGATCTCCGGATCGTGATATAATGCTCTGGCGATCCCTATTCGTTGTCTTTGTCCGCCGGATAATCTGACACCTCTGTCACCTATGGTCGTATCCAGCCCCTGAGGCAACTCTTCTATAAATTCCTTTAGCTGCGCTTCCTCAAGCACTTCCCAAATCCTCTTGTCATCAATCTTATCTGCATCAATGCCGAAAGCAATATTATCCCGTATGGATTCATCTACCAGATAGATCGACTGGGGAATATAGCCGATCTGTGAGAGCCAGGATTCATAATGATCAAATATATTCCTACCGTCACAGGTAACGGTGCCCTCTTTTGCATGGAGAAGGCCAAGGAGAATATCTACAATCGTAGATTTACCCGCGCCGGAAGGTCCCATGATACCGACTGACTGCCCCTTTTTTACCTCCATGTGCGCGTCCGTAAAAATATTCTTATCCGTTCCCGCATATGCAAAAGTAATATGGTCCAGTACGATCTTATCCTGTAGCAGCATCGCTTCTTTCTCTTCTTTTTGAGTACCCTGTAGATAGCCCGTAACGCTGCCGTTTAAGTCGGTCTTCATACTTTCATTCAGATTTTCGTATAAATAATCCAGACAGGGCTGAGAATATGCAATTTCGGATATATAAGTATTGATACGGTTCGCACTGGGCATGATACGAAAAGCAGCTACAGCAAACGCAGTAAGCTGGGGAATCAATACCTTTACATTTCCACCGCCCAGAATATAGAGCATAATGAAAAACAGCATACTCACAATAAAAATCGTCTCGATCAACAATCTGGGAAGATTATTGAGAACCGCATAATTTCTTGCCACATTGGCTCCGATGCTGCCGCTTTCATAATAATTCCTGATAAAAAATTCTTCCCGGTTCAATACTTTAACGTCCTTGAGTCCGTAAATAGACTGTATCCGCCATTTTGCAATTCTGGATTGTATGGCCTGATTCTTTTTACCGATGGTATTTAAGCGGGGTTTTAAAATTCTGGATAACAGCAATGTCATCCCCAGAAAGACAGCAACAATAAAAAAAGTCATCATAGGGCTGACAATCAACAATACAAGACACAGAAAAGCGGAAACCACAACCTCCGTGATCATTTGGATCAGGACAAGGATCAATTGAAAAGCATTGGGGATATCGCTGTCAGTCAAACGAAATACGGTAGGAATATCCGCGCCAAGGTATTCCTCATACGGTCTGTTCAGAAATTCCCTCATCACGCGGGTGATCATCCTGTTCCTGTTACGGGTGACAAAAGTATTTTGCACATATGTTTGTACCAGCAGATATAGATTCTTGATGACAAACAGAATCATCATGGCAACGAGCAGGATAATGATCACACGATTCGTTTCTCCATCTTTCATAACACCTGTTATGTTGAATTGAAGAATACTTTCTATTTTTTGAATAATACCATTATTCTCCAATGCCTCCGGTTCCAAAATTGCCTGAACCACCGGCAGCATCATGGAGATACCCAGCATTTCCAAAATACCGCCGACAAAAATCATAATACCCAGCCCTATCAACTGGATCTTCTGTTTTCTGTCAAAAAGATAACCTATCTTTTGTAACATGGTTATTTTTTTTGTTTGTTGTACCTGCTTATCCATATGAATGACTATGCCTCTCTTACCGCCAACTAATTTGACACACGTGTCATAAACCGGGATCAAGCCTGATCATATCTGCTCTGTATATATCTCTGCAATCCCATCCATTAAGCCATTTCTCCGGTGCGATCACCGTTTTATCCGGATTGTCATTTAAATAGGATGCCCACCAGCTAAAACTGCTGTTCGCAAGAATATTGTGCCTGCACCTGCTCATCAGTATGAGCGCCTCGTAATCTTTTTCATCGGGCAGCTGTACCGGAATGATTTTTTGGGAGTTTTCCGAATTCTTCCCCAGCCAGTCTTTTGCCCAATCCGCATCGTTGGTAAACAGATAAAAAACACATCCCGGATGTTTTGCTGCCATTACCTGCATCGCATGCTCATAATAACGATCTGTACAAATATTGCCAAACAACGCCTGATTCTCGGGCAGGAGGTAATCTCCTCTACGAACATGGATGCTGACGGATTTCGTCTGCTCTATTTTCCACAAATAGCTTTCTGCCTGTACGGACAATCCGTTTTCATTTCCATGAATGCTTCTTAGCCGTTCCAATCCGAATTCCGCTTTTAACTGCGCTCCGACATCTGGAAAATATTTCTCTGACTGCCAGTACCCTTCCAGATAAATATTATCCCAATCAAAGATCCGGGGCAAAAAGAGCTTACTTTCTTCAAAATAAGAGTGATTCTGCCTTCCAAACAGTTTTCTTCGTATCTTCGCAGTAAGCGCCGGCGACGAATCCCTCATTTTTATGATTTCTTCCGATGTTGCCCTATCATAAGTGATGCCAAAGACAGAGAGAGCCGGCTCCCTCTGAGAATCCTCTTTAAATCCCGCCTCATCATCCACTTTTACATCTTTTCCCATGCTTTTAAGCTGGCTGTAGAGCGCATATTGAAACATCTGGTTTCCCAAACCGCCCATCATCTGGATGATAATCATTGCATTTCTCCTATTCTATCGTAATAATAGTGGCTGTTTTTACTGATTTCTCAGCTTTAATTTCAGCGGAAGGATCACTGCTTCATTTATTTTCATAACCGTTCTGTATAACCATGGGGATTTCAAAAACAAATCCATTTTCCTTTTTTCATTCGGGTTGGCGACACTGCAATGATAAACTCTTTCGTAATGCTCCCTGTCATGCTCCACGTTTTCATGAATAATAGATATTATATCGCTTATAAATTTCTTTCTGTCCAAGGCCTTGTCATGATACAGTTGGTCATAGAACAGCAAAAGCCTCTTATAAAAAAAATAATCATGCGTATCCGCCAAATCCTGCCTTCCCAGGGATTGCAGAAATTCGGTCTTTTCCCGATATGCCGGTATCTGATCCGTAAAGGTCCGGGGATTGATCCGTGTATTCATAATACTTCCTTCTCTGTCTATTATATAATTATAACAGGCAGTGTCAAGGTAAACGC
>JAFLTF010000042.1:0-2026 GCA_022510585.1 Lachnospiraceae bacterium
CAAAATCTCTCGGTTACCACCTGTTACGACATACGGATCTATGCGATCGATATGATTCCCGATAACGGCGGGATACCGTCAGTACCTACTGCTTCTTATAGAGAGAAGGTTCAGTCTGAGACTCGGAAGTGATTTTCACTAATCTCCTACTCGTACCGGACTTACACCCTCTCCGGCTCGCTGCAACTTTTGAAAATCAGCTACTGTCTTCTTCAACGTCTGTACTTATTCTGCTACTTATTATAATTTGGTAAAAAAGCAATTGTCAAGAGAAACATAAATTATTGAATTATTTCACTTTCCTAAAATCCAAAAAAGGTGTAAAATATCTATAATTGATTATTCCGGGACTCGGGAAAGGATATAGGATATTCATATGGACAGACAAAATTTAACGCTGCTCACGGACCTTTATGAACTGACCATGATGCAGGGTTATTTTAAAAACAAGGACCAAAACGAAACCGTCATCTTTGATGCTTTCTACCGCAACAATCCCTGCGATGGCGGCTTTGCCATAGCAGCAGGTTTAGAGCAGTTAATACAATATATCAAGGAACTTCGTTTTGATGAAGAGGACATCTCTTATCTTGCAAGCCTTGGTATATTTGATTCTGATTTTTTGGATTACCTGCGTGACTTTAAATTTACAGGTGACATTTATGCGATTCCGGAAGGCACCGTTGTCTTTCCCAGGGAACCCCTGATCAAGGTGATAGCACCGATCATGCAGGCACAATTGGTTGAAACGGCTATCCTCAATATCATCAACCACCAAAGCCTGATTGCCACCAAAGCGGCAAGGGTTTGTTATGCTGCCCACGGCGACGGTATTATGGAATTCGGACTGCGGCGGGCGCAAGGACCGGATGCCGGAACCTACGGTGCCAGAGCTGCCATTATCGGCGGCTGTATCGGGACTTCCAATGTCCTCTGCGGACAGCTCTTTGATGTTCCTGTCAAAGGTACGCATGCTCACAGCTGGATCATGAGTTTTCCTGATGAATATACCGCTTTTAAAACTTATGCCAAGATGTATCCTTCTGCCTGCATCCTGCTGGTGGATACCTATGATACATTAAAATCTGGTGTACCAAATGCAATCCGTGTCTTTACGGAAATGAAAGAAGCCGGAATTCCCCTTGCCTACTATGGCATCCGTTTAGACAGCGGAGACCTTGCCTATCTCTCCAAGAAGGCAAGGAAAATGCTGGATGAAGCCGGCTTCCCCGACGCTGTTATATCAGCTTCTAATGATCTGGATGAATTTCTCATTCAAAGCTTAAAAGATCAGGGCGCAGCCATCACTTCATGGGGAGTAGGTACGCACCTGATCACTTCCAAAGACTGTCCTTCCTTCGGCGGTGTATATAAACTTGCCGCAATTATGGGAAAAGACGGTAAATTTATTCCGAAGATCAAGCTATCTGAAAATTCGGAAAAAGTGACAAATCCGGGCAATAAAACAATTTATCGCATCTATGAAAAAGAGAGCGGCAAGATCAAAGCAGACCTGATCTGCCTGGTGGATGAAACCTATGACGAATCCAAGCCGCTGATGCTTTTTGATCCCGTTGAGCCTTGGAAAAAGACAATGCTACCGGGCGGCAGTTACCGTCTTCGGGAACTGATGGTTCCGGTATTTAAAGACGGAGAATGCTGCTATACTTCTCCCAAGGTAATGGATATCCGTACTTATTGCCAGGAAGAATTGAATACTCTTTGGGATGAAACAAGACGACTGATGAATCCTCATAGGGTTTATGTGGATCTGTCAAGTAAATTATATGACATTAAGATATCTTTATTGGATCAGATGAGTAACTCATAGAATAGGAGGAAAAACTATGCTTCGTATCATTACCGACTCAGCAAGCGATCTGCCAAAAAGCTATATTGAGGAACACAAACTTCATGTGATACCGACACCCGTTGTTATCGATGAAGTAGATTATCTGGATGGTGAAACAATTCAGACTACAGAATTTTATGGTATCTTAGATGATATCAAACGGGATGTAAAAAC
>JAFLTF010000042.1:2126-20414 GCA_022510585.1 Lachnospiraceae bacterium
TTCAGACTACAGAATTTTATGGTATCTTAGATGATATCAAACGGGATGTAAAAACCTATCATATCAATCCAGCCATGTTTGCGGAAGCCTTCACCCCGTATGCGCAGGCGGGAGATACCGTTATTTATCTCTGCTTTTCCACGGGGATTGCAGGAACTTATAATGCTGCCAACATTGCCAAGGACAGTGTGTTGGAAGAATATCCGGATTTTGACCTAACCATCATCGATTCCAAATGTGCATCCGCAGGGTTTGGTCTGATCGTTTCCAAATTGGTTACCATGTTGGAAAAAGGCGCTTCCAAGGAAGAACTCATAGAAGCTGCAGGTTATTATATCTCACATATCCATGTTGTTTTCACCGTACAGACACTGGCCTATTTGATCAAAGGCGGAAGGCTTACCAAATTTAAGGGTGCCATTGCTGAAACTCTGGATATGAAACCGGTATTGATCGTAGATGAAGAAGGGGCGCTGTCGGTTCTTAAGACAGTGCGTGGACGTAAAAAATCTTTACGAAGTCTGATCGATTATACCAAAGAATTGATTCAGAATCCTGAAACGCAAACCATAGCGTTTACGCACGGCGAGGATCCTGAATCTTTGGATTTGGTAAAATCCATGGCAGAAGAAGAATTCCATCCCAAATCTTTTCTGGTCTCTGTTGTCGGCTGCGCAATCGGCGCACACACGGGACGAGGCGTTATAGCTTTAGCCTTCTTTGATGCGGATGACGGCAAATATGCCGGTTATTTTACATCCTGATATCTTCCGACATTTGGAGCGCCGGTCTGTGAAACAACAGAGGCGCTCATTTTTTTATGACCAGTTCTGCCAAAAACCTTGCTGCCGGAAGCAAAACCTCCGGATCGACCATAAACTTCGGATGGTGGATCGGGAATCCAACCCCCGTTCCGATCTTCACATAGCATCCCGGTATCTTCTCTTCGTAAAAGGCAAAATCATCCCCGCCCAGAGAGCTTTCTTCCACGGCAGTCGACAGTCCAAGTTCCTTTGCTTTTTGAAGGCACAAAGCTGCCATATCCTTATGATTATAAACCGCAGGCGATCCCGCAATCCACTCTACCTCCGCTTCTGCGCCATATGCCTGCGCTGTTTTTTCTGCAATTTGTCGTAATCTTTTCTCATATAAAATCCTGTCTGCCGGCTCCATGGTACGGACAGTGCCTTCCATGACCGCCTCGGAGGGAATCACATTCCACGTCGTTCCCGCATGAACTCTTGTCACGCTAAGCAAGGATGGATGAAAGGCATTTACATTTCTGCTGACAATAGACTGCAGTGCCTGTATGATCGCGGCAGCTACCGGTATCGGATCGATTCCGTCGTCCGGATGTGCACCATGACAGCCAATCCCTTTTACCGTGATCTCAAACCTGTCTACAGCCGCAGCTACATAACCTTCCCGGATTGCAACGGTTCCCACCTCATTCGTCGGATCCGCATGGATTCCCCATACGCACTCCACATCTTCCATGACATCCGTTTCCAGAATTTTCAAAGCGCCCAGCGAAGTTTCCTCGGCAGGCTGGAATATGATCTTAATGGTTCCTTTCAAATCTGCCTTGTTTTCCTGCAGCAGAACAGCGCAGCCGATCCCGGCAGTGATGTGCATATCATGTCCGCAGGCATGCATCTTTCCTGCAACTCCAGATCGATAATATAAATCTGTTTTTTCGTCAACCGGAAGAGCGTCAATATCACAGCGGATTGCCTGCACTGCACCTTCCTTTTCCCCACGTACAACAGCAACCAATCCTGTTTTCAGTTCATAGGGCAGGACTTCCACGCCATGATTCGTAAGAAACTCTTTTATCTTCTTCGTAGTCTCATACTCCTCATAAGCCAGCTCCGGATGACTGTGAAACCAGTAAAATGCCTTTTTTAATTCTTTTTCCAAGTTTTCCATATCCATTATCCAGGCCCTCAATCCGTCCTTATCTTTTTATCTTTATCTTTTCATCCTTATCTTTTTTCACTGTTCGGATCCAAGGCATCCCGCAGTGCATCACCGACAAAGTTTATGGCAATGACCAACACTACGATCAACAGTCCCGGCGGTATCCATAACCAAGGTTGATCGGTCAGTACCGTTAATGACTGTGCACCGTTAAGCATATTCCCCAAACTCGCCGTCGGCGGCTGAACACCCATGCCGAGAAAACTGAGCGCAGCCTCATCTAACATCGACAAGGCCAATACGGAAGTGGCATAGACCAGGATCGGCGCCACTGTATTGGGCAGGATTTCCGAGAATAAAATATGTCGAAGCGGCATGCCTGCCACAATGTTTCCTTTTACAAAATTCGTCTCCCGCAGTGACAAAACGTTTCCCCGTACCAGTCTTGCAATACCCGGCCAGTCCACGAACCCCAGGATCAGAATAATACTCCATAATCCGGGTTTAAAAATGGCGGCGGCAACAAGTACCAACAGGATGTAAGGAAAGGACATGACCATATCCGTAAAACGCATGATGATCATATCGGCAACTCCTCCGAAATACCCCGCAATCAATCCCAAAACAACACCGATCACCGTAGAGATCAGGGTTGCCATAATTCCTACCAATAACGAAATCCGCATAGCATAGAGCAGTCTGCTCAAAACATCTCTTCCGATCTGATCTGTACCAAGCAAAAATTCTCTGCACGGTGCACCGCTGAAGGTTCCTACGATCGCATCCGGATCATATGGCGCAATGATGGGTGCAAGAAGGGCGGCTCCGCATAAGAACGCCAAAATGACCATGCTGAAAGCCGCTAGATGGTGTCTTTTAAATCTACGGAAAACCGTCTGCAGATAGCTTTCCGTTATCATCTGATTATTTTTCTGATTCAGCTTTTTCATAGATACTAAGCCTTTCTCCACAGAATTTAAAATCGTGAGTATCACTATTGCAGCTGAATAGTAGGATCTACCAGCGCATACAAAATGTCTGTCAGAAGATTACCGATCAAAACAACCACTGCTGACAACAGGCAAACTCCCATGATAACAGGATAGTCACGATTACTGATGGCACTCATGGTCATCAGTCCAAGACCTGGCCAGGAAAACACTTGTTCAATGATAATTGCACCGCCAAAAAGAACGGGGATCTCCATACCGATTACCGTAACAATAGGTACCAGCGCATTTCTGAGGGCATGCTTATAGATTACTTTAAACCTGCCGATCCCTTTGGCTCTTGCCGTTCGCAGATAATCCTGCTGCAGGATCTCCAACACCGCGCTTCTGATATAACGGATATTGCTTCCGGCCATAGATGCAGCAAGCACAATTACCGGCATCACCATATGCCTGGCTACGTCTCCCGCTCCGCCGTCCGTTCCAAGCGTCATCATTCCGCTGGAAGGAAGCAGCTTCAACCTGATTGTAAAGATGTAGATCAATAATAAGGACAGGAAAAATCCCGGTACACTGCTTCCCAGAAAGGAAAGTGTCACCACCGTATAATCCCCTTTGGAATATTGATGGATCGCACTGTAAATTCCGGCAGGTATTGCAATCAACAGACTGATGATCAGCGAAACTCCCATTAAAAGAAGGGTCGGTCCCAGGTGACTTCCTATCAGAGAGCTGACAGACTGATAGGATTTCACGGAATATCCCATATTACCCCGCAAGAGCTGACCCAGCCAAACAAAATATTGAACATAAAAAGGCTTATCCAATCCCAGTGCAATTCTCTTGGCTTCTAAGGCCCCCTCCGACACACGGGGACCCTGCAGCATCGCAAGAGGGCTTCCGGCAAGACACATAATACCGTAATCAATGATGGTAATACCGATCAGAACCGGGATTGCAATTAATATTCTTTTCAGGATATATTTCCCCATAACCATACACCTTTCTAATCTTTCGCTTACTCGTAAATAGGCTCTCTCGAAATACTGCAGGCCGCATAATGTCCGCCGCCTTTTCTCTCTCTCACCTTCTGCATTACAGGTTCTTCTCTGCTGCAGTCCTGTACCGCATAAGGACATCTGGTATGGAACCTGCAGCCCTGTGGTACAGCCACACTGCTCCCAATCTCTCCCTGCAGCAATTGCTGCTTCTTATCGCTCTCTTCCGGATCCGGTACCGGCACTGCATTGATCAGCGCCTGCGTATAAGGATGTACCGGATTTTTGAATATTTCTTTTGCCTCACCGATTTCTACAATTTTTCCACAATACATGACCGCAATGCGGTCGCTGACATAATTCACCGCACCCAATCCGTGCCCTACAAAAAGCAAGGTCAAGTGCAGCTCTTTCTGCAAACTTTTTAAAAGATTCAAAATCTGTGCCTGTATGGATACATCCAACGCACTGACAGGTTCATCACAGACAATGAATTCCGGATTTAGGGAAAGCGCCTTTGCTATTCCGATCCGCTGTCTTTGCCCGCCGGAAAATTCATGGGGATACCTGCCCAGTATATTTGGGGATAATCCTACCATATCCAGAAGCTTCCGTATATCTTTTTCCACCGTATCTCTGGATGAAATATGATGATACAGCATCGGCTGAGCCAGAATTTCATAAATGTGCTTTCTGGGATTTAAAGAGGAATAGGGATCCTGAAAGATCATCTGCAGGCGGGTACGGATCTTCCCCATTTCATCTTTATTGATATCGGATAAGGCTTTTCCTTTATAGTAGATCGTACCTTCCGTAGGCTGTTCGAGACCTACCAGCTGCCTTCCTATTGTAGATTTGCCGCAGCCCGATTCCCCAACCAGTCCCAGAGTTTCTCCCTCTATAATAGAAAAGCTGACTCCATCCACTGCTTTTACATGACCTGTTGTATGCGTAATGATCCCACCCTTTATGGGATAATATTTTTTCATATTTTCTACCCGAATCAGGGGTGTCTGCTCCATGTTCATGATTTTGCTCCTTTAATCAGGTCTGCCTTATGCACTTTGCCGTATGCCCCGGTATAATTTCATAATCTTCCTGCCTGCTGTCACATTCCGGTTGATAATACCGGCACCTTTTGGCAAAGCGGCAGCCTGTGATATCATCATAATTTTCCGGCACAATACCGGGTATGGAAACGAGCTTCCTGTCTGCGCTGTCCTGTATGGTCGGTACAGAGTTAAGCAGCGCCTGCGTATACGGATGCTTCGGATTTTTAAACAGCTCTTTTACGGATGCCTCTTCAATCAACTGGCCGGCATACATGATCAATACTCGGTCAGCCATATTGGCAACCAACCCAATATCATGCGTAATCAAAATGACAGACATGTCATTTTCTTGCTGTAATTCTTTGATCAGTTTCATGATCTGTGCCTGTATTGTTACATCCAGAGCAGTAGTCGGTTCATCCGCTATTAAAAGCTTCGGGTTACAGGACAGCGCCATAGCAATCATGACCCTCTGCCGCATACCACCGGAAAGCATATGCGGAAACTTCTTCATCGTTTCTTCCGCATCCGGCATGCCTACTCTTTCTAACAGCATTTTTGCTCTCTTTTTTGCTTCTTTAGCAGAAAGACCCATATGGGTCCTGATACTCTCGACAATCTGATTCCCTACCGTAAAAACCGGATTTAAGGAGGTAAGCGGGTCTTGAAAGATCATCGTGATCTGATCTCCTCTCACCTGATCCAATTCTTTTTCCGTCAGGGACAGAAGGTTCTGACCGTCAAAAATGACTGTACCCTCGGTTACTTTGCCGTTTCTTGCAAGCAGTCCCATAATCGATAAGGAAGTAACGCTTTTCCCACATCCGGACTCTCCTACGATGCAGACGGTTTCCCCTTTATCCACATGGAAACGAATATGGTCTACCATAGTATTTATCCTGTAATCGCCTTTAAAAGTTGTTGTAAGATTGTCAACTTCCAATAAATGGGACATAGCAAACCTTGCCTTTCTTTCAATTAGGTTGACAAATACCACAGACGGTTTGATACCATCTGTGGTATTTTGGCTTATTGTTTATAGTATCATCATTGCTTTCATGCCGCAAGCTTCATTTTCCAACCTTCTTATTCTACGATATCCCACTCCTCTATATGGGAGAAGAATCCGTAAACATTGGCATTCACTCCGGTCAACCGCTTATTGACAGCTCCCTGTGCACTGATAACATATGCCGAGAACATCGGAACATCTTCCTGAACCTTTTTATCCACAACAGAATAGTAGTCTTTCATCTTCTCTATGCTTCCGGCTGTCTGAACTGCTTCCAATGCTTCGTTGATCTCTTCATCGCCATATCCGGTCCAGCTTCCCTCTCCGCCCAGAAGCCATACAATATCCGGATAGGGATCGATCGGCGCGTAAGTATACTGTACGGCAAACAGATCATAATCCGTACTTCCTGCGATCTCCATTAAAGATGCCAGATCGACGGTCTGTATTTCTGCCTTGACACCTACATTTGCCCACTGTGCTACGATGACCTGTGCCGCATTCACAAAAGTACCGTCCCCGGAGTTCACATAGAAACGCAGCGTCCTGGAACTATCCCATCCGGCCTCCTCCAGCAATGCCTTAGCCTTTTCGGGATCATAAGGCGTCGGTGTGATCGTCTCGTCATAGAACGGACCTGCAGAAGAAAGGAATCCGTCTACAACTTCTCCATGCCCTTTCATCAGCTGCTCCAGAATCTGGTTCCTGTCAATCGCATATAAAAGTGCCTGACG
The DNA here is from genome assembly GCA_022510585.1 of Lachnospiraceae bacterium. GTDB lineage: Bacteria > Bacillota > Clostridia > Lachnospirales > Lachnospiraceae > UBA3282. The sequence continues at coordinate 8,793 of JAFLTF010000042.1, forward strand.
AACCCTCTTATCCGGAAGATTTGCTGTTTGGATAAAAACAGACTGATTCGTTACCGGGGATCCGTATACCACATCTATATTTTCAAGTGCTTCAATATTTTCATAATCCTCCTGTGGAATTGCAGTCATTGTGTGGTGAGTCACATCAATCTCTCCGGACTGAAGTCCTGCATAAATCTGGCTGGAATCCAAGATCTTAAAATTCAGTTTGCCGATCTTAGGCGCACCTTTCCAATAGTTTTCATTAGCCGTATAAGAGATATAATGATCCACATCATAATCCGTCACCGTATACGGACCGCTTACCACATCCGGATGATTGAACCAGTCCAGTGTCGAAAGCTCCTCATCTGTATATTGTTCCAATATATGTTTGGGCAATGTATGAATATAAAAAGCATAAGTATTTTCAAAGGTAGACAGTGCCATGGGATATTTCGTGGTAAACCTCACCGTTTTTTCATCCAAAACCGTAACACCCTCCACACTCTCAGTACCTTCTTCTACAAACCCGTCGTCACCAACTCCTTCAAATGCATAAAGCATCAAAGTCGGATTCGCAATGACAGGACTTGCCAGGCGAAGGAAGGTAAATTCCACATCTTCTGCAGTAACCGGCGTACCGTCTGACCAGGTCGCATTCTCGTCAATATGTACAATGAAATTCGTAAAATCTGTAGTGCTGACAGTATCTGCCAACATACCACGGAAATTCAACTCACTATCCAAATCTACCAAAGGAAGAAATTCCAAACCTACCGCATATTTATTGATCCAAGTCTGGTCAATGGTAAGGGGATTGATACCTCCCAGGGAATCCGTAACGCCAATATTCACGATCTTTTCTCCGGATGCCTCGTTTTGATCGTCGGACGTGCTATCCTGTCCATTCGATATATCACTTTGCTCATTTTCATTTGATACACTATTTGTTCCATCTGCGATATCACCTGCTTCATTGGTTGTGCCGCAGCCTGACATTGTAAGCAGCATTGCCGCTGCAAGGGAAAGACTGATTATTTTGCTGATGATTTTTTTCATAATCTTTTTCCTCCTGTTTTTAATTCCCCCATTTCCTACTTGTATTATGGGAAATATAATATCTAAATTATATTTCTTAATAAGATTTCTGTCAACATTTATTTTCGTAATTCTTACAGGGGTTACGGATTGCCAACCTATCATAACACAGACTTGACAAAAAAAGCAATACATTGTATATTACAAGCACTCTTATAAGGAAGGCGGCAGATGCCTGTCAAGAAAACAAATGAAAAATTTACTCAATTACCAATCCAGCGAATATGACTGCGGACCCGTGGCGCTTACCAATGGTATCCGTTATCTTTTTGAAAGGGAGGATATCTATCCCGATATCATTAAATATATTATGCTTTATTGTCTGGATTCCTATAATGAAGCGGGAGAAATCGGTAAGCACGGGACTTCTGCAACCGCAATGATGTTTTTATCCAATTGGCTCAATCAATTCGGGCGTATGAAAAGATTCCCAATCTTATGTGAATTTTTATCCGGAACTGACGTCCGGATCGCTCAGGACAGTAAAATCCTCTGTGCCCTCCAACAGGGAGGCGCTGTTGTTCTGCGGCTCTATTTGGACGTAGGACATTATGTACTTCTTACAGGTGTTGAAGGTGACAGTATCTACCTCTTTGATCCCTATTACGAGGAAGAAGATGATCCCGAACTGGATGTAGAGTATTCAGAACCCGGTATTACTTTTATAAATGACCAGCCCAAACGTGCCAACCGATTGATTTCTATAGAACGTTTAAACCGCACGACCGAAGGCTTTTACGAGATGGGACCCTATGATATCAGGGAGGCAGTTATCATGTTTAACAAAAATACCCGCCTCTTACCGGAAAATACAATCGATTATTTTATTTGATCCTATAAAACGACAGAGAACTGCTAAGATGGCATCTTTAGCCATCCTAGAAGTTCTTTTTCATATAAACAACTCTTTATTACTGTTCCATCTGTCTTCCTAAAAATCCTGCGGCAGATTGAATCAGTTTCTGTTCAACCTCACCCATCTTAGACTTATTATCCATCTCTAATAAAATCACAGCGCCGATAACATCACCCTCGCAAATGATAGGACTGATTGCCTCATGCTGGTACTCGTCATCAGACTCATGACAGATATTGATAAAATTCCTGTCTCCTTTGGTTGCAACGACACTCTCTCTGTTATTGATCTTCTCTTCCAGATCTCTGCTGATCGATTTACCCAGAACATTTTTCATACCACCGGAAACAGCAATAAACTGATCCCTGTCAGCTATCATTGCGATATGGCCTGAGACCTGTGCCATACTTTCTGCATACTGTTTTGCAAATGTGCCCATCTCCCCGATAGGAGAATATTTCTTTAATATAATCTCGCCTTCTCTATCCGTGTATATTTCAAGTGGGTCTGCTTCCCTGATACGCAAAGTCCGACGAATCTCTTTCGGTATTACAATACGTCCAAGATCATCTATTCTTCTAACAATTCCTGTTGCCTTCATAAATAATAACCTCCATTTACGCTAATAGTATTTTATATAAGTCGTGCTACTAGTATCTGTAAATGGTGGGAGTTTATACCTTAAAATTTTTATTTTCTATATGATTTTTTTAATAACATTATGCCAGTTTTTATAGGATACTTTTTCTATGTCATCCTGTGTAAAACCAATCATTTGCATAGCCTTCAAAAGATTAGGGACCTCGGAGGCATCTTTAAGTCCTTGAAGCGACGGTGCACCGCCTTTTAAAAATTCACAAAAATCAAAACCAAATCCGACTCTGTCAATTCCCGCGGTATCTGCCATATGCTCAATATGCCTTGCCAACGTGGAGACTGTCTGTTCATTTTTATTTTGGGAAATAAAATCAGGATAAGAATTGACTCCTATCATACCACCGGTTTCCACCAATGCTTTGATCATTTCATCTGTTAGATTTCTGGGTACAGAGCACAGACTGCGGCTCCCCGAATGTGTTGCCACAACGGGTCCGTTCGCGTGCTTCATAACATCCCAGAAAGACTTATCATTCAAGTGCGACACATCAAACAGCATATGCCGTTCCTGTATTCTACGGAGTGCCTGTATCCCAATCTTTGTCAGCCCCATTTCTTCATTTCCGCGAATACCGGAAGCAAGTGAATTCTGCTCATTCCATGTAAGCGATACATGCCTTACTCCAAACTCGTACAATCGGTCTATCTGCTCTAAGTCTTCTCCAATACCCGAAAGTCCTTCACACCCGATAAATACATAGAAAATCCCCTCATTCTTTGCCTGCTGCATTTCCTCATAATCATGTACGACTCTGAGAATATCCCGGCAACATGGGATTTCTTTTTCTACAGCTTCCATGATCTGTAAAAGCCTTGCATCCGGTTCCTTATCATAAGGCGGATCTATCCACATAGCAAAAATCGAGCCTTCAATGCCGCCCTGCTGTAGTCTTTGGTAATGATACTTTCGAAAGATATCTGTCTCACCGTTTCCTGATCTTACAGTGACATCCGACCAGATATCCGAATGGGAATCAAAAACCAAATAAACACACCCTTTCTTCGTTTACCGATCTTCTACTTTTTTACTCCCTTGGTACCGCCCAGGCTGGCATTTTGTAAAATATTACTCTGGAAAGAAGTCATTAGATTTTCTTCTTCCCGCTCCCGTTTCAGCGCAAGTTTTACCATATCATCCAGTAACTGTGCATACGGCTTTCCCATAGCTTCCCACAGATAAAAGGCCAGTGAACCGGGAATCGGATTGATTTCATTCACATAGACCTTACCGGTATCCTTGTCGATCATAAAATCAATTCTGGAAACACCGTTACAATCCAATACCTGAAACGTTTTCACAGCAAGTGTGCGGATTTCTTCTCTGATCTCCGGGTCCAGCTTGGCAGGAAGTTCCCTTTTGGCAGTCCGCATTCCTTCGGATGCGCCTTTGCCCCCTGCTACATATTTATCCTCATAACTTAAAATCTCGTCACTGGAAACAGGCTCCTCACATTCGGATGCCTGTGCGCTTTCATAATCTCCCAGAACAGAACAGTTGATTTCACGCAGATTCATAATGGCATGCTCGACCAGGACTTTCTGTCCGAATTCATAAGCGTATTCCAAAGCTTCTTTTAAGCCATCGCGGTCTTTTGCCACCTTGATTCCTACACTGGAACCTAAATTCACCGGCTTCACAATCACCGGATACTCGATCCTATCCTCTATTTTATGATATGCTTTTTCTTCATCTGCCTGATATTCCTTGACATTAAGCGTCACACAATCCAGAACCGGAATATCATTATCCTTCAGAACTGTTTTCATAACGTACTTATCCATTGTCACCGCAGAAGCCGCCACATCACAACCTACAAGCGGTACATTATAATGCCGCAGGAAACCCTGCAGGGAACCGTCTTCCACATTTGCTCCATGCACTACCGGAAAAGCAACATCTATATAATCCACTATTGAATTTCCAAACTTCTTTGCAGGATACTGTACCAGATTCAATTTTCCCTGTTCACAAATAAAAAAGACTCTGATACTCTTTTTTAATAATTCCGGTATATTTTTATAGTTCTTGATATCACCGACAGCCTCTCCTGTATATATTTCATTTTCTTTGGTAATATAAATCGGAACAGGCTCGTATTTTTCACGATTGAATGCATTGAATGCCTGAATACCCGAGATAACAGAAACTTCATGTTCCACACTTTTACCGCCAAAGAACACGCCTACTTTGATTTTCATAATAATTGTTTCTCTCCTCTACCATTTATTTACGCATAATTATCCGGCAGGTCATTTTCTATTAAAATAACTTTGGGCTTCTCGCCGGGTATTGCATTCACCATCTGAAAACCTTCTTCTAAGGTATCTACAACGATCATTCTCTGTTTGGCAAAGCCAGCTTCCGACAAACCGTCCTGTATCGGTTTCGTCTGCTCCCTGCCGATCAAAACCGCATAATCACATTTGTCATGTGCATAGATTCCGGCTTCTTTATTCTCATCATACTGTTTATCACCAAGTTCCACCATTCCCGGCGTCATCAGAATCCGCAGGTCTTCAAACATTGCCAGCGTATCCAGCGCCGCCATAAAACCGCTTTTATTGGAATTATAACTGTCATCCAGTATGGTACGATTCCCCTGTTTGATCAACTGTAACCTATGCGGAACGCTTTCCAGCTGTTTTACCGGGAATATCAGTTTTTCCATTGGAATACCAAGTGTATTGGCAACCGCAATGGCACCCGCGATATTCTGCACATTATGATTCCCCACCAGTCTTGTATGGAATTCGTATTCCAAACCTTCTTTGTCTTTCATTTTAAACGCGGAGCCTTCTCTGGATACGGATATATCGTATGCCCGATAGGCTGTATCCTCTTCCGATGTTCCATAACTGACTACCTGCTTCTCTGTTTTGTGTCCCCGGATATAAGCATTGTCGTAATTTAAAAACACCTTACCGTCTGCCGGGATCGCATCCGCCAATTCAAACTTCGTGGCAATTACATTCTCTATCGTATGGAAACTCTGTAAATGCTGCGGTCCGATAGAGGTAATGATCCCATACGCAGGATGCACCAGATCGCAGATTTCCTTAATATCCCCTACTTCTCGGGCTCCCATCTCACAAATAAAAATCTCGTGAAAAGATTTCATCTGTTCCCTGATGGTTCTGACAACTCCCAGGGTGGTATTATAATTACCCGGCGTATGCAGTACCGAAAATTGTACGGACAGCAGTTTACTTAAAAAATATTTGACACTGGTCTTGCCGTAACTTCCGGTAACACCGATAACAGTCAGATCCGGCATCTCCTTTAATATTCTTGCCGCATCATTGATATAATATTGATCGATGCCTTTCTCCATGGGATGATTGATGAGGTTCACAAGCAGCACCAAAATCGGCATCAGTATGAATAATATCGACAAAATCAGGCTGCATGCCCAAAACGCCTTCTCTTTCCACAAAACAGAAATCGACATACCTATGACAAACAGTATTCCCGTCGTTATAAGCATCCTCTTTACTCTGGGCGTATAAACCAAAGGTTTCTTTGCCTGATGGGGTTTATTGACCAATATAGTCAATGCATTCATCAAACACGCTGCGATAAGGCATCCCACATTGCCCACCGCAAGCAGCGGCAGAGAAATAAAGGCATAGAGCGTTTTCCCAAGCAATCTTCCGATATTGCCGGTTACCTGCATCCATTCCCTGTATTCTCTCGGCTTATAGGAGTTCTGCTGAAACATATGCATAATATACAGTTCAAACCTGACAGCACCAAAAAGCCAGGTGCCAAACCAGATCATCCACAAAACAAGTTCCATCAATGAATCTTAATTCCTTTCCCTTGTCATTCAAATATCAGCCGAAAAACACTTTCAACGCTCCATGTACCTTAGCAGGCTGTTCTAAAAAAGAGTAATGTCCCGCTCCTTCACATACAACAAGCCCGGCATCTTTAATCAGTCGTTCCATCGATCTTGCATCGCCAATCGGCGTTGCCGTATCCTGATCGCCCCAGATAATGAGCGTCGGACAATTAAGCTTCGGAATAAGCGGTTCCAGATCTTCGTTGACAACTTTCACCAAGGTCGCCCGCATAGTCGGCGTTGCATTATTATAATCCGCGGAGCCTCTTTTCCTTCTCATCTCTTCTACCGCATCGGGATACAAAAAATGCAACGGGGCTGTGCTCATAATGCGCCGTGCTATTTTGTACATCCGCAGACTTGCTTTCTGCTTCCAGGTCTTCTTCGGCAAGATCCCGGCACTGTCGATCAGAACTGCCTTATGAATCACAAAGGGCAGATTTTCTCTTGCATTCATCTTAAACAAAACCCTGCCGCCGAAAGAATGTACCAGGACACTGACTTCTTTCAGCTGCATTAGGTCAATGAATTTCATGACAAAATCCACATAATCATCCACGCACCACGGCACTGACGGCTCGGCTGTCTTTCCAAATCCGGGCATATCAGGCGCAATGACTCTGTGAGACGGAGAAAGCACTTTAATAATGCCGTCAAACAAAGTTATGTTGGAACCCCATCCATGCAATAATAAAATGACATCCCCTTCTCCTTCATCTATATAGTTTACGGAAATATCATCTATTTTGATAATCTTACTAACAGCCATGACCTCTCCTCAGCCTGTTTTAATTTCACCCTTCTATTTTACTGTATGACACATTCTCAGGCAACAATAAAAAGGCAAATTTTTCCGACACATATTTTTATGCGGTCATCTTTCCAAGTAGTCTTCATAATCCGCTTCACTGGCAAACAGCATATACTCTCCGTTCACATATCCCATGTATCCGCATTCTACCGTATATCCTTTCATCTTAGTTTCTCCTTTCAGAATTTGATTCTGAAAAAAGAATAACATTTTTGCTGTCCGATAAACCGGCCTTTATGCGAACATCTGTTCACAAAAGCAACTCTCTCATACCTCCAAGCAATTCTTCCGTCAACGACAATAACAGTTTCTCATCCTTTTCTACCATCCCATACTTTTTATAACGGTATAAAAAGGCAGGCGTTCCCTTTGGATCAAAGGTAAGTTTTCCTTTATACTTCTGCAATAGCAGCGGGATATTTTCAACTGCGATCTTCGCATCAGGCCGGAAGAGGAACTGGATCAGCTCATTTTTTCCTTTTACTTCCGTCATATAAAGTTCATGTGCCTTTACTCTGACCATCGCAATTTTCAGCAGGTTTTCTACCGATTTCGGAATCTCTCCGAAACGGTCCAGAAGTTCTTCCTTCATATCATCATATTCTTTGTCATTCTCGATTCCTGCTATCCGCTTATAAATATCCAGCTTCTGAATCTCATTGACAATATAGGAAGGCGGAATATAGGCGTCCACATCCAGATCGATACTTGTATTGAAATCTTCCTCTGTGGAAATCCCTTTTAAATTTTTTACCGCTTCGTTTAACATCTTGCAATACAGATCATAACCTACCGCCTGCATATGCCCATGCTGCTTTGCGCCCAGTATATTACCGGCCCCGCGGATTTCCAGATCCCGCATGGCAATCTTAAATCCGCTTCCTAAGTCCGTAAATTCTCTGATTGCTTCCAATCTTTTTTCCGCTACTTCTTTTAACATTTTATCTCTCTTGTAAAGAAGGAAGGCATAGGCGGTCCGGCTGGAGCGGCCAACCCGTCCACGCAGCTGATAGAGCTGTGAAAGTCCCATATTATCGGAATCATGAATGATCATGGTATTCACATTGGCGATATCCAGACCGGTTTCAATGATCGTGGTGGATATCAGCACATCGATTTCTCCGGCTATAAAATCATACATGATCCGCTCCAGTTCTCTTTCATTCATCTGCCCGTGCGCAAAAGCAACCGTAGCTTCCGGCACCAGTTTCTGTACGGATGCCGCAATATCTGCTATATGATTGACTCTGTTATAAACATAATATACCTGTCCCTCTCTGGACAGTTCCCTTACGATCGCTTCCCGCACCAGTTCTTCATTGTATTCGCAGACAAAGGTCTGAATCGGCACTCTGTCATTCGGACCTTCCTCCAGGACGCTCATATCCCGAATCCCAATAAGACTCATATGAAGCGTTCTCGGAATCGGTGTGGCAGTTAATGTCAACACATCTACCGTTTCTCTGACCTTCTTGATCTTTTCTTTGTGCGTAACACCAAACCGCTGTTCTTCATCGATGATCAGCAATCCCAGATCTTTGTACTGTACATCGTTCGAAAGCACGCGGTGGGTGCCGATCACGATATCTACCATGCCTTTACGCAGATCTTCTATGGTTTTCTTCTGTTCTGTGGCAGTGCGAAAACGGGACAAGAGATCGATCCGTACCGGAAAATCTTTCATGCGCTGTAAAAAGGTATGATAATGCTGCTGCGCAAGAATCGTTGTAGGCACCAGATATACCACCTGCTTGCCTTCCTGTACTGCTTTAAAAGCGGCACGGATCGCAATTTCCGTCTTACCGTATCCCACATCTCCACAGATCAGTCGATCCATGATCTTCGTACTTTCCATATCTGCCTTGGTATCGGCAATGGCATTTAACTGATCCTCTGTTTCTTCAAAAGGAAACATTTCCTCAAATTCTTTCTGCCAGACGGTATCCTTCCCATACCGATAGCCGTTCTTCTGCTGCCTGACGGCATACAACTCCACCAGATCCTGGGCGATCTCATTGACTGCGTTTCGCACCTTGGACTTGGTCTTATTCCACTCCTGGGTCCCTAATTTATTCAGTTTCGGCGTTCCGGCATCCGCAGAAGCATACTTTTGGATCACATCCATGCCTGTTGCAAGAATATAGAGATTGCCGCCGTCCCGATATTCTATCTTGATATAGTCTTTCGTGACCTTTTCTACCTCTACTTTTTCGATTCCGCGGTAGATCCCCAAGCCATGGGTTTCATGCACCACATAGTCACCGACTTTCAGCTCGGCAAAGTCCTTGATCTTTTGTCCTTCATACTGCCTTTTCTTCTTTTTTTTCTTCTTCTGCGTACCGAAAATGTCGCTTTCCGAAATCACCAGAAATTTGATGAGCGGATACTCAAAACCTTTCAGCGCCCTTCCGTAAAAAGTCATGACCTCCCCCGCCTGAATCTCCCTGTTCGGATCCTCCGTGTAAAAGCACGTCAGTCCCTGCTCCTGCAAATCTCCCGCAAGCCTCTGTGCTCTTGTTCTGGAACCGGACAAAAGCAGTACTCTGTATCCGTTTTTCCGATATCTGGTCAGATCCTTTACCAAAGCTTCAAAACTGTTATTATAAGAAGGGATGCTTTTTACCTGGATACTAAACCTTTTATCCGACTTAAACAGCGGATTTTTCCCATCCATCATGGCAACGGCCGCCACTCTCCGGTTTGTCAGTTTCGCCGTCACTTCCTCGCTTCTAAACAGGATATTCATCTGCCCCGGCAGAATATATCCTTTTTCCACACGGTGCATCATGCTCTCACGAAATTCCAATTCCACCGCATCCGCATGCTCTTTGACGCGAATCGGTTCATCTATGAACACACAGCTTTCGTCTGCATCGAAGTATTCTAAAAGATTGGATAATTCCGAATAAAAATACCGGATATAACTATCCAGATTTACCGCGCTATAAGAAACGCCAAGCTCTAAAAGCTGCTCCTTAAGCTCTCCTATCTGCTGCGTAATGCGATGCGCTTCTTCTGTTTTCATTTCGGCGCGCAGCTTTGCCGCATATTCTTTTCCCTCTTTTTCGATGGCTTTGATACCCGCAAGCAGCTCTTCCCTGCTAAGGACCATCTCTGTTGCGGGATAAATAGATATGGATTCCAATTTCTCAATGGAACGCTGGCTTAAGATATCGAAACTGCGGATAGATTCTACATCTTCACCCCACAACTCAATACGATAGGGATTCTCTTCCGTCAGATCAAAAATATCGATGATCCCACCGCGGATACTGAACTGACCGGGTGCTTCCACCTGATAATTTTTCTCATAACCAAGCTCCGTCAACCGGATTGCCAGTTCACTTTCATCAATACTGCTTTGTTTATTAATATGCACGATACTCTTCTTGTGTATGGATAAGGGAATCTGGGGCTCCATAAAAGCGTCATAAGTTGTAATAATGGTGGTCGGCTTTCCTTCCATCAGTCTGCGCAGGCATTTCATACGCTGCATTGTCAGTTGATTCCCATGAATGTCCGCCTGAAAAAAAATCAAATCCTTTGCCGGATAAATTATGACATTCCTGTCATAAAATTGATAATCTTCGTAGAGTTCTTTCGCTTTTAAATCACTGAAAGTAACGATGATCTTACACCGAAAACCATCGCCAAGTCCGTATATCATATGCAGTTTCTCAGAATCGACACAACCGCTTATCGTAACAGCCGCACGCTTCTTTCCGAGCATTTTTACAATCTCATCGTATTCTCCCAATTCCTCTAAGGGAGCCAGTAATGCTCTCATTCCTCTGACCTTTCCTTTTTCTTTTTATTAAATTGATTCATAGCAATATCGGGTCCATCCTTAATCATCACTTCAATTGCTTCTGCCGCCTCACTGATACTTTCTGCAAGCAGCTTCTGTTCCTCTTTATCAAAATGTCCCAGAACATAATCCACTAAATCAAACTCGGAGGGTTTATTTCCTACCCCTATCCGTATTCTTTGAAATTCATCATGCCCCAGATGTAAAATAATATTTTTCAACCCGTTATGCCCGCCTGCACTTCCTTTTTTTCGAATGCGGACCGCTCCCATATCCAGATTGATATCATCCGAAACAACGATCAGCTCAGTTTGTTCTTCTATTCTATAATAGTCTATGATTTCCCGTATGCTTTCACCACTGAGATTCATGAAGGTCTGTGGTTTTACAAGAATCACCTTTTCGCCGCCTATCAATCCTTTTCCGATCACAGCCTTATGCTTTTTCTCGGCAAAACGAATGCCGTATTTCTTTGCGGTTTCATCAATCACCATAAACCCGATATTATGTCTTGTATTCTCATACTTCTTGCCGGGATTTCCCAGACCTGCAATTATATACATACTTA
>JAFLTF010000043.1 GCA_022510585.1 Lachnospiraceae bacterium
ACCGCCGCCGGTGCCGACAACGTAACCCAGCAAAGCCATGATGATGCCCACCGGAACCAGCGCACTGCTGTATGTACCGGCAAGTACCGGTGCAGTAGCTGTTCCGCCAATGTTGGCAAGGGATGCAACGGCCGCCGTAAAGATGTCGATCTTGAGCAGCTTTGCAAGGATGATCATGATTGCCACATGGATTACAAGAATAATCAGTCCGGTGAACAGCCATGCGGGGGCGTTGCCCATCGCGGAAAGATCCGCACGGGATGCGATCAGGGCAACAACGCTGTAGAGCATCACGTTAGAAACCTCCTCGGTACCTCTGAGCTTGCCGAAGGGCGTAAGCGCAAAGATCAATCCCAAAACCGTTACCACAAGCACCGTCCAGGTTGCTTTATCAAGGAACGGCAAAACCGAGTTGATCATGGTGCCAAGCAGCTGAGAAACAGCGGAAACAATCAAACCCGAACCCATAAGAATCATAATATTATGCCATACAAGCGGCTGTGTATTGGCTCTGGCCTCTGCCTCGAGAGCCGCACCGACACTGTCAATGAGTTTGGTGTCGGCCTTTGTCCATTTATTAAACTTCTCAGAAAAGTTGATGGCCCAAAGCAGGAACATAACGTACAGCGTTGCACAGATGGAATCCATAACGAGCGCATACGCCATAGAGGATTCGGGAACATCTAAAGCTGCCTGGATAGCGAGCATGTTACCGCCGCCGCCCATCCAGCTGCCACACAAGGCACCGAGTGCCTTCCAGGCTTCCGCGCCCAGTGCACCATGCATGATCGCATAGGCAACAACAAATCCCAAGCCGATAGACAAAGTAGCCGAGAAGAAGCCGATGAGCATCTTCGGACCGAGCCGCAGGATTTTCTTCAAATCACATCGTAACAGCATGACAAACAGCATCGCATACAAAATCGGATTCTTCAGCGCATTGTATGCATCACCTGTAGCTTCCAGATCCCACAGCTTAACCGTGCAGAAAAACATAAGGCCAAGGTAGATCAGTACGATAGGCGGTGCAAACTTAAAAACCTTCTGGGCTGTCGGCCCTTTGAAGATCCTCGGCAAAAAGACCAGCACAGATGCGATGAACAGTAGTGCCGCAATGTACATAAAACCATCTTTGATCATTGTTCTACTCCTTTATATGTTTTATTTTTCACTAATCTAAGCGCTCCAGTACCCGTAAAAGATACTCCCAGCATCGCTCTACGGATTTGATTTCGAGCTGTTCGTCCGGTGTATGGACGTTTTTCATGTTCGGACCAATAGAGATCATATCGGTCCCTTCCAGTTTTTCAGCCAGAATCCCGCATTCGAGTCCGGCATGAATCGCACAGATCTGCGGTTTGCTGCCATACATCTCCTCATATGTTTCCACCATGACCTCGCGAAGCGGGGAAACCTGGCGATACTCCCAGGCAGGATAATCATCTGACAGCGTTACCATACCTCTTACGCTCCCGGCCAGCGCTTTAAGCCTCCGCACGGTCTCAGTCTTGCCATGGTCCGTGTTCGAGCGGATCATGAAACCGAGATTCAATACGTTGTCTTCCAGTGAAACACTGCCGAGATTCGACGAAGTCTGGACAAGGAACGGAATATCCGTACTGACCGCCGAAACACCGTTCGGTGCAAGCAATAACGTCGAAATCAGCGTCTTAGCGGAAGTGTCGTCAAGACAGGCTGCAGGGACAGGCACATTGACCGCAGACACACACGCATTTGGCTCCGTCTGTGTGCAGGCTCTTTTGAGTCCCGCGTTATATGTGGTAAGAATGCTGTCAAATTCCTTTTCCTGTGCGCTGTCAATGCAAATCACCATTTCCGCTGTCTGTGGAATCACATTCAGCCTGCCGCCGGATGAAAATCCGGCAATACCTATCCGAATGTGCCCGCTCAGATCATAAAGCAATTCCGCCAGGACAAGCGCCGCATTTTTGCGGCTCCTGCCGATATCGATACCGGAATGACCGCCTAAAAGTCCGCTGACCGTGACCCTTTTCGCACACATGGAAGCGGTCGTTTCTTCGTACATCATCGGTACGGCACAGGCTGCTCTCACAGCTCCGGCACAGCTTACCGTCAGGATGCCCTCCTCTTCGGAATCCATGTTGATCAACCGTTTTCCGGTCAGTTTCGACGCATCCAGCGCATGGGCGCCGCGCAGACCCACTTCCTCGTCCGCAGTGAGAAGCGCTTCAATCGGCGGATGCGCAATGGTTCCCGCGTCATCCAGCAAAGCAAGTATGTATGCCACTGCGATCCCGTTGTCGCCGCCCAGTGTTGTTCCATCTGCACGAAGGTATTCTCCGTCGATCAGGATGTCAATACCCTCACGTTCCATATCCTTGAGGCAGTCCGGGCGCTTTTCGCAGACCATATCCAAATGACCCTGCAGAATGACGCTTTCACTATGCTCGTATCCTTTGGTCCCGTCCTTAAAGATCATCACATTTCCATAATTGTCACAATAGGATTCTAATCCACGATCTTTTGCAAAACGCAGACAGTATTGGACAATCGCTTCCATATTTCCGGATCCTCTGGGGATCTTTGCAATTTCGGAAAAGAAATGAAAGACTTTCTCGGGCTTTCGTTTATCATTTTGCATATAACATTCCCCGATTTCCCGTTCCTTTATGATAATTGTATCACAAATTCTTCTTTTCGTCCACTTACTCAAGACGAAAAATCTGTGCAGCTAACGGAAGAAATCGTTCAAAATCATTTTCTGGCCTGACGGAGTACTACATTGTCAAGATATACGGTACCCGGAACTCCAAGCAGGAACGTTATTTCCGAATTCTCCGGATCAGCCGGTATTGCAACCTGATAACGATATTCTTCATATTCTGTAGTCAGATCGACATCGACTTTGGTCCCTCCGACGTCGATCGTAATGGTCTTTGCAGCATCGGCATAAGCATTCAGGATCAGATCATAGGTCTTGGAAGGATTGATTGAAACGGTCTGTTTTACTATAACATCTTCTAAAGCACTTACACCATCCGGTACAACGACACACAATTCTCTGACATTCTTTTCATTTGTTACAGAAACCTGCACACCGTCGCCGTTTACTTCCGTTTCCCAGAAATCCAGTCTGTCATTTCCTTCCTGGAATTCCCCATTAAACACACGGTTTCCATTGGGCAGCACCCGTTCCTCCGATGCCAGTTCGATCTTATCGATGACTTCCAGTCTGACATTGGAAATATGGAGCGTGGCCGAGGATGGCTGGTTACCCATATTAAACTCCACCCTGCCGTTTGCATCATCTTCATCCTTCATTTCAAAATCCAGTGTATAAGTTTTCTTCTCCGTACCGATGGTCAACACCGTATCTTCCAGATAACGTATCCAGGATACATCAGGGGCGGTAACGGCGGCTTTCAATGTCCTTTCTTCATCGGCATAGGCGTCAAAGGACATTCGATATACGTTGCCCTTGACCATTGGCATGCCGGGCTGCACAAGCTGTACACTATAATCCAGCTCTCCCGGTTTCTCCGTATCGATCTGGATCTCATTGTCATGAATGGAAGCGCTTGCTTTCCCTTCTCCGGCTGTCAAAAAGAACCAGTCCTTGGTGTCATCCAATGCTTCCGCTTCGGAGAAATCGCTGTTGTTTACATAGTTTCCGCTTTCATCGGCCTCTTTAAAGATTACTGTTTTTTCAGGTTTTGTGACATTTGTGTCATATTCTGATTTCTGATATACACGGACATAGTCCACTACCAGCTGCGCATTTTCACCGAATTCACCGTTCGGATCCGGATCTCCCGGCCAGTTTCCGCCGACTGCAAGATTTAAGATCATATAAAATGGCTGATCGAAAGGCGCGGGATAAGTTACTTCCCCAAAGCCGTTTCTTTTCGTAAACCAGTCGTTCGTAGTATGGATCAGATCCCCGTCCACATAGAAGCGAAGTTCACCGGGATCCCATTCGCAGGCAAACACATGGAATTCTTTTGAGAAATCCCCATCACTCAGCGTTTTGCTTCCCTGTGTCTCCGTATGCGGCTCTCCGTAATGCAGGGTGGCATAGGAGGTATCCGTTGCATCTCCAAGAACCTCCATGATATCGATTTCTCCGCACTTGGGCCATTGTCCGTACAAGCTTTCTTCCGTCGGCATCATCCAGAATGCAGGCAGAAAAGCATTATCATAGGGCACTTTGAGTCTGGCTTCAAATCTGCCGTATAAAAAGTCCTGCTTATGCTGTGTATTGATTCTTCCCGAAGTATAGGCAGTCTTTCCGCCATAGTTATATTTATGTGCCTGAATAATCAGATGACCGTCCCTGACAATGATATTCTTATCTTCTTCTTTGGATCTTTCATTTTCCCGTTCATCCACATATTTCTGGGACTCATTATTGACCCAGCCTACCTCGTGAGGCTCATAATTCCAATTCGTGGTATCCAGTTTATCCCCGTCGAAATTATCTTCCCAGACAAGATCGGCTTCCGTATAGTCACTGGTAACGCCCAAACCGGTTATGATCTCCTCCTCAACAGCTGCCTCTTCATCTACACCGGTCGTTTCTTCTTCCTGCTTTGTGGGCTGATCAGGTGTTTCAACCGTATCGGACCCGTTTGTTCCGCAGCCTGTCATGAGCATTGCAGCCGCAAGCGCAATAGCTAATCGCCTGTTGATCTTCTTATAACACATAATACTTACCTCCGTTTTTATTTAACAAATATATTTTCTATATTGTTTGGAAAATAAAAATATACTTATTGATTTCCGATGTTCCATATGTATGCCGTTTTGAACATCAGCAATCAACAAGTATAGTATATTCGTTTTTTATTTGTTAGAATATCATATCATTATTTTTTATATCAAAATATGCTTCAATATATAACTTTTTAGACAACCTTACAAAATATCTTTTACAGCGATTCAATACCGCTTCACATCCTGCAGTTCCCGATACAGCATTTTATAGTTTTCATAACGCACCCTGCTGATGCCCCCCTGCTCCACTGCCGCTTTGATCCCGCAGTCAGGCTCATCTATATGGGCGCATCCGCTGAATCTGCAGCCCGGTTCATATTGTTGAAATTCCGGATAATATAATCCAAGTTCCTCTTTGCGGATCTCGGAAATACTTAAAGAAGTAAAACCAGGTGTATCCATGATATAAGTTTCTTCCCCCAGTGCGATCAGTTCCGAATGTCTGGTAGTATGCCGTCCCCTTTCAATCTTTTCACTGATGCTTCCGGTTTCCATCTTCGCCTCAGGATTCAGGCAGTTGATGATGGTCGATTTCCCGACACCACTGGGACCCGCTACGGTGGTTGTTTTTCCTGCAAGAAGGCTATTTAATTCTTCAATCCCTTCCCCGGTCTGTGCACTGACGAACAGCACCCGGTAACCGCAGGTTTCATAGGCCCGAAATAATGCTTCTTTTTCCTCCTCAGAGGCAATGTCCTGTTTGTTAAAACAGATGATACTCGAAAGATTCTGCCGCTCCATCCGGATCAGGAATCTGTCTAACAGATTATAATTCGGATTCGGTTTGACTATGGCAAAAATGATCATTGCCTGGTCAATATTCGCCACTGCGGGGCGTATCAACGCATTTTTGCGGGGTAAAATTTCAATAACATTGCCTTCCTTATCCTGTTCGTCCAATATCTCCATACGGACATTATCTCCCACCAAAGGTTTAATGCCGAGATTTCGGAAAATCCCTTTGGCTTTGCAGGCATAAACGCCCTTTCCTTCTATGTGTACATAATAAAATCCTGCAATTCCCTTAACGATCTTCCCTGTCAAAAGTAATCTCCCTTGTTACCGTTTTCTCCGTGGAAGTACCTTCCGTGGTTATGATATCTCCTGTTTCCGGATCGGTGGTTGTCGTCGGTTCTGTGGTCACGGTAAATTTATACTGAATCGTTCCCGCAGCTGACTTGATTCCCGAATAATTGACCGATACCGGGAACGAGGAAGTCTGCGTACTTAACAGCTGCGTACCGTCTAATGTGGTCACCGTTATCATAACATTCATGCCGTCACGGTAATCTTCATCTTCGGTAGGCGCTGTAATACTTTCTGTATATTTATAGGTGGCCTGTTCGGGACCTATGCTGACTTTTAAATCGATTACGGTTCCTTTGTCCACATAGGAACCCACGGAGTAACTCTGGTAGCACACTCTGTCGATCAGAGAAGTATCCGCATTATTTGTCTGGGATACCGTTCCTATTTCCAGTCCGTTTTCTAACAGGATGACCCTTGCATTCATTTCTGTCTCCCCGATCACATTGGGCACTCTGACTTTCGTATTTTCCGCACCCTGGCTTACCCGAATCGTAATGGAAGAACCGGCAGGCGCTGTGGTTTCCGCCTCGGGAGACTGGGAGATGACATAGCCGCTCTCTACCGTGGAGTCATAGCCTTCCGTGACGCTGACTACAAAACCTTCTTTCTCCAGAATCGAAGTTGCTTCCGACTGTGATTTTCCGGTTACTTCGGGAACTACAACACCTTCGCTTCCCTGTGCTACCGTCAAAATAACATTGGTATTCTTTTCTATCATCTCACCGGCTTCTACACTTGCCCGGATCACAAGTCCTTCTTCATACTCATCCGATACTTCATATTCGATCTCCGGTGTGAGTCCCATCTCAATCAGGGCACGTTTTACCTCATCCAAAGGTTTCCCTGCCACCTCGATCATTTCTACCAGATCTGACTGTTCCTCCTGTTCGGTATCCTTTTCCTTATCGGAACTTCCAAATCGGAAAACACCAACGGCACGACCTACCAGGAAGATAACGATACTGCCGACTAAAAGTGCCGCCACAATGGCCAGGATGGTTGTGATCTTCTCCATTTTCGGATCATAATCATCGTCCTCATCCTCCTCTTCGTAAGACTCGCCATCCGCATCTTCCTCCTCGTCATCCTGCTCATGAGAATGCTCTGCGTTTTTCTTCAGACGCATGGCTTCTTCCATAGAATCTCTTCTATCGGACTGCTTTTTGATCTGTGCCATATCTTTATCGGTTATGGTCCTGGTAGATGCCTCTTCATCCGGGTCCACTACCTTCACAAAATCCTCATCCGGATTCATCAGAGACTGTTTCAAATCTATGATCAGTTCACCCATAGACTGATATCTTCTATCCGGACTCTTCTGACAACATTTATAAACGATCTGTTCTACACTGATCGGAATCTCCGTTACATACTCTCTGGGAGAAGGAAGTTCTTCCTGAATATGTTTGATTGCAATCGCTACCGTAGTTTCTCCGTTGAAGGGTACCCGTCCCGTCAACATCTCAAACATGGTGATACCCAGAGAATAAATATCACTCTTTTCATCGCTGTAACCGCCTCTTGCCTGTTCCGGTGAAGTATAGTGGACGGAGCCCATGACATTGGATGTAATGGTATTGCTTGTTGCCGCTTTCGCAATACCAAAATCCGTCACTTTTACTTTTCCCTCTTTGGAAATGATAATATTCTGCGGCTTGATATCGCGGTGGATGATATGATTGCTATGTGCAGCCTCAATGCCCATGGATACCTGGATTGCGATACTGATAGCCTCTTTCACGGACAATCTGGCTTTCTTTTCAATATATTTCTTTAATGTAATCCCTTCTACCAGTTCCATAACAATGTAATGGATACCGCCTTCTTCGCCGACATCATAGACATTGACGATATTAGGATGCATCAGTCCCGCTGCCGCCTGTGCTTCTATCCGGAATTTGGAGACAAAATTAGCGTTCTCGGAAAATTCCTGCTTGAGCACTTTTACCGCCACAAAACGGTTTAACTTGTGATCCTTTGCTTTATATACATCCGACATACCGCCGGTACCGATCTTTTCCAGAATTTCATATCGGTCTGCGATTATCATTCCTATCTTAATCATGTTCCACCTCACCCACTAACGGTTCAATAATAATTACGGAAATATTATCTTTCCCACCGTTATCATTAGCCACGCGAACCAACTCTTTTGCACGCTCTTGCAAACTTCCTTCTTCTTTCATAATAGACCGTATGGTTTCATCCTCTACCATGTTTGTCAGACCGTCCGAGCAAAGCAGCACCATATCTCCGTCTTCCAGTTCTATATCGAAAAAATCTGCCTCTACCGTATCACGCGCGCCAATTGCCCTTGTAATGATATTTTTATCCGGATGATTTCTTGCCGATTCCCTGTCAATGCCACCCATCCGTATCATTTCTTCCACCAGAGAATGATCTATCGTAATCTGCTCGATCTTATCGTTTACAAGATAAAGTCTGCTGTCTCCCACGTTTGCGACCTTCAAATGCCTGTCGAGGCAGGACGCAATAACAACCGTCGTACCCATCCCAGCGAGTGCGTCATCTTCATCTGCTTTGCGTCTCGTATAAGTATTTGCCTTTTCAATTGCATTGCCCAAGATCACTTCCGGATCCTTTTCGGAAGAAGAAGTGATTTCTTCAATGATCGTTTCTACCGCATATCTGGAAGCAAAATCTCCCGCATTATGTCCGCCCATTCCATCCGCTACAATAAATACATTCGGCAGATTACCGACAGGCTCCTCCGATAGATAGACAAAATCCTGATTTAGTTTTCTTCTTCGACCGATATCCGTAATTGCATAGGACCTCAACACTGTATTCTCCTCCTATGACTGCTTATCCATATGACTTTTCCTAAGCTGTCCGCAGGCACCATCTATGTCCCTGCCCATTTCCCTTCTAATAGTACCATTTATTCCATTTTTTTCAAGCATATTTTTAAATGCTTCTACCGCCGTTTTGTCAGATTGTGCAAAATTTCGCTCTTTTATGGGGTTTACCGGAATCAGATTGACATGGCAGTTTAGCGGTTTCAACAAGGCCGTAAGCTCTTTTGCATCCTCTTTGGTATCATTGACTCCACTGATCAGACTGTATTCAAAAGTGATCCGCCGTCCTGTCTTTTCAAAATAGTATGCACATGCCTCCATCAATTCATCCAGCGAATATCTTTGTGCAACCGGCATAAGTTTCTTTCTTTTTTCATCTGTAGCCGCATGAAGAGACAAGGCCAGCGTAATCTGTAATCTTTCATCCGCCAAACGATACATCCGGGGTACCAGACCGCAGGTCGAGACCGTAACGTTCCGCTGGCTGATATGTAAGCCGTTTTCATCCGTCAGCAGGGTAATGAATCGTAACAGATTTTCGTAATTATCAAGAGGTTCACCCGTTCCCATCACAACCACATTGGAAACCCGCTCTCCCGTAAACAATGTAATAGCATAGATCTGGTCCAGCATCTCGGAAGGCAGAAGATTCCTTTCCCAACCGTCCAGTGTGGAGGCACAGAAGGCACATCCCATCTTACAACCCACCTGTGAGGATATGCATACAGAGTTGCCGTGCTTATAGCGCATCCAGACACTTTCCACCAGATTCCCGTCGGAAAGTGCAAATAAAAATTTCTTCGTTCCGTCTATTTTGGACTCCTGTACTTTCACAATCTGCAAGGCAGTGTAGGAAAACCGCTCCCGGCATTTTTCTATGAAGGTCTTAGGCAGATTGGTCATTTCCCCGTAATCTCTTGCCATTTTTTTGTGCATCCACTCATAAAGCTGCTTTGCTCGATAGGATTTTTCCGATAGTTCATTTATTTGTAGTTGTAATTCCGATAACTCCATAGACTTGATATCCGGTTTTTCTGTCATTTTTCCCTCCGCAGCCTGGCAAAGAAAAAGCCGTCCGTTTCGTGAATGCCCGGCAACAACTGAAGCATACCGGCTGCCCCTTCCCCTTTCAAAGGCTCCGGCAGGCAAGCGCTCATATCCTCTAAAACAAAAGGATGATTTTCGCAGAGCCATTCCACCATATTTTCATTCTCCGCCGGATTGACGGTACATGTGCTGTACATCAGGATACCGCCCGGCTTTACATAGGAAACGGCATTCTTAAGGATTTCTTTTTGTAAGACGATAATTTCTTCCAAAGACTGCTTCGTGACATGGTATTTGATATCCGGTTTCTTACCGATGACACCCAGGCCCGAGCAGGGAACATCCGCAAGCACCACATCTCCCAGTTCACAAAGATCTTCCCTGTATATACGGGCATCGCCCAGGGCTGTTACCATATTGTCCTTACGCATCCGTAATCTGTTTTCTTCCATGCGTGCCAGCTTTTTCTCCGTCAGGTCAAAAGAAAGCACCTTACCCGTTCCGGACAGTTTGGCAGCTGCATGCAGGGACTTGCCGCCGGGTGCGGCACACAGGTCGATAACGGTCTGCCCTTCCCGAATCCCGGCTGCTTCTATGACCAGCATGGAACTGACATCCTGCACGCTGAAAAATCCCTCTTCATAACCGGAAAGGTGTCCGATCCCTTCCACTTTCCCAACCTGCACTGCATAGGGCAGATAGGGATGGGGTTTGATTGTAACCCCTTTTTCTTCCCATGTACGAAAAAGCGTTTTCTTTTCCACCTGTGAAAGTCTTTCTTCCAAACGCAGTGTTACCGGTTTTCTCTCTAAAAATGCACGCAGCATGGTTTCCGTAGTCTCTTTACTGTATAAATGCAAAAAATGCTCTACCAGCCACCGGGGCATGGAATACTTGACAGACAGATAACGAATCGGCTCTTTCTCCGCATCCGGATAGACATCAGTCTGTTTTTGTCTGGATACATTTCTCAATACCCCATTGACAAAACCCCGTAATGATGAAAATTTTCTTTTTCCGGCCAGTTTTACTGCCTCATCACAGGCAGATGCATCCGGGACGGAGTCCATAAACAAAATCTGATATGTACTCATCCTAAGAAGCTGCCGGATCAGTGGTTTCATCTTCTTTACAGGCACCTTGGAAACCGTATCCAGAATATGATCGATCTGGATCCGCCGCTCTATGGTGCCTTCTGTGACCCTTTTGATAAAAGCCTTCTCCTGTGGCATAAGATAATCATATTTATCCAGTACATCGGCAAGCAGCAAGTTCACATATCCGTCCGTCTTTTCCACTTCCAACAGAATATCTAAAATCACTTCTCTAATATTCATTGATTATCGCCTTCTTCTGCTGTTTCCTCCGCCAAATAGAGCAATCAGTCGAAGCAGCTGCAAGATAGATGCTGCTGCCGCTGCTACATAGGTCAAAGCTGCAGCGTTTAACACCTTACGGCAGCTTCCCACCTCGTCATTTCCCATCAAACCATAACTTCCAAGCATGTCAAGAGCTCTGCCGGAAGCATTATACTCTACCGGAAGGGTAACGATCTGAAACAATACCGCGATTGCAAATACCCAGATTCCTATCTGGATAAATACAGGACTCAACCCCAGCACGAACCCCAGCACAACCATGGGAAGTCCTAACTGGGAACCGATATTTGCTATGGGTACCAATGCTGTCCTGAATTGCAGCGGTGCGTATCCCTTATGATGCTGCAGGGCATGACCGCACTCATGGGCTGCAACTCCTATCGCCGCAACCGAAGTAGAGTCATAAGTGGAATCCGAAAGCCGAAGCACCTTGGAAGATGGATCGTAATGATCCGTCAAATTGCCACTGATACGCTCCACTCTTACATCATAGATGCCGGAAAGCTCTAAGATCCGCTGCGCCGCCTGGGCTCCCGTCATTCCGCTTCTGCTTCTTACCTTGGAATACTTCTGAAAAGTACTGCTGACACGAGCCTGCGCCAAAAGACAAAGCACCGCTCCGATGATCACAAGCCAATAAGTCGGATCAAAATAATATACCATGAAATATTTCTCCTTTCCTCTATCCCAGCATTTCACCCGCTTTTATCTGATAACCCAGAAGGAAATCCTTAACGGCCATTCGCTTCTTTCCTTCCAGCTGTAACTCCGTAATTCTCAGTTCTTTCTCTCCCGTCCGGACATAAATCGCATCCTTTTTCACTGCTGTCACCATGCCCGGCACAACCTCTTCCGATGCCGTCTCATTCTCACTGATATCACTGTCCCATATCTTCAGGGTCTTGCCCCGATAAGTAGTATAAGCACTTGGCCAGGAATTTAATCCCCGTACCATTCTTTCTATCTGTGCGGCATCTTTGTTCCAATCAATTCTTCCCATGGACTTTTGCAGCATGCCGGCATAAGAGGCCTCTTCTTCCTTCTGTTTACGGGGCGTGATCTCTCCTGCTTCGATTTTTTCAAGCGCTTCCACAATCAGCCTTGCACCTTCCTCTGCCAATTTATCATGCAGGCTGTCTCCGGTCTCTTTCGGATCGATGGGGAAGGCGCTCTGTAACAGGATATCTCCCGTATCTATGCCTTGATCCATCTGCATGATCGTGATACCGGTCTCTTTCTCTCCCTCCAGAATCACTCTCTGAATCGGTCCGGCACCGCGGTATTTCGGAAGCAGGGAAGCATGGATGTTGATACAGCCAAACCGCGGCATCTTCAAGATTTCTTCGGAAAGAATCTGTCCGAAAGCCGCCACTATGAAAATATCCGCCTCGAAATTTCGGAGTATGGAAACTTCTTCCTGCGCCTTGATCTTTACAGGCTGAAAAACCGGAATATCATATTTTAATGCGCATTGCTTCACTGGCGACATCTGTAATTCCTTCCCACGTCCTTTGGGTTTATCCGGCTGCGTGACGACAGCGGTGATCTGATGGCCTGCCTTGATCAGTGCTTCCAATGCCCCTACTGAGAAATCGGGCGTTCCCATATATACAATTTTCATATTTTTCTTATCTTTACTCCTTTCTCAGCCTGCGAGATTTGCGCTTGCAGCGCAAATCTTGCAACTTAAAAATCTCTGATTTTTAAGTTTCTTCTTCCACTTCTTCCACATCCTGCAGCGGTCCTTCCGCTTTCTCGACATATAAATGTCCCTGCAAATGGTCCAGCTCATGCAGGATCGCTCTGGCAAGCAGTTCCGTTCCTTCCAGTTCAAAGGGTTCCATATTCTCATTATAAGCTACTATCTTAACATAATTCGGTCTGGTCACTGTAGCGGTTTTACCCGGTACGCTTAAACAGCCTTCATAGCCGGTCTGTTCGCCGCTTGTTTCAATGATTTTCGGGTTGATCAACAGAATGGGGTCTTCCCCTGTCGTATCAATGACTACGATCTGTTTCAAAACTCCCACCTGCGACGCTGCAAGACCCACACCGTTTGCCTCATACAAGGTATCATACATATCACTGATCAGTTCCTGTATACGGGGGGTGACCTCCTTTACTTCCTTA
Organism: Lachnospiraceae bacterium; assembly: GCA_022510585.1. GTDB lineage: Bacteria > Bacillota > Clostridia > Lachnospirales > Lachnospiraceae > UBA3282. The sequence goes on from JAFLTF010000043.1 coordinate 13,220, forward strand.
CATACCTTTTCCAATACGGGGTCTCCGATTTCCCGAATATTTCTAATCGCCATTTTCTTCTTCCTTTCTGTCGCTTTTCTAATGTCTTTTATTACTGATCTGATGATTTAACTTTCTTTTTCTAATATGAATTCATTGGATCAAAATCAAATTGAATACTCTGGGTTTTCCAATCCTCTTCCCTGCTGTATGCTTCCAACAGATCTTTGATCTGAACCAATCTTTCATAATCAGGATGCTTAAAATACAGCACATGACGATATAGATCATTGATCTTGGAAATCGATGCCTGTGCGGGGCCGATAATAAACAATTCTTTTTCCGTACCGAGACGTTCCCTGACCAGTTTCGCAAACTGCTCCATTACATAGCTGCCCTGTTCTTCTTCCTTTGAGACGGTAAGTACCGCTAACATATGGGCTGCCGGAGGATATTGCAGCAGTTCCCTATATACGATTTCCTCTGCATAGAAACTGTCATAATCCTGATTGGCCGCATGGACAATGCTGTAGTGTTCCGGCTGATAGGTCTGGATGACCACTTCTCCCGGTTTGTTTCCCCTGCCGGCTCTGCCTGCTGCCTGTGTCAGCAGCTGGAATGTTCGCTCACCGGCCCGGTAATCATTCTGATTCAGCGACAGATCCGCTGCCAGTATCCCCACCAGTGTGACGTTCGGGAAATCATGCCCTTTTACGATCATCTGCGTTCCTACCAGAATATCCGCTTTACCGTCGGCAAAAGCAGACAATATTTTCTCATAACTTTCCTTGCTCCTTGTGGAATCCGCATCCATCCGCAGCACCCGCGCCCCCGGAAATTCCTTATGAACGGCCTCCTCTATCTGCTCCGTACCCGCCTTAAATCCCAGCAGATACTTAGACTCGCAGGACGGACATTTCTGCGGTTTTCCTACTTCATAGCCGCAATAGTGGCAGACCAACTTCCCGTTTCGATGCTCCGAAAGCGACACATCGCAATGGGGACATTTCATGACCAGACCGCATGCCCTGCAGGAAACAAAGCCTGCATAACCTCGCCGGTTCAAAAAGAGCATGCTCTGTTCGCCCGCATCCAGCCTTTCTTTTATGAGACTTTTCAATTTCCGGCTGAAAATGGAACGGTTTCCTTCCTTCAGTTCTTCCCGCAGATCTATCGTATATACCTGCGGAAGCTGTCCGCCGGTCAGTCTTTCGTTTAATCGATACAGCTTATATTCTCCTCTTTTTGCCCGATAATATGCTTCCAAAGAGGGCGTTGCCGAGCCAAGCACCACGCTTGCCCCTTTACCCGATGCAATCCGGATCGCCGTCTCCCTTGCATGATACTTGGGCATGGACTCACTTTTATAACTGTTCTCATGTTCTTCATCAATAATGATGATCCCCAGATTTGGAAAAGGCGTAAACAAAGCGGAGCGGGGACCGATGATGACGTCCAGTTCGCTACGTCTTGCCCGTTCCATCTGGTCATATTTCTCACCCATGGACAAGGTGGAATTCATAACGGAAACTCTGTCGCCAAATCGCTTATAAAAACGAAGCAGGGTCTGATAGGTAAGGGCAATCTCCGGAATCAGTACGATCGCCTGTCTGCCCATGGCTATCATCTGTTCTATGATTCCCAGATAGACTTCGGTCTTTCCGCTTCCGGTAATGCCGTGTATCAAATAAGTTCCCACATTTCCATCACGGTAATCTTGTATCACATCTTCTATAATCAGATTCTGCTTTTTGCTTAAGGGTTTGGCTGCTTCCCTCCCCGAAATCATTTTTACCGGATTTCTATAATAATTTTCTATTTCAACGGATAATATCCCCTGTTTTTCCAGACTGTTTATGGTAGGGGCCGCTACATTCAATTTCTCCCGCAGTAATGCATAGGGTAAGATCTCTTCCTCCAGCAATGCCTCTAGCACTCTGCATTTGGCTGTCTGATGCTTTCTTGTACACTCTGTTATCTGTCTTTCTATCTCTTCTTTGTCACAGAGTCTTACAATCTTCTTTTTCACAGGCTGCTTTAATTTCTGCTTTACTGGTAGAACGGTTTTCAGTGCATTTATTATCGTAGAACCGTAGTGGCTTTTCATCCAATAAGCAGTCTGTATCAAATCGCTTTCTACAGTAGTTCCGTTCTCATCCACCCCTGCAATATCCTTGATTTTCTCCGGCGGATAATCCGTTTGATCCGAAAGGTCAACCACATATCCGGTCATATCCTTATTTCCTCTGCCGAAAGGAACATGCACCCGAACTCCCGGAAAGACCTGTTCAAGCAGTCTGTCCGGAATCCTGTACTGAAAGGGTCTGTCAACCTTCTCATGCGATATCTCTACGATCACGTCCGCATATCGTTCACTCATTTGTTATCCTCACAACCGTCTGTCATGCTTTTTCTGCCAGGACTTCTGCTATCAGATCTCTTTCATCCATGGGATATTTTACCCCTTTGATCTCCTGATAATCTTCATGCCCTTTTCCTGCAAGCACGATAATATCCCCGGGTTCTCCGTGTTCGATCGCATAGGCGATCGCTTCTTTCCTGTCGCAGATTTCCACATAGCTTCCATCCGTTTTGGCAATGCCTGTTTTAATATCGTCTATGATCGCCTGCGGTTCCTCAAAGCGGGGATTATCGGAAGTGATGATCGTCACATCCGCCAGCCTGCCGCTGACCTCACCCATTTCATAACGCCGCAGTTTCGAGCGGTTGCCGCCGCAGCCAAAGACACAGACCAGCCGATGCGGCTGATATTCTTTCAATGTAGACAAAAGACTTTCCAAGGCCATGGCATTGTGGGCATAATCAATCATCAGCGTAAATTCATCGGACACTTTCACAAGCTCTATCCTGCCCTTTACCTTCGCCTGCAGCAAGGCTTTGCAGATGGCATCTTCGGGCACTTCAAAATGACGGCAGATGGCTATTGCCGTCAAGGCATTATAAACACTGAATCTACCAGGCATGGCAATTTCCGCCTGAAAATTCAAAAGTCCTTTCACAGCAAAGGCAACGCTTAAGCTTCCGCCACCGGAACGTAATTGCAGATTTTCGGCTTTTAAATCGGCATCCGTTTCTATGCCATAGGTCTCAAGCGCACAGGTATGCCCTGCCGTCACCTGTTCCCAATGCTTATCATCCCGGTTCACGATCCCTACTTTGCACTGTTTAAACAACATCCCCTTGCAGTTCAGATAGTCCTCAAAATCCTTATGCTCATTGGGACCGATATGATCCGGTTCGAGATTGGTAAAAATACCGAAATCAAAGACAAATCCCTGTGTCCTGTGCAGCATCAGCCCCTGTGACGATACTTCCATCACCACCGTATCGCAGCCTGCATCCACCATCTGCCTGAAATACTGTTGGATCAGATAGGATTCCGGTGTCGTATTATTTGCATGGATGTGGGTCTCTCCAATAATAACTTCAATCGTACCGATCAGTCCGACTTTTCGTCCTGCCTGCTCTAAAATGGATTTTACCAGATAGGTCGTAGTAGTCTTGCCTTTGGTTCCCGTAATCCCGATCACCTGCAGGCTGTCTGCGGGATTTTTGAAATAGGCTGCCGAGATGAACGCCATTGCATACCGGGTATCCGCTACCTGAATCACGGTAACTTCCGCCTCCGGCGAAAACTCTACTTCCTTCTCTACAACCAGGACCCTGGCACCTGCCGATACCGCCTGCTCTGCAAAATCATGTCCGTCTGCATTCGCTCCGCTTATACAGATAAAAAGGCAATCCTTTGTCACTTTTCTGGAATCATAAACTACTTCTGTCACTTCCGCATCTTCCGGACCTTTTATGCGTCGGTATTCCAAATTCTTAAGCAGATCCGTTAATTTCATCATAAAATCCACTCCTTTATGATTTCCGCAAATTTCCCTATAATATAAAATAGCATGAAAAATACTTTTTTTCAACTTCTCCGAAGTTTTCTTAGATTTTATAGAAGTTTATACTTTTCTTATATAAATTAATTTTTTGATTAGAAATTAAACACAGTTTAGACACAATTTGAACTTATGATTATACTAAAGATAGTTGAATAACTCACTATCTCCCCCCTCATAAGAAAATGCGAAAAGCCTGAGAACTCTCAGGCTTTTTCGTTGTTCGGCAGGATGACCGAAGGATCATCCTTTCTATTGTCTCTGATTCGGTTTTCTTTCCGTTTCTATCGCAATCTTTCTACCGTGATCTGAGAAAGCAGCTCTTCTGCTGTATCTTTTGGGATATCTCCGCTGATCAGAGTCGTGGCATTGGCCGAAGAAATCGCTGCCGCTCTTTTAAGCGCCTCCTCATTTCGTTCTTTCTCAATGATCGACATGGCATAGGAAGCCACTACGCTGTCCCCGCAGCCTACCGTATTTAATACAGAAACCTTTCCGGCCTTCGCGAAGAACACCTTTCCGCCGTCTACCGACAACACTCCCTTTTTTCCCATGGATACGACCACATGAGCAACTCCGTCTGCATGCAATGACAGGGCGGCATCTACGACGGCTTCTCTATTTACCAGTTTATGCCCCACGATATATTCTAATTCCTTTTGATTCGGTTTGATCAGATATGGTTTGGCTTCTATTCCCTTGCGGAGGCTTTCACCGTTTGTATCGAGCATGGTCTTGATTCCTTTCATACGTGCTTTTTCAATCAAGACCGCATAAATATCCTCCGGCAGACCGCTTTCCACACTGCCCGACATGATCACCAGTTCACAATTGGACAAGAGTTTTTCGTACTTATCAAGAAACTGCTGCAGTTTCTCTTCACCGATCGCCGGTCCCGGCTCCAGAATCTCCGTCACATATCCGTTATCGGCAAGAATATTCATATTGCTTCTGGTCTCTCCGTCCACGCGTACAAACTGACACATGACCTGCTGTTTCTGAAGGTAATCCTCAATAAAATTTCCCGCATAGCCGCCAAGAAAGCCGGTTGCACAAACAGGATAACCGTATTGGCGAAGCACCTTCGTTACATTGATTCCCTTTCCTCCCGCAATCGACATGACCGTACGCATCCGGTTCACATGTCCGGTGATCAGTTCTCCCGCCGTATAGGTTTTGTCCACTGCCGGATTTAATGTTACTGTCAGTATCATAGTCTCTCAGTCCCCCCTTATCGCTCCTTTGAAACATCACTATATTGCATAATCCTGCATCACGATCTGCAGGCTTTCCTTATCACGATACACATTGATTTCCGGATAGTAAATGATCTGAATGACAATCGCATCGCTTCCTTCGCGATACAACCTATCCCGCTCTTCTGCTCCGAAAGAAGCAGCCAGGAAATCATGCCACCTATCCAGGTCTCCGAAATAAATCATTTCAAAAGTCGTGCCCTGTTCGTCCCGGATGCTGTATTTTCCTACATTTCCATTCTTCCCAAGAATCCTGCCACGTAATACATGAATATTTTTCTGGGCAAAAACGGGTTTGGGATTGCCATTGCCAAAAGGTTCCAACAGCCGAAGCTGTTTTACGAAATCCATTCTGATATAAGACAGGGGCATGGCAACATCAATTAAAATTTTTTCTTCAAAATCTTCATCGGTCAAATTGCAATTTCTGTTAAGACTTTCCCGAAACTCTTCCATATTTTCTTCCGGCATGGACAAGCCTGCTGCCATCTTATGTCCGCCGTATCGGGTAAAAAGGTGCTTGCAAAGGCTCATCTGCTCATACATATGATAGGCTTCTATAGACCGTCCGGAACCTTTGACCCCCTCTTCTCCCTTTGTCAGAACAAAAACAGGTTTGTGGAATTTTTCTTTCAGACGTCCTGCAATGATACCTGCCAGACTTTCATGACAGTCCGGCAGATAGACCACCAGCACCTTATCTTCCCTGAGCGGGCTTCCTTCTATCATTTGCACAGCCTGTTCCGTTCCCTGCCTCGTCATTTCTTTCCTGCTGTCATTTAATTCTTTCAGTTCTCCCGCGATCACGACCGCTTCCGCAAAATCCCTGCTTCTTAACAGCTGCAGCGCCTTAGAGGCAGTATCCAGCCTGCCTGTGGCATTCAGGCAGGGACCCAAAATAAAACCGATATGATAGGCAGTTAATTTTTTGTTTAAAAGCTGATTCACCTCTAAAAGGGCTCTAAGTCCAAGATTCTGGGTATTTTCTATCCGTTCCAGTCCGTACCGTACCAGAATCCTGTTCTCATCATAAAGTTCCATCACATCCCCTACCGTGGCAAAGGCTGCAAACTCCAGAAGTTCCTGTAACAATTCCTGCCGTGGCTCTTGAGGTGTTCCGTACTCTTCCGCCAACACCTGAATAAATTTATAGGCTACCACCGCTCCGCAGATACCGTCAAAGGGATAGCTGCACTTTTCCTGCTTCGGATCGACCACGGCCTGCGCCGGCGGCAAAAGTTCCCGCCTGCTTCCATCCTCCAAGATCTCATAAGGCACTTCATGGTGGTCCGTCACGATCACGCTCATGCCAAGCTTCTTTGCATAAGCAATCTGTTCTGCTGCCGCAATTCCGTTATCACAGGTGATGATGGTATCGATTCCGTCTCGGTGGGCTTCTTCGATCAGGGCATCATTTAGTCCGTAACCGTCTTTGATACGGTGGGGAATCACCGTATCCACTATCGCACCGCAAGCCTGCAGTCCGCGAAACAGAATATAGGTTGCGCAGACGCCGTCAATGTCATAGTCCCCGATGATCCTGATTTTTGCTTTCTCCTTTATTTTAGACAGCATAAAAGCGACTGCTTTCTCCATGTCATAAAGCAGCCGCGGGTTATGTAAATCCTCGATTGTGCCATGCAGAAATAAATCGATCCGATCATCGCCCACCACATCCCTATTCCGAATAATACGGGCTATGACGGGGTCAATCCTGAAAGTTTCTGCAATTTTTGTAAAGTCGGCCTTCTTAGCCGATACCATCCA
>JAFLTF010000044.1 GCA_022510585.1 Lachnospiraceae bacterium
CCGGCAGATCGTATACAAATTTGGAGTCATCCGGAGAAGGAAGTTCTTCTCCTTCTTTTATCTGCCCAATATGTAATGCCGGGAATTCGGTTTCCGTATCTGTGTCGGAATCTGTATCCTCGTCCATTAAGTCTGCGTCTTCATCCACTAAATTTGTTTTTTCATCCGCTTCATTGCTTTCATCTTCAGGTGAAACATCCGCATCTTCACTTTCTATTGTTTCATCTTCTGAAATCAATTCGTTATCAACTTCTGTAGCATTCTCAGCTGCAAAGACAGTAATACCACCGCAATCACTAATGACAACTGCCATCGCAAGCATAAGTGCAATCCATCTTTTCATCATCCGCATTGTTTCTTTCCTCCTAAAAAACTCCTATGATATCAAACAATTTTCTGGCAATCCTCCCAACTCATGGGCTTTGCAAAATAATACCCTTGAGAATAAGCCACTTGCATTTTCTCCAGAAGACTTTGGATTTTTTCATTTTCTACATATTCCGCAATGACCTTTTTGTTCTTCTGGCTACACCAGTTGTTGATCATTTCTATGAATTTCAGGCATTCCGCATCATCACAGATATCCTTTACAATTGCACCGTCGATCTTGATGATATCCGCATTGATCCGAATGATATGCATCAAATTGGAGAAGCCGGTCCCAAAATCATCAATGGCGATCTTTGCGCCATATTCGTGAACGCTGTCGGCAAACTGTTGGATATAAGTGTAGTCCTGCACCTCTTCGCTTTCGACAAGCTCAAATATGAAGTTCTCGGGATGCTGCTCCAGCTTTAAGTAACGGAAGATGATGCGGATCATTTCCCGGTCATAAAGGTCCTGCACATTCAGGTTGATGCTGACCCGTTTCCCCTGATTTAAAAACATCTCCATGACTTTCTTGACCATAATGACGGACAAGGGCTCATACAGATTATATTCTTTTGCTATCGGCAGGAATTGATCGGGATAATACATGCGGCCTTCCGTATCCCGAATACGCATCAATGCTTCGTGTAAGTTGATACACTTTGCCTGATTGTCATGGATTCCCTGGAAATAGGGAATCACCCCATCCTGCACCAGAGCTTCCTTAAGAACCTGCAGCATGTGCATTTCTTCTTTGACATCTACGCCTTCTTCTTTCATCTGGTCGTAAATAACAAAAGAAAGCTTATTTTTTTCCGCATATTGACGGGCTTCGTCAATCTTGGGGATTGGTTCACTCTCGTGCATGACCACGGCACACTCGTAAGAAAAGACGAATTCCCTGCAGATAACAGTATTCAATTGCTCCAGGGTCTCTTTCATGATTGAGACAAAGTCCCTGTCGGACATACGGGCGTCCGCAGCTATCAAAAAGGCGCAATCCCCATAGCTGTAGAAGCGCAAATCATTGTCCGCAAGGCTGTCTGAAAGTCGTTTATAAATGTGTTTTAATTCGTCCCACAAAGCGCCCTGTCCTAAGAACAGACGGATGATCCTCTTATTTTTTAAGAAGAATACGGCAGCTTTGTCCAGATTTTCATTCTCATGATCGAGCAAAAACTTGGTCTGGTTTTCCAAGTCCAGATTTTCGTTATAGAACATTGCTCTCTGCATCTGGCTATATTGTTCGTTCAGCTGCCTGTTCAACTGTTTATTTCCTGCTGTCAGCAGATAGTTGATCATCTGCACATTATTGTACTGTAAACCGTCAATATCCTGCAGCGCTTTTTCCTTCAACAGGATGCGCGCATGGGAATCCTCAGAGAGAGCAGCAATCACAAATGTGGAATTGGCATAGACATTTTTGCCATCCACAAAACCAATCTCCCCCGCCATCATGGCACCGCTCATGTTGGTGGTCTGGAATTGTGACACCTCCCAAGATGCGCAGTCCTGCAGCATCCACATCCTGGCCAGACAGTCATATACAAACAGAGTCTCCACCGGCTCTTCATGAAGTCTTGCATAAACATCATTCATCTGATCGATGATTTTCTGTGGGTCAAAATATCCTAAGGAAAATTTCATTCCCTGTGCAATTTCGCTGAACAGATTGATTCGATTTCTTTTTTCGGATTTATAAGGCTCCGGAAGTGTTTCGTAGGGTTCAAACACCACGTTGTGGGAAAGTTTGGTCCCTTCATAGATCAGAGGAAAGATGCTCGCCAGATTAGAATCTTTAGCAAGTTCTTCCTCACCCAACATGTCCTCATACCATTTTGCAGCATCCATTCCTTCTATCTCGTCCACAAAGTGTTCATGAACCTTGGTCACTTCATAACTTCTGCCCACGGCATCCACACCGTTTATGACATCTTGATAAATACTCAATTGTTCGGACAGAATCAACACTGCGGCCATACTGTTTGCCGATGCTGTCGTATCCGACAGCACATAGGCATAATTCTCCGCCTCATGATACACATCGGTGGCCATATAAGATACGCCGCCTATCATTCGGATCTGCGAATTCTCCCGGTTCATGCTGGCGACAAATTTCCCAGTCTTATAGTAGGCGAGGGGAAAGAATACCAGCATCAATCCCTGGTCCTTTTTGATCAATTCTTCGGAAACCTGGTGACAGAGTTCTTCACCGGTCTTTTCTTTTCCCTCCTCTGTTTCACAGGAGAACATACCAGATCGAATCTTACAATTTTCAAAATCGGTGATGGATATCAGACAGGAATCAGACAAAATCTTTCCTTCACAGATTATATGGGAACTGCTGCAACCCGCGATAATCGCTTTTGGCAGGACTTCCTTGATCTCCTTTGCAAGAGTTTGTATTTCGTCCATACTATGCTGCGTGCTGTGGATTCGGATCAACACTTCTTTATCCCGGTTTAATCCGCTTCCTTCCACAAAGTCTTTAAATAGATCCAATGATTCAAATAAATGATTATAAGATTTCATTCTGTTCTCCTCAGACGGTATCGGCTGTGTTATGGTTATATGCTTTTATTATAATCTATTCAATATCATTCGTGCAACCGATTTTCTCCGATAAAAAATGCGACCAAGAATTATTTTATCCTCAGTCGCATCTTTTTTTACTTATCTGATATGTCCTTATTTCTACGCCTTCTTTTAACGATCAGCGTGTCCACAATGACTGCCGCTATAATGATTGCCAGCCATATAAAGCAGCATATTCCCAAGAAGGTCGGGCAGATATGGCATAGGTTGCATCTGCTTCCGGTTGCAATTCCTGTTATGCCTGCTTGACTGGTCAGTAATGTGGTTAAAATAGTAATACTTTTCATGCCTGCTTTCTCCTTTGCTGATGATGTTATCAATCTTTTCCTGTTTTTACAACTTCTACGGAATGAACTGACATTTTGGAGGAACAAACTGATATTTTTATTTGTTATGTAAACCATGATGGGGTAAAGCACAATAAAAAGGACATCTTCCTAAAATTTCTTTTAGAAAAATGTCCTTGTAGGTACAAGTTTTAGAATGCATTAGCACAACGAGAGCTCTATTTGTCCAAGCTTTTCATCGTCGGGAACAACAAAACATCCCGGATCGCCGGTGAGTTGGTCAGAAGCATCACCAGTCTGTCAATCCCATATCCGATGCCACCGGTGGGCGGCATGCCGATTTCCAAAGCGTTCAGGAAATCTTCATCCGTAGTGTTGGCTTCCTCGTCGCCTGCTGCCAGCGCCTCTTCCTGTGCTTTGAAACGCTCTCGCTGATCGATCGGGTCGTTCAATTCCGAATAGGCATTGCACATCTCCCGGCAGGTAATAAAGAGTTCGAAACGCTCCACATACTCCGGATTATCAGGTTTTTTCTTGGTAAGCGGAGAAATCTCAATCGGATGGTCCGTGATGAAAGTGGGCTGTACCAAATGTTCTTCCACAAATTCTTCAAAGAACAGATTCAGGATATCTCCCTTTTTGTGTCTCTCTTCGTAGTGGACTTCTTTTTCATCCGCAATCTTCTTGGCCTCTGCGGTATCTTTGATCTCATCAAAATCCACGCCTGCATATTTCTTAACAGCCTCTACCATAGTCATTCTGGCAAAAGGCTTGCCTAAGTCAATTTCCACGTCACCATAGGGGATCAGGGTTGTCCCGCATACTTCCTTCGCTACATGGCGGAACATATTCTCGGTCAGATCCATCATGCCGTTATAATCGGTATAGGCCTGATATAATTCCATCAGGGTAAATTCCGGATTGTGTCTGGTATCCAGTCCTTCGTTACGGAAAACACGCCCGATCTCATAGACTCTTTCCATGCCGCCTACGATCAGTCTTTTCAGATAAAGTTCCAAAGAAATACGAAGTTTTACATCTTCATCCAGCGCATTATAGTGGGTCTCAAAAGGTCTTGCCGCTGCACCGCCCGCATTGGATACAAGCATGGGTGTCTCCACTTCCAGAAATCCCTGCTCGTCCAGATAACGCCTGATGGAACTGATGATCTTGGAACGCATCACAAAGGTCTTCTTTACCTCTTCGTTCATGATCAGATCGGTATATCTCTGACGGTAACGAATATCCGTATTTACCAAACCATGATACTTCTCCGGCAGAATCTGAAGACTTTTTGACAGTAGTGTCACTTTTGTAGCATGGATAGATATCTCTCCTGTCTTCGTGGTAAATACTTCGCCCTCGATGCCTATAATGTCACCAACGTCATATTTCTTAAAGTCCGCATAGGACTCTTCTCCGATGCTGTCTCTTGCCACATAAGACTGGATATTGCCCTGCAAATCCTGAACATTGCAGAAAGACGCCTTCCCCATGATACGTTTGGACATCACACGGCCCGCAATCGATACGTTCTTGCCTTCCAGCGCATCATAGTGATCTTTGATCTCCTGGCTGTGGTGGGTCACATCATATTTGGTAATGACAAAAGGATCTTTTCCGTTCTCCTGCAAAGCGGCAAGTTTTTCCCGCCTTACCTTTAAAAGCTGGTTAATATCCTGTTCCTGCTGTTCATTCTTTTGGTTCTGCTGTTCTGCCATAATGGACATTTCCTTTCAATTATCATTTATGACACTCGTGTCATTAGTTGGATCTCTGAATCTGTAATACTTTATACTGTAAAACACCTGCCTGTGTCTCTACTTCTACCACATCACCGATCTTGCTGCCCATCAGAGCCTTACCAACCGGTGATTCATTGGAGATCTTGCCTTTTAAGCTGTTTGCCTCGGTGGAACCTACAATTTTGTATTCCAGTTCTTCCGCATATTCCATATCCAGGATGGTAACCTGGCAGCCGATATTGATCTTGTCTAAGTCTACTTCATCCTCTACAACGACTTCCGCATTCTTTAAAATTTTCTCCAGTTCTTCAATCCTGGCTTCGATGTCGCGCTGTTCATCCTTGGCAGCATCGTATTCCGCATTCTCTGACAAGTCGCCCTGCTCTCTGGCTTCTTTGATCTTCTGTGCTACTTCCTGACGTTTCACAACCTTCAGCTCGTGCAACTCGTCCTCATATTTTCTTAACCCTTCATAAGTTAAAATGTTCTTTTTTTCTTCCATGACTACTCGCCCTTTCCAGTTTATAATTCTATTTTTCTTCCGTTATGCAAAATAATATTATGTTCACCCTTTTTTAACTAATTTATCATACCCACTTTTTACCACAGTGTCAAGGTATTTCCGAGGAGACAAATAAGAAACTCTCATACATTTCTGTCGGATTACCGTTTCTTTCTTTTCAGAAGAAGCTACATCCAGATAGATTCCGCCTTCCTGTAGCGCGTGCAGGGGAATATTTCCCGGATAACCATAATCCAAAAAGAGAGTCTGTTTCTTTAACGGAAAATCTCCGCCCTGTTTGATCTGACAGACTAAGCCGTATTCATAATAAAGTTCATCGGCATAATCCGCAAGTGTTTCTTCCCACCAGTCCTCTGGCCTATACAAGATTGTCAAATGATTGATGCCCGGAAAATAAGGCTGCATCATTTCGGAAAATCTCTGGATCTGCTCTTCAGGGAAAACAGTATCACTCAGCAACAATACAACGGATTCAGGCGCAGAGCCGCCGTATACAGACAGGCGTTTTTTTGTACCATACTCCGCATGCAGTTTTTGGATAAGCAATTTTTCCGATATAGACCAAAATATCCGGGGGAATTCTTCCGTCTGTGTCAGCATTTGTTGTATTTCAGGATGTATGACTACCTCTGCATCACCCAAATAGAAAGGTTGTCTTGTTACGCTGTTTTGCATAAGTCGAAGCAATTTCTCTTTTTTCCATACTTTTTGCTCCATAGGCACCAAGACTGTAATGACTATATTTTCTTCGTCTTCTGCCACAAATGAATCAAAGAAACGGCTTTCTTTTAATCTTTTCCAAAAAGAAGATTCCACGGTATTTTTTTGTTTCGTAATGCTCTCCCTGGTAACATAATACAGTATTGTTTCTTTTCCCATATGAGAATATACGCTACATCTGTTCTATTAATTCCTCTAATGCCGCAAAATTTTCTATTGTATTTACTTCTTGTCTAAGCTTTGCGGAATGCGGCATTCCGGCAGTATACCAGGACACATGCTTGCGCATTTCCCGCACAGCCGTATATTCTCCTTTATATTGCAGCTGCAGCCTGCAATGCCGAAGCATCATCTCTTTCCTTTCTTCTTTCGCGGGAGGCGGCAGAACGGTTCTGTTTTCCACATAAGCTGCAATTTCCCTAAAGATCCATGGATTTCCTCTGGCAGCGCGCCCTACCATAATCCCGTTGCAGCCTGTGTAATGTAACATTTTCACTGCACTGACTCCATCTGTAATGTCTCCGTTGCCAATGACGGGAATGGAAACTGCCTCTTTTACCTGCGCAATAATATCCCAGTCGGCTTCTCCCGCATAGAACTGTTCCCTTGTTCTGCCATGCACCGTTACGGCAGCGGCGCCGGAAGCTTCTGCAATCTTGGCTATTTCTACGGCATTGATATGGTCTTTGTCAAAACCGCTTCGAATCTTTACGGTAACAGGCTTATGAATAGCCTTCGCTACCGCAGAGATGATCTCTCCGGCAAGTTTCGGATCCTTCATTAAGGCTGATCCCTCTCCGTTACCTACAACTTTGGGCACCGGACATCCCATATTGAGATCCAGAACGGAAAAAGGGCGTTCTTCGATCTGTTTCGCCATCTCGCCGACGATCCTTGCATCGGAACCAAACAACTGCAAAGACACGGGAGATTCCTGGGGATGGAGTTCCAGCAGGGATTCCGTATTTTTATTCTTATATAAGATTGCCTTGGCGCTTACCATCTCCGTACAGACCATGCCTGCTCCCTGTTCTTTGCACAGCAAACGAAAAGGCAGGTCCGTTACACCTGCCATAGGAGCCAGAATGATGTTGTTCTCCAATGTCACACTGCCTATTGTCAGCTTTTCCATGTATATGATCTATCCTTCCTCTTCATCCAGAATGTTCTCATGCAGAATAAAGACCCGGTAGTACAAACTCAGGGATTCTAACATTTCCTGTCGGTTTCTGCGGATCTCCCGAACCATAAGACCGCTGCTGATCTCATCATAGAGCAAATCGTCTTCCTCTGCATTTGTCTCTAAGGAAATACTTCCGTTCTCTTCAAAGACAATGGTAAAAACGCCGCCTACCTCCTCCGTAAAAAGAACGCAGATCACATGTAATTCTTCTTTGATGGAATCCGGTATTCCCGCAAATTTTTCATTAAAATAATACTTCTGCTCATAAGCGCTTGCTCCGCAGAGCACCATGCGATTATCGTCATACATATCCATACACCCCTCTGACCGAAACCTCGCCTGCATAGACGGATATCACTTCTCCGTTTTCTTTTTCCACCAAAAGCTCTCCTGCCGCATTGATGCCTCTGGCAATTCCGGTATAGGTCCCTTTCGGATCCAATACTTTGACTTCGGCATCTTTATTTAACAAGTATTTATGATAATCCTCCATCAATCCGCTCAAATCTAAAGAACTGACAAACGTGTCATAATTTTTCTCAAAATAGTATAATACACGTGCTAGCAATGCCTCTCTAGAATGGGATCTCCCTGCCTCTATCTTCAGAGAGGTGGCAGCCTGTCTGATCTCTTCCGGAAATTCCTCCGGACTGCTATTGTTCACATTGATACCTACGCCCACAACAACATATGATGCATCTTCTTCCTGCACTTCCATCTCCGTCAGAATGCCGCAGATTTTCTTCTGATTGATAACGATATCGTTCGGCCATTTGATACCGGGATGCAGATCCGGTATTTCCGCAACCGCCTGTGCAACGCTAAGCCCCATGACCAATGTCAGCATGGAAGCCTTATCCGGAGAAAAGTCAGGCCGCAGAAGAATCGTCATATAGATGGAGCTTCCTGCCGGAGACTGCCAAGTCTTTCCTTTTCTTCCCCTGCCTGCAGTCTGCATATCAGCCACAACGACAGTGCCGTGGGGGGATCCTTCCCGGGCATACTGCTTCGCATCCACATTGGTGGAGCCGGTTTCGTCTAAATAATACAATGCTTTTCCTGCCCACTTGGTGGTCAGATTATTTACGATATCTCTTTCCGTTTCCATACTTTCAATCACATATCCTCAGGCATCCCTAAAGTGGCCGCTATCACTGCCTTGATCGTATGCATACGATTTTCTGCCTCGTCAAAGACAATGGACTGCGGTGACTCAAACACCTCATCCGTTACTTCCATTTCCTGAATACCGAATTTTTTACTGATTTCCCTGCCGATTCCTGTATTCAGATCGTGAAATGCCGGTAGACAATGCATGAACACTGCCTGTGCTCCCGCATTTTCCATCACCCTGCGGTTTACCTGATAGGGCATCAAATCATGAATGCGGCTTGTCCAGACCTCTTCCGGCTCTCCCATGGAAACCCATACATCCGTATAGATAACATCCACATTCTTCGTACCTTCTTCTACGCTCTCTGTCAGACGGATACTGCCGCCTGTCTGCGCTGCGATCCTCTCACATTCTTCTACCAACTCTTTATCCGGAAAATACGCCTTCGTGGTACATGCCGTAAAGTGCATCCCCATCTTGGCACAAGCCACCATCAGAGAATTTCCCATGTTATAGCGGGCATCTCCCATATAGGTCAGCTTAATACCCTGCAGATGTCCGAAATGTTCCCTGATCGTCAACAGATCGGCCAACATCTGGGTGGGATGGAATTCGTTGGTCAGACCGTTCCACACAGGTACACCGGCATGTTTTGCAAGTTCATCTACAATCTCCTGCCCGTATCCACGGTACTCGATTCCTTCATACATACGCCCCAAAACTCTTGCCGTATCCGCAATGCTCTCTTTCTTACCGATCTGGGAACCTGCGGGGTCAAGATAAGTAGCGCCCAGTCCCAGATCATGAGCCGCCACCTCAAAAGAGCAGCGGGTCCTGGTGCTGGTTTTTTCAAAGATCAATGCAATATTTTTCCCACGCAAAAAATCCATGGGAATTCCGTTTTTCTTTTTTTCTTTAAGTTTTGCTGCCACATCTAAAAAATAAACGATCTCTTCCGGGGTAAAATCCAGAAGTTTTAAAAAATTACGACCTTTTAAATTCATATGTAATATTTCCTTTCTATGCGCTGTAAGACCCAAGTCTTTCCGGTTTATGTAAAGGCGTTAGGACGGTCCCTAAGAACCGTCCTATCTATATCATCCTATAATTTTCTCAAAATCTTTGTGGTACTATTTCAATAATTCTTTTGCGGATGCCGCAAGTCCTGCTAAGCCTTGAATCTCCGATGGAATAATGATCTTGGTTGCCTGACCGTCTGCTGCTTTCTCAAATGCCTCCAGACTCTTGATCTTTAAGACCGCTTCGTCGGCTCCTGCTTCACGGATCATGCGGATACCGTCTGCTGTGGCCTGCTGTACTTTTAAGATTGCAGCCGCTTCACCTTCCGCCTCGCGGATCATCTTTTCTTTCTGCGCTTCCGCACGCAGGATCGCTGACTGTTTCTCGGCCTCTGCCTCTAAGATCGCGGATTCTTTCTTACCTTCCGCAACCAGGACGGTGGATTTCTTCTCACCTTCCGCACGCAGGATCGCTTCACGGCGTTCACGTTCCGCTTTCATCTGCTTCTCCATTGCGTCCTGAATCGCCGCCGGAGGAATGATATTCTTTAATTCGACTCTGTTGACCTTAATGCCCCATGGGTCTGTTGCAATGTCCAGAGAAGCTCTCATCTTGGTGTTGATGACCTCTCTGGATGTCAGGGTCTGGTCAAGCTCCATCTCACCGATGATATTTCTAAGTGTAGTTGCCGTCAGATTCTCAATGGCCATGATTGGGTTTTCCACACCGTAGGCAAACAGTTTCGGATCCGTAATCTGGAAAAAGACAACCGTGTCGATTCTCATGGTTACGTTATCCTTCGTAATAACAGGCTGCGGTGCAAAATCTACAACCTGCTCTTTTAAGATGACCCGTTTTGCCACCTTATCAACAAAAGGCATTTTAAAATGGATACCCACCGGCCATGTCTGCTGATAAGCTCCCAGACGCTCTACTACAAAAGCGTATGCCTGTGGTACAATCTTAATACAGGATGCAAATAATATAATAACCAAGATCAGTATAACCAAAATAAAAAACAGTCCACCCAGTCCACCCATTTTTTAGCCCTCTTTTCTTTCTTCTACAATTAGTTTTACACCATCAATTCCCAGAACCGTCACAACCGCTCCTACCGGCAGCACGATATTATGATAACTGCTTCTTGCAGACCATTCCATACCGCCTGTATTCACCTGTCCGGTCCCTTCGATATTATTAATTTCACTGATAACAATTGCCTGCCTGCCGATCATGCTCTCTACATTGGTTCTGATACGATCTTTGTTAAAATACTTGACGGCAATCGGTCTTGTAAAATACAACAGAATGGCCGACACCACCAAAAAGATCAAAATCTGTAAAGCAAGCGGCGTTCCCGGTATGGAGATCAAAGCTGCCGCTAAAGCTCCGCCGGCAAACCATATTGTTGTCAGTCCCATTGTAGCCAGTTCGATCACAACTAAAACAACCAGAACAACCAGCCATAAGACCGTCATGTTCAACGCCATAAACACCATCTCCTTCTTTCCATCTCTATCTTACTATATTCTTTCCACAGAAACAAGGATTTTCGACAGCTTGTTATATTTTCCAAAAATTATAGCCATTCTACCAGAATACCTGGTTATCAATCTGTATTCCGTCATGATTGCCTGCTCTTCTAAAGTGGGTTGCACCGCCTACGTTGCTGGCTCCGGCAAGTGCATCCGCTGCTGCCTGATAGCAGCTGTCCAATATATTGCCGTTATCATAAACCTTTGCCACTTTACCGTTAATCGCAGGGGTGAACTGTCCCGAAGCGTATATGACGCCGGAAATCGTATTCGGATATGCGCCGCTTCTGACTCTGTTCATGACAACCGCGCCTACTGCCAGCTTTCCTTCATAAGATTCAGCTCCTGCCTCGCATTGAATCAGTGCTGCCAGAAGTCTGTAATCGTCTCCTTCCGCAATAATCGCCTGATTCCTGTTTTCTACTGCTTTCCTCTTAGCCTCGGCTGCTTCCTCTTCTCTTTTCTTGATCACTTCCATCGTTTCGCCTGTATCAATATGGAAATCCATGTTCACATATTCCGCAGACACATAAGCAACGTCATTTTCAAAATCTACGCTGATCCATTCATCATCGATCACTTCAATCACATCAAGTTCATCATCCTGTGCCAGCAGGCCCAGAATTTCAGAATCTGTATTAGGCTCCCGACGTACCCGCAGAGTCTCGGTTTCAATGGTAACGATCATATTGCCTACTTCACCTGCCATCGCCTCTGCTTCTGCATCAAACAGCAGATAGTTATCGTTTGCCCATCCGACCAGTTCACCGGACTGAATCTTGGTCCAGCCGTCTTTTCTTTCCAAGATCCTGCCGCCGCAATCCTTATACAGAAGTCCTACTTTTTCCGAATCCTCATTGGCCTCGGAACGTACGTTTAACGCCTGTTTAACATCTGCCATCACCAAATCGGATCTCTGGCTCGCCGCTTCTTGCGCTATCTGTGTCAGTTCTTCGATCGCCTCCGTATTACTGCTTCCGGAGTCCGGAGCAATAATACTGAAAATACCTGCATTCAGAGAATCCAGATATTCTTTTGTATCGGATGCAGCAGCATCTATTCTTATCCCGTACAGCATAACCAGACCAAGAATCAGACCGGCCAGCATGGGAAATCTGCTTCTGCCATTTTGCATATATGATTACCTCCGCTTTTGATAGTTTTTTCAAAATTGTTACAAAATTGTTAATATTTGTTTGGGAATTTTATTCTAGCAAAACATCTATTCTTTGTCAAGTTTATAATATTCGTTGATCTTAAAAGCGGAAATATACACAAAATTATTACATATTTTTTGATTTCTCTACACAGGCCGCCAAAGCATCCATAACAGCCCCTCGCATCCCTT
The DNA here is from genome assembly GCA_022510585.1 of Lachnospiraceae bacterium. GTDB lineage: Bacteria > Bacillota > Clostridia > Lachnospirales > Lachnospiraceae > UBA3282. The sequence goes on from JAFLTF010000044.1 coordinate 12,440, forward strand.
TCTCTTCCAATATACGAACACCCTGGATCGTTGTTCCGCCCGGCGAACAGACCATATCTTTCAGTTCAGCCGGATGTTTACCGCTTTCCAATACCAGTTTCGCACTGCCGTAAACAGCCTGTGCCGCAAATTCATAAGCCTGCGCTCGCGGCATTCCCGCTGCCACCCCTGCATCTGCCATTGCTTCGATGAACATAAATACATAAGCCGGCGAACTGCCGCTGACTGCCCCTACCACATCTATCAAGTATTCCGGTACAAGACTTGCCTTACCGAAGCTTCTCATCAGTTCCAGACTGTTTTCCTTCTCTTTTTCCGAAACATTTTCGTTCACACAAACTCCCGTACACCCTTCTCCCACAAGAGCAGGCGTATTGGGCATACAACGGACAAGTTTGATCGGTCTTCCAAACTCTGTCTCGATCCATCCTATTGTTTTTCCTGCAGCAATGCTGATGATCAGCGTTTCCGCTCTTACCGCGTCCCTGATCTGTGCTATCACCTCTGCCATAAACTGCGGTTTTACCGCAAGAACCATGATGTCAGCTTCTCTTGCCACATCAGTGTTTTTCTCTCTTAGTAAAATTCCATGTGCAGACTGCATTCTCTCTCCGGCAGCCGCTGATTTGTCACTGCCGATAATATCTTCGGGCACTGCCATCTTTTTTTGCAGCATGCCGCCTATTATGGCCCCCGCCATGTTTCCCAGACCGATAAATCCAATTTTCATACTTCGTACCTCTTTTCGTTTTTGTTTGCATTGACTGAGTTGGTCATCTCCTCTGTCGTGCTGCCTCAAATAATAAAACGGAAGCCGCTACTGCGGCATTGAGAGATTCCACTTCACCGTTCATAGGAATCTTAACGGCTGTATCCGCCTTCTTTACGGTTTCATCCTGCAAACCGTTTGCTTCATTCCCGATCAGAAATGCTGTACCTCCTCTGTAATCGCAGATGTCGTAAGACCTGGCTCCCTGCAAATGCGCTGCATAGACCGTGATCTTTCTTCTTTGCAATTCTTCTATGATCTTTCCGGGACAGGCTGTATAAAAAAAGGGCATCCGGTAAATGGAACCCATCGTGGAACGGATGGTTTTCGGATTATAAATATCCGCAGTATGATCACTCATAATGATTCCCGTTACCCCCGCGCCTTCTCCCGAGCGGACGATTGTGCCGAGATTTCCCGGATCCTGAATATCTTCCAATATAAGAAGCAGGGGATTCTCCGCCAAAAGCATGGTTTCCAATTCATAATGCTGTTGCTTCATCACACATAAGATTCCCTGAGGCGTTTGGGTATCCGACATCTTTCTGAAAATCTCATCCGCCACTGTCTCGTAAGGATTCGGCAGCATCGCCAGTTTTTCTTTGCAGGGCAAACTCATCTGCCGCCGAAAGTTCTCCGACACATAAATCTTTTCAATCTGCTCGATCGGCGCTTCCAGAAACATTTTGATCCCTTCCGCAACAAAAAGCTTTCGTTCTTTTCTCACTTTCGCTTTCTGCATGATCTGTATGACTTCTTTGACTCCTTTATTGGCGTGGCTTGTGATCATAGGGAAGTCCTTTCATATAATAGAGAAAAAAGGTTTCTGCGGCAGAAACCTTTTCTTCTTTATTTTATTTTACTGTGCTAATATCTTGCTGACGTTAAAGATATATTCCGGAATACTTTTCTTCATGTTTAAGGCTTCCTCGATGTCAAAATCCAAAAATTCACCGTGTTGATAGCCGACAACCCTGTTGGATTTGCCGGAACAGAGGATATCCGTCGCATAGGCGCCCATAATGGAAGCATAATAGCGGTCTTTACAGGTTGGCGCACCACCGCGCTGCAGGTAACCCAGAATCGTGGCTCGGGTTTCCATTCCGGTAGCCGCTTCAATTCGTCTGGCCATGGAAGTCGAGTGTCCGATTCCCTCTGCATTGATAATGATATGATGAGTTTTGCCCCGTTTTCTGCTGGCTATTATATTATTGATGATCTCCTGTTCGTTAAAATCGTATTTCTCAGGCAAAAGAATATCTTCCGCACCATTTGCAATACCGCACCACAGTGCAATATATCCGGCATTTCTTCCCATAACTTCAATAATACTGCATCGTTCGTGGGAGGACGAGGTATCACGTACCTTATCGATTGCATCCATGGCCGTATTCACGGCAGTATCAAAACCGATCGTATATTCTGTGCAGGCAATATCCAAATCTATCGTTCCCGGAATACCAATGGTATTGATCCCTTGTCTTGCCAGCGCCTGTGCGCCCCGATAGGAACCGTCGCCGCCGATCACCACAAGACCGTCAATTCCGTATTTACGGCAAACTTCAGCCGCTTTCTTCTGCCCTTCTTCGGTACGCATTTCCGAGCAGCGTGCCGTTCCCAGAATCGTGCCGCCGCGTTGGATCGTGTCGGAAACAAACCATTTCTCCATCTCTATGATTTCTTCATTCATCAGGCCCTGATAGCCCTTTTTAATGCCCTTTACCTTGACACCGTTAGCCAGGCCTTTCCTGACTACTGCACGGATAGCGGCATTCATACCCGGTGCGTCTCCGCCGCTTGTTAAAACGCCTATTGTCTTAATCGTTTTTGCCATGTTCTCGCATCCTTTCGAACGACCTGAAATGTAATTCTTTCAACCTATTATATTTTACCTTAATTAGGAAGGGTTTTCAATCTTTTTTAGACGACTCTTATATTTTCTTTGCCATAGACAGCTTCCAGCTTCTCGATCAAAGCTGCATCCGCACTGACGTTCCGATTCGGAGGTAAGGGTTTCATTGCCTTGGGATTCTCTATATAGATCACCACACTGTCATTACCCTCCGAATCATAAAGCAGTTCCATAAGCTCCGTTTCCTTTTGTTCATAGGACTCTTTCGTGGGGAACTTGATCCATAACTTTTTGTGTATTTCCTCAAAAGCAGTGATCGTCTCGCAAATCAGTTTTGCATCCTTTTCCTCTTCTACGGAAACTCTACCCTTAACGAAGACTTTTTTATCTTCTACCAGTTTATCAGCGTTTTTTTCATAGTCTCTTGGAAAAACAATCACCTCAACGGTCCCCAGCAGATCTTCTATCTGTAAAAATGCCATGACCTTTTCATTCTTGGTATATTTCAATTTTTTATCCGAAATGATCCCTCCGATGGTAGCCGGCTGCCCATCTTTTACAATAGTTGTATTGGTATCTTCATCCAGCAGAAAGTCCGATGTTGTATTGGTGATCTTTTTGCTCCAGATCTCCTGATATTCTTCCAAGGGATGTCCGCTTACATAAATACCCAGCACTTCCTTTTCAAAGCCCAGCTTCATCTCTTTGGAATACTCTCCCACGTCGGGAAGCTTTATTTCATAATTTTCCTTTTCTTCTTCTGCTGCAATATCAAATAAAGAGAGCTGGCCTGCCATGTTGTTCTTTTTATCCTGAGAGATGCTTTCCATGATCTGCACATACACGCTCATAAACTGTTTTCTGGTACCTCCCAGACTATCCAAAGCGCCCGCTTTGATAAAATTCTCAACGGTACGTTTATTGATTTCCTTATCCGCCATACGGGTAATAAAATCTTTCAGATTGGTATAAGGACCTCTCAGCATTCTTTCTTCCGCTACCATCTCGATCACCGGACGCCCTATGCTTTTGATGGCAGTCAGAGCATAGCGGATAGAATTTCCCGATACGGAAAATCCGATCTCGCCTTCATTGATATCCGGCGGAAGAATCGGAATCCCCATACTTCTGCATGTCATAATATACTCCGATACTTTTCTTGGAAAGTCAATTACCGAGGTCAAAAGAGCCGCCATGAACTCTATCGGGTAATAATATTTTAAATAGGCTGTCTGATAAGAAACAACCGCATAGCATGCCGCATGAGATTTGTTAAAAGCATATTTTGCAAAATCCATCATCGTGTCATAAATATGGTCTGCCACTTTGGCATCAATGCCGTTTGCCACACAACCTGGCACACCCTCTTCCGGATTCCCATAAGTGAAATTCTTCCGCTCCTGTTCCATTACATGTTGCTTTTTCTTGCTCATGGCACGCCGTACCAGATCGCTTCGACCCATGGTATAACCACCCAAATCTCGTACGATCTGCATTACCTGCTCCTGATATACGATACAGCCATAGGTAGGCGCAAGGATCTCTTCCAGCTGAGGACAATCATAGGTAATCGAATTCTGATCATTCTTACCCTTAATATATTTGGGAATGAAATCCATCGGTCCCGGACGGTACAGAGAGATACCCGCAATGATATCCTCTAAGCTCTGAGGCTTCAACTCCTTCATGAAGCTCTTCATACCACCGCTTTCAAGTTGAAAAATACCGTCGGTCCGACCGGTTCCGATGGAGGCAAGTACAGCAGGATCATTGTAGTCAATGTTATCGATATCGATCTGAATTCCTGTGTTCTTTTCCACGATTGCGACAGCGTTCTGAATGACGGTCAGCGTACGCAGTCCCAGAAAATCCATTTTCAAAAGTCCCAGTTCTTCTATAGTAGTCATAGGAAACTGTGTGGTAACGGAATTATCCACGCCTCTGCAAAGCGGCACAAATTCTTCCGCTGCTTCCGGGCAGATGACCACACCTGCCGCATGGGTGGAAGTATGCCTCGGAAGCCCTTCCAGACGTTTGGACATATCGATCAGATCACGTACCTGTTCCTCTTCTCTATAAAGTCTTTTTAATTCCGGATTCATTTCCAATGCTCTGTCGATTGTAATATTTAATTCCTGCGGAATCATTTTGGCAATGGAATCCACATAGGCATAGGGCAGATCCATTACGCGCCCCACATCCCGGATGACTCCTTTGGCTGCCATCGTACCGAAGGTCACGATCTGCACCACTTTATCTGCGCCGTATTTTCTTCCCACGTATTCAATGACTTCCGGTCTGCGTTCGAAGCAGAAATCCACATCGATATCAGGCATGGAGACACGTTCCGGATTCAGGAACCGTTCAAACAAAAGATTGTATTTGATCGGATCGATATTGGTGATCCGAAGGCAGTAGGAAACAATGCTTCCGGCAGCCGAACCACGCCCGGGACCCACCGCAATTCCGTTTTCCCTGCAAAAATTGATATAGTCCCACACAATCAGGAAATAGTCCACAAATCCCATCGTCTGAATGATATTCAGCTCGTAATCCATCCGTTTACGTAAGCTTCCGTCATCATCAGGATATCTCTGTGCCAGACCTTCCTGACAAAGTTTCTTCAGGTAACCCCAGGAATCATAACCCTCCGGCACCTCATAATGAGGTACCTTATAATTACCAAATTCAATTTCCACATGGCATCTGTCCGCAATCCTCTGGGTATTCTCCACTGCTTCCCAGGCATATGGAAAAAGGCCCTTCATTTCTTCCTCACTTTTCACATAATACTGCCCGCCCTCATAGCGCAGACGATCCTCATCCGCCACCTTCTTGCCGGTCTGCAGACAAAGCAGGATATCATGGGATTTTTCATCTTCCGCATAAGTATAGTGAACATCGTTAGTGACAACTAACTCGATATCCAGTTCCTTACTCATATTCAGCAGTGCGGCATTGACTGTTTTCTGCTCCGGAATGCCATGGTCCTGCAGCTCCAGATAAAAGTTTCCCTTACCGAAGCAGTCTTCGTATTTTCTTGCCGCTTTTTTTGCCTCTTCCATGAGACCTTTCTGGATATAGCGCTGTACTTCTCCCGCCAAACACGCGGAAAGCGCTATAATACCTTCATGAAACTCCCGCAGCACTTCCATATCTACACGGGGCCTGTAATAATATCCTTCCGTAAAACCGCGGCTGACAATCTTCATCAGGTTGGAATATCCGGTATTATTCTCTGCCAAAAGAACAAGATGGTAATACCTGTCCTCTCCCCCGGTCAGTTCCTTATCAAATCGGGAATTCGGGGCAACATAGACTTCACAGCCGATAATAGGATTGATCCCCGCTTCCTTTGCCGCTTTATAAAAATCGATCACGCCGTACATAACGCCGTGGTCCGTGATCGCTGCGCTGTCCATGCCAAGTTCTTTGACACGTTTGACATATTCTTTAATTTTATTGGAGCCATCTAAGAGACTGTACTCCGTGTGGACGTGAAGATGTGTGAAAGCCATGGAAAACCTCGTTTCTTTTTCAATTGATCTTGACCTTAATATGTTTTCTTATTTATTATAACTTATTTTACCAAAAAAGGATATGCCTTACGGCATACCCTTTTCCAAAAAATATGAAAATATCTTCTTATAAATATTTCTTCAAACCATCCGCTTTATCCAGTTTCTCCCAAGGCAGATCCAGATCGTTGCGTCCGAAATGTCCGTAAGCTGCCGTCTGCTTATAGATTGGACGGCGAAGGTCTAACATTTTGATAATGCCTGCCGGGCGAAGGTCAAAGTTTTCACGGATGATATCCACCAGTTTCTCATCGGATACCTTGCCTGTGCCAAAAGTATCTGCCATGATCGAGGTGGGCTGCGCTACACCGATTGCATAGGACAGCTGAATCTCACATTTCTCCGCAAGGCCCGCCGCTACGATATTCTTAGCAACATAACGTGCCGCATAAGCTGCGGAACGGTCCACTTTCGTACAATCCTTTCCGGAGAAAGCGCCGCCGCCGTGACGTGCATATCCGCCGTATGTATCTACGATGATCTTACGTCCTGTCAGACCTGCATCTCCGTGAGGTCCTCCGATCACGAAACGTCCTGTGGGATTGATGAAAAACTTGGTGTCTGCATCTACGAGCTCCGGCGGAAGTACCGGATCGAATACATGCTTCTTGATATCGGCATGAATCTGCTCCTGTGTAACATCATCATCATGCTGCGTAGATAAAACAACAGCTTCCAGTCTTACCGGCTTGCCGTTCTCATCATATTCTACCGATACCTGACTCTTACCGTCCGGTCTCAAATAAGTCAGGGTGCCGTCCTTACGAACCTTGGTCAGCTGTAAAGCCAGCTTATGAGCCAAAGAGATCGGATAAGGCATATATTCTTCGGTCTCATTGGTTGCATAACCGAACATCATACCCTGATCACCGGCGCCGATTGCTTCAATCTGTTCATCGGACATCTTATTTTCTTTTGCTTCCAATGCTTTATCAACACCCATTGCAATATCTGCTGACTGTTCATCGATTGCTACCATAACTGCACAGGTATTGCCGTCAAATCCATATTCTGACTTGGTATAACCGATTTCTTTCACGGTCTCCCGCACGATCTTCTGGATGTCAACATATGCGTTGGTGGTAATCTCACCCGTTACCAGAACAAAGCCTGTACATGTTGCAGTCTCGCAGGCAACACGGCTCATGGGATCCTTTTCCATGCAGGCGTCCAGTATTGCATCGGATATGGCATCGCAGACTTTATCAGGATGTCCTTCTGTTACTGATTCTGAAGTAAATAATCTCTTTTCCATTACCTTTTCTCCTTTTTTGTTTTTCATTAAAAAATCCGCTTACCGAAATAAGCGGACCTGACAGTCGATAATCAAATCCTCTTATTGTTCGATCTGTCTT